>CAISTY010000214.1 GCA_903888515.1 Akkermansiaceae bacterium | reverse complement strand
TCAAACCCCACGTCAAAGGATGGCCCCCGGTTGCGGGTGGCAGGCCCGACACGGTCTCCATGAGGCGGCCGCCTCAGAATCATGACGCTCATCGCCGCCACCGGCGTGCCCATCGTGCTCTCCTACACCGCCACCGTCTATGCACCCGAATCAGCAGGTCACCACATGGTTGTAGCGATGAGTCGGCTTTGGCCGTCCCGGTCTCAGACACCGCCAAGCCACATCGGTTGCCGTTAGGTCCCCGCTGCAACTTGAGACAACCCTGCCGCGCACGATTTCCTCAAGAACATCCGGTGTCATCTGCACGCGGGCGTTGATGATCAGACGAGCGGAGGAGCTGGTCCCTGCATGACCTCGAATGTTGAGAGTGTCTCCCTTGCCAGTCAGGTTTCCAATCAGAAAGCCGTCGTCAGCGACCAGCATGAGTTTCACATGACCGACAGCTGCGCCCCTACTGTCAAAGCATTGGCTCAATCCGCGCAAGAGTCTCTCGGCAAAAACGTTCCACTCCGTCGGTTTCCCACGCAGCGCGAGGGTTGCGTTGAGCCACCCCAGAACCGCCTCGCCTTCCGCGTAAACATCGTAATCCACTGCGGCGACATGCCGTCCGGACTCGGATTGCGCGGCAACCGAATCCAGCCACTCATCCAGTCCATCCCCCGTCTTTGCGCTCACGGCGGAGATTTCCGCGCGGGGGTAGGCTTGGGCGAGCCGCTTCTTGAGCACTTCAAGTTCGTCCGCACTGAGCAAATCCGACTTGCTGATGACCACGAGGTCTGCTTCCTCCATCTGCTTGCGGAAGATATATGCTGCGCTGGAATGCAAGCCCGCCGTGCCGCCATCAAGGATGTCAGCGAGTCGCGCGGGATCCGTCATGACTGACAGGGGAGACACCACCAACTCGCTCCGACAGAAATCCTTCAACGGTTGCAAAATGGTCGCTGACAAATCGGTGCAACTTCCCACCGGTTCGGCGATGATCACATCCGCGTCAGCAGCCGTCCTGACCTGGTCCACGGCGTCTAGCAGGCCTTGGAAATTGCAGCAGAAGCAACTGCCGTTGACCTCCGCGACTTTGACGTTATCGCGTGCAAGGAACGCGGTATCGACGAGTTCGGGCGCTTGGTCGTTAGTGATCAATCCCACCCGCAGGCCTCGTTCGGCGAACCTTTGGGCCGCCTCCCAGAGCAAAGTGGTTTTACCGGCACCAAGGAAGCCGCCGACAAGGATCAATCGTGTTTTCATGGTCTGTCTTATTTCGTTGAATCGGGTTCGTCTGATTTGCAATCGCAATTGTCGCCTGGGAAATTCATGGCTGGTTCCAACACTCGCCCGAAGAACCATGACGCAAGTGCGCCGCCGATCAACGGGGAAAAAACATAGACATGCAGGAATCCACCGGAATGGTCTGGAAACGCTGCGTCGCCCCAACCCATCAGCCAGGCGACCATGCGGGGGCCGAGATCGCGCGCCGGGTTCAGGCCGGCCTGGGTCAGCGGCGCGATGAGGCAGATGATCGAAGTCACGGTCAAACCAATGAACACGGGTGCCAGGGCATCGTTCGGACGTCCGACATTGCATCCTTCCGTAAGCGCGAAAACCATCATGACCAGCAAGAACGTTCCGAAAGCTTCCGTCCCGATTGCCAACGGCAACGAAACCGCGGCCGTTGATCCCGGATTCGGATAGAATTCACCGAACATCATCGCTGTTTTGATGGATTCAGGCGTGCCGCGAACAATGCCGTGGGCATTCTCGTATGTGGCGATCGAAGGAGCGAACAGCGCATACAATATCAGCCCTGCAAGAACGGCACCGGCGAACTGCGCACCGAAATATGTCGGCAGCTTCCTTGCTGACATGCGCTTGCTGACAACCATCGCAAGACTGACCGCAGGGTTGAGGTGGGCGCATGACAGATGGCGGGTGAGATAAATCGCGAGCGTCACACCGATACCCCAAGCCAGCGCCACCTGCATCAATCCTTGATGAGCATCAAACAGGACGGATACCGCAACCGATCCGCAGCCGAACAGCACCAGCACAAACGTGCCCAATGCCTCTCCGATGAATTCCCGTTTGTATCTCATGTTTTCCTAATGGCTTGCCCATTGGTATTGTCCGTCTGTGGATACCAGTAGCGTGCGATACGTTCGGGACTGGAACCATCTTGCGCGATGATGCCGTTGGCGAGCACGACGAAGCGGTTGCATGTCAGACGCGCGAAATCAAGGTCATGGGTTGCGATGAGCATGGCGGTGTTCAACGAAACAAGTAATTCCGCAGTCTCCTTTTTGCCCACAGGGTCAAGCGCTGCGGAAGGTTCGTCTAACAACAGGAGCGGCGGATTTGAGACGAGCGCTCCGGCCAAGGCGACACGCTGCATCTGGCCGTGTGACAAGCGGTGTGGCGGGCGTGCGGCCAGGTCCTCCACGCCGAGCCTTTTCATGACAGGCAACACCCGCTGGCGCGCCTCCACGCGGGGAACGCCCCGGCGTTCCAGGGTGAAGGCGATGTCATCGAGCACGTTAGGGAAAAGGATCTGGTCCTCGGGTATCCCGAACAGGAAGCCGACGTGATCGCGAATGGATCGTTCGGTCGCGCGTGACAACTCGACATCACATATCGAAATGCAACCATCAAACGGAACGAGGCCCACTGCGGCATAGAGCAGGGTGGTTTTGCCGGAGCCATTGAGTCCTAACAGCGCCACGCGCTCGCCGGGGGCGATGTCCAGCGAGATCCCCGTCAGGACAAAGGGATCTTGCGGGCGGTAACGCACCGAGACGTTGCAGAATGACAGGGCGGATTTCATCAGGCATGCAACCATCGGATAGATATACTTGCGCCCAACACGAGCAAGGCGGATGTTACGGCGAGCCCATCCAGCAGGGAAAAGCCGGCAGACGATGAGCGGGAAAAGGACTCGAAGCCCCGCATGTCCATTGCCGCGGCAATGCGCTCGGCGCGATTCATGATGCGCAGCAACCAAATGGTGGGCAATGCCGGGAGAAACCTCAGTTTGCAAGCCATCCCTAACGGCAACCCGCGGATTTTCACGGCGGCTGCGATGCGTTGCGATTCATTCGTCAACATGGCCGTCTGATGCGCGATCTGCATGAGGATCTGTTTGAGGATGCGCGGCAGTGGCGCGGCGCCAAGTGCCGCGCCAAAATCGGCCATGTCGAAAACCGCCATTGTCGCCGCGCAGACAAACACGCAAGCGGTGCCGCGGAGGCTCATGGCCAGCGGGATTTCCGCCGCAACCAACCATGGGTTGCCCCGGGCAGGCCCGGCACATGCCAGCCAAGGCGTGAGTAGGAATAGAGGCAGAAACAGCGCCATGGAATAGAGGCCCAATGCGAGCAGCCGCCTGCGCGGAAGACCGCAAAGCGCCACCCAACCGATAACCGCACCGCCGCCGATGCAAATGCCCGGTGTTGATGGCACCGGAGAAACAAGGCAAGTGGCGAAGACGAGCGCCCCGCAGGCCAGTCGTGCGGAGGGTGCCAGGCTTCGCATGCGGGCACTGCCGGTGCCCCACCAATCGGGTAAGGATTTCACCGGGTTATCCGAGTTTGTGTGCGGTGATCCAATAGCAGCGATCATCATCGGTCATGTTGATGACGCGGAACCCATGCGTTTCGAGAAGTTTGGCGATCTCGCTGGCGGGAGCCAATATGTCATGGTGTACGGAAGGATGAGCCTGCGCATGGATGCGGTTGACCTGCGACCTCGAGATCAAATGCAGGATGTGCAGGGATCCTCCGGTGCGCAACACCCGGCGGAATTCACGGGTGACTGCGGCCGCATCATGAAAATGCGGCCATGCGGAAAAGCATATCACATGGTCTGCCGTGCCATCGTCCAATGGCAGTTGCTCAGCCGCCGCGCAATGCCAGGCGACGCGGGGGTCGGTCACTTTGTTTCGCGCCAGATCGAGCATTTTTGCCGAGATGTCCACAGCGACGACTCTGCCGGACGGGCCAAGCGTTCCATTGAGCAGAGAGACCGTGAGATTGCCCGTGCCGCAACCGGCATCCACCACCGTGGCGCTTGGATCAATGCTCAACTTATCAAGGACGGCATTCAGATTCCGGGATAGATCCGCCAGATCATGCCAACCATCCCATTGGTCGGCGATCGAGTCGAAGAACTCCAAGCGGGGATTGGTGGTGGTATTATGGGTCATGGGTTTGTGTTTCCATCGTTGTATGTAAATGCTCCCTTGACAAGCGCATCATCGCAGGGATGGCGACGAGCATCAGAATCATCCCCGGCCAGCCGCTCAGGAATGAGATTCCCGCCACAAAAGTCGCCGGCAGTTTCATGTAACTTGCCGCCAGATACATGAGTCCCGCGTTGATGACCCTGCCGAAAACCAGCGCGGGTATCAGGATCACCAACGCGGGGGCGCGCGGAAGGATCCAGCGGCACAGGCCTATCATCAGGGCCATCGCGGCCAGTTCCGCGGCCATTATCGGGGCGATCGGCGGATAGAATGGCGGCATGCCCGTGGCCGCACCTGACAACAGCGGAACCGTGACCGCGGTCAGGGACGCCATGCCGGGACGCACGAAGAACGCCAGGGCCACCAGCGGCAGGTACATCGGCATGAAGACGCGCCCCAGATGGATGAGGTGAAACAGCACCGGCAGCAGCAGGGCCGCCGCACCGAAAAGTCCGCAATATGCAAGTTCGCGATTTCTCATTTCAGTACGCTCACCGGGTTCGCCAAGGGGTGCTAGAATGTCAGCCGCACTCCCGTCATGCCGTTGATGCCGGGCATCGGGTAACCGGGTTTGTATTGGTAGTCGGCATCCGTTAGATTTTCACCGGCAATGAAGACTTCGCCGCTGCCGTCCGCCCATGGCAGCGGGAACTGATAGGCCAGCCGGGCATTCAGCAGGAAACAGGAACCGATGCGCTCGGTGCTGACTGCCGTGGAGGAACGATTGCGCGACAGCACGGTTTGCTCGTCAACAAACGAGCCGTCCACACTGAGCAGGAAGTGGTCGAGAAACCGCCAACTCACGCCCGCGCTCGCCGTCCACTGCGGCGTGTATGGCAGGTCGCCCGGGTGGGCCTCCAGCCACGTCATGCCGGCAAACAGCGACAAGTCGCGACAAGGCGTGACCGTGACCGAGGCTTCGATGCCGTGGGTGTCGAAGGCGCCGACATTCTGCCAGGTGGGTGGAAACGGCGGTGGCGGCACGGTGAGGATGCGGTTATTCCCGTTGTCCAAGAAGCCGTTCACCTCGACCCGCAAATGCTTGCCGAAGTCCTGCCGGATGCCGAGTTCGAAGTGGTCGAGGGTTTCGGCTTGGAGTTGGTCCTGGAGGTTGTCGCCGGGCTGGAACATTTCGCTGAGAGTCTCGACAAAGATGCCCGGGTAGTTGACGCCGCGCGCGTAACCGAAGTGCAACCGGGTGTCATGGAAGTTGAACACCAGACCGGCTTGTGGTCCTGCTTCGGTGTCATAGTTGTTATGGAAGAATCCGCGCACGCCGGCCGATGGCTTGATCCAAACACCATCCGCAAGGTCGAACTGCTGGCTGATCATGGCATAGGGTTGGATGATGCGGAAGGTTTCGCGATCAAAATGCCGTGGGGTTCCCGGGGGAGTGACAAAAGTGGCTTTGCCACTGATATGGTCGACATCCAGGCCTGCCAGCAGTTCGCCGCCGTGCCACGGGCGGAACGATTCACGGGCTTTGACGCCGTAGTTGTCCCAACGAGTCAGCGTGTCGGCATCATTGCGGGCGGTGCCGGTGTTGAATTGATCGAACCAGTCAATGGCGCCATGATCCCAGTATAGTTTCACCCAGCCATCGGCGGACTCATAATGGTTGGCCAACGTGATCACGCCGAAGTCGGTGGTGGTGTCGAAACGCCCTTGGTTGATGCCGGTTCGGATATCACCGGGATCCTGGGCCGAGTTATCGGTAAGGTTGAACAAGACGCTGAGGTTCCAGTTCGCACTGATGTCGTAGCCGATCCGCCCCAGGTAATCCTGAAGCTCGCCGCTGGCATTGGCGCGATGTCCATTCGCGCTCCGGTAGCTCTGGATCAAATAATAGTCGAGTGGCCCGGACTTGCCGCCGTGCTCGGCGGATTCAATGAAACTGCCGTAAGATCCGCCAGCCAACTGCAGCGCGGTGTGGAAGCCGGGATCCGACTGGCGTTTGGTCACGACATCCACCACCCCGAAGGCCATGTTGCCGAACAACACCGGCTGCGCGCCCTTGTACACATCCAAGCGCATCGCGTTGTCCACGCTCAACGTATCCATCAACGGATGCGTCCAGACACTCACAAACCGCGGAATCCCGTCCATTGCCATCTGAATTTCCGCGCCCGGCCGCGACGCGCCCATGCCGCGAATGAACACCGACCCGCCGTCGCCACCGCCAAAACTGCCAACCGGGTTGTGCCGCGAGATCACCACCCCCGGCGTCCGCCGCAAGGCCGATGGCAAATCCTGCGCGTTCAGTTCCTTGATTTGTTCTTCCGATACCTCGGTGACCTGCCCGCCTAACGGGGTCAGCCGGTTCGCCTCGATGATCGGCGTGCCCACCACCACGATTTCCGACAACCGGGTTGCGGCGTTCGGGTCGGAATCCGCCCATACGGCAGCGGTCAACAAACCCGCAAACATCAGGGGAACATGAGGGGTTTTCGTACGGTATTTTCGGTTTGTGCGCACCTATTTGTGTTAAGAACAGAAAAATCGTAACAACCAGGACCAATCACGCAAGCGGAATAAGTGGACGGGCGGCAGGAAATTTCCGGATTTCAGGAATAAACCATCAGGCACGCTGAATGAATGGCAGGGCGAGAGTCCGGGCCACATTGCAATCCCACCAGGGCGGTTTCCCCAATACGGTCCAGTTAACGATTTTTGATAGGAGAAGAGGCTGCCAGCCTGTGAAGGCTGACAGCGCGTCCCGCCTGTCCGCCAATGAAAACGACAGGCTGGAAGCCCGTCGGTCAAGACAGGCGGGACGCCCAATACTGTTCAATTAGCACCTAACGAAGCGAAACCCCGGGCATCGTGATCATTTCCGACTTGGATTGATGATTGTCGATTGTTGATTTTGGATTTTTGATCTGAGCTTGAAACCGAGCATCCGCGCCAAGCAAGCTCACTTCACCAATCAAAAATCAACAATCCT
>CAISTY010000213.1 GCA_903888515.1 Akkermansiaceae bacterium | reverse complement strand
GACAGCCAGCGGAACGACACCAGTTTCACGCGGCGGCCGAATTTGGTGTTGATCACGGAGGAGGCTGTCACACCACTGGATGCGGGAGTGGTGTCCGGCTCGAGATACTCGGGGATGCGTTGACAAACAGCCTCCGCATAAACGCGGATCAATCTATCACCGTTCTTTGACTCGCCGCATACCCGGATGACAAAGGTATCCGAGCGGACGGTCGCGGCAGGCTCCAGGATGCGCATCAGGTCACCTTGGCTGATCCATCCGGGCGCACCCGCCGCGGGATTGCCGGTGACGACCGCCGGGGTTTTGAAGCCGTAGATTGTGGCATCTGCCATGTCATCCGCCTGGATGGGAATTTGATTGGTGAAGGTTGCGTTATTGACACCCGCCGCCTCGATCGCGGCCTCCAGCGCCCCCCTTTGCGTGAGCGGGCTGTTAGCTCCTATGCGGCGGTTCACGAATTCGGACATCGAGAGAAACGGGCCGCGCGATTTCACTTCATCGACGATGCGTTTGGCCAGCGTGTCGAGTTCTGCATCCGTGAGCTGGCGGAAGCCGTTCCAGCGGTTTTCCTTGCCCGGGTCCGTCGCCAAATCCTGGGAAAGATCACATGCCGCGGCATTCGGCAGGGACATCGGGAAGATGGGATTGTTCACCGCCGCCTGTTGGGTTTTAGTGCCATCCAGCAATTTGATAATCGGGGCGCTGCAGCCGCGCATGGCTGCCAGTTTGGCCTTCCATGCATTCACGCTGGTGGAGTTCACGTTGAACGGTCCTTGCACCATCTGATAGCGCGCCGCTTTCTGACAGGCGTCGTTTTTCGGCTTGCCTGCCGCAAACAGCGTTGCGGCCGCCTGCTGCGCGGTGGTTCCCTCGGGCAGGTAGGGTTGGAATGTCTGGGCGCCCAGCGGCCTGGTTCCATCCATGAACCTGTTGAACGTGTCGCCAGGCGTTGTTGCGCCATCGGTGGCGAAAGTCGAGAAATAGAAGCCATCATAGAGCGCGTGGTTGGCCAGGACGGAGTGGTCTAGCAGATTGTAGCCATCGGGGCCGGGCTCCGAGACCTTGCTCGTCGATATCAGCGGGGACGCCGTGGAATTGCCAAGCGGTTGGACGAAACCCGGCGCAAACGGCGATGCCAGGGCATTGGAGCGGCGGAAATCCGCGATCGTTTGCATCGGCCCGACAGGAAGTTCCAGATAGCTGCCGGATTTCATGCCTTGACTGGTCGTGTTGCCGGTGAGGTATCGCGTGCGGTTGGTGGCGTCGCTTTGCAGGATACGATTCAGACTGCCGATATTGACTGGTTCCAGGCTTAATTCATAAGACATGGCTCCCAACTTGCTGTTTCTCAGGTTGGCCATGGATATGGGAGTCGCGGGATTGTTGAACAGGAACGGTTTGCCGGCAAAACGGCCATTGAGCAAAGCGTTGCCAAGCACGCTATTGGCCGAGCGCACGCCCGCTTCATTGACACCTCCGTTGGTTGTCCGGGCATAGGCGGAGAACAGGGCGAATGGCTTGGCATTGGCGTGATTGCTGACCGGATCATCGCGCTCCACGTAAGAGTTTTTCATCGTGGTATCAAATGTTACTGATCGGATCGTGCCATTCAAATCCGTAAGGGCCGGGTATACAAAGCGGATGCCACCGTAGTCGCGCGTATAGTTGCCGACAGTGATTTTCACCTTCACATCAAACGAGGCGCTGCCACCGTGGGTGGGCAAAACCGGGCTGCAAGTCACCTGAATCGGGTTGTCCGGATCCAATGTGCCATTCAGAAACTTCGGTGAACCGAAGGAATTGAGCCAGTCGAAACACAGGCCGATGAATGGTCCGTTGTAACCCGGCTTGGTCTTGATCGACCGGCTGAGGGTATTTCCATAGTCGAAATAAGTCTCGCGATTACCGCTGCCGAAGGATGCGCTGGGATCCAAATAGGGAGTACAGATGAGGGTTTGGCCCGGCATCATGGAAATCGAGGGGCCTTTGGGATCGTTGTTTTCAGCATCCGCTTCAGCCTGAATCTGGGCCTCCGTCCTGGTTCCGCTGCGGGTGCTGTCATATCCAGTCCAATTCGCGATTTTCAGCACGACCGCTTTGGCGATAAAGCCCGCTGTTCGGCCAGGGTCATAGAGCTCGTTAAAGGGGACATTGCCTGTGGAGACGCCAACGGCTTTGAAGTCGAATCCTATCGGCAAGCTGTCGAAGCCCACCTCCATCATATCGAATGAAATACTGACATTGTAGGGATTGTGGAGGGTGACGATAGGGGTATACATCAAGTGAACTTTACCATGATTGCCATCGTAAGATCTATGATGGTCAAAATTCGTAACAACACTGAAGATGACCTGCATTTTGGCAATCACCGGAACCGGCGCGAACTCGACCGGCTGTGTCGGCAGGCTGCCGACGGCTGGCATTGGCATGTTGGTTGAGGGCACCTCGGAATATTTCGGGGCGCTATTGGGGTTGGAGAGATTTTTGAAGATGTTGTAATAAGAAGACAGCGTGCTCCATTTGGGATCGGAAACCCCGCTGATGCCGTGGGTGGATTGGTATAGACCCTTGTTGACATAATCCGGCGGCAGGGTGACGGCTTTGGATGAGGCGCTCATCTCGAAGATGGATGACAGGTCGCGCTTGAGTCCGCCCTTGCGCACATCCGCCAGCACTCCTAACGAGTAGGGCGTCACGTCATTGCGGAATTTCCTGATAGTCTCCCTGGGCGTATTCTGGTCGCCGAGCAATTCGACCTGGCCGAGACTGGTGATCTTGGGCGCGCCTTCCTTGGCTTGGGTGTATTCCGGTCGCGTCGCATCCTTGGGCAGGAACTTCAAGGCTTGATCCATGACTGCGACATCCGGCCGGTGGCCCGCCAGCAAGGCGCACTGTTGGGCGAGGGTCGGTTGGTCACGGGGATCCCGATAGAGATTGATCCGCGCCTTCATCGACTCATCCGTGACGTGCCAGGCGTAACCGCCTTGCACCTTGCCGTTTTTTGATAGGGGCACCTTGCCTGCGACAATCGGCCGCCCGCCGGGCAAAGCACCCCCGAAAGTCGCTTTATCCGCCAGCGTGATGGTATCCCCGGACCACGCGCTAGTGCCGAAATCACGCGCGGTCACTGCATCCGGTTCAGGACTGGAGACCAGCCAGCGCCTGAAGCCAATTGAATTACTGTCGGTTGCCGTTTGGGTTTTAGGAGCGTTGTAATCCAGACTGCCGGAAGAAGGATCATAGTCCCACGAGTTCCATACTCCCGTGAGGCCGGGTTTCCCGGGGCTCTGGAGAATACCGGATGTGGCGGTAACCGCCTTGTCCGGCCCCAGCGATTGTTGGAGGTCTCCAAGGGCCAGCATCAGCGCCAGACGCGCATTCGCCCGTGCCACGGCCATGGCCTGAGCTTCGCTACCGGTGCGGAGTGCAAGTGTCGAAAGACTTAGCAAGCCGACCGCCAGAATGGTCAACAGAATCATCAGGCTGAGCGTCACCACCAAGGCGAAGCCGCGATGGCGGATGCGGGTGGTTTTGCCCGATGTCGCGATTGCTT
>CAISTY010000212.1 GCA_903888515.1 Akkermansiaceae bacterium | reverse complement strand
GATCTCGACCCGAAGCGATACGTTTGGAAGGCCGAAGGGCAGGAAATCCTCAGAAAAATCCAACGGGCTAAGGACGCCCTCGCCAAGACCAGCGGCAAGAATTAATTATGAATAGCTATTTAACGTCCGGCACACTAGCGAGGCTTCGCCTCAGACCCCGGAAACCAGAGACCAGAGACCAGAGACCAGAGACCAGAGACCAGACAGAAAACTTGGCCTAACTTCAGCATGTTGGCACTTGCAAGGATTTTAGGGGGGGATGGGGGGTTGGTCGGCGGCGCGGGAGGTCTGACCCTTGCTCAGGGCGTGGTCCGCACATGGAGCTTGCTGGCGTTGATGATGAGCGCCTCGGCGGAGGAGGTTTTGTCAATGGTGCCGGTGACGGTGACCATGCTCAATTCGGTCAGCCCGTGGAGCCCCTTGAGCCCCTGTTTGATGACCCGGCCATCCGCTCCGACCAGTTGGATCGTGGCGGTGCCGGCTTGTTTTTCTTCGCTGGAATTGCAGCAAGCGTCCCACGGGGTCGCGCATTCATCGCCGGGTTTCTCATTGCACGGCGTCAGCACCCCGGGATCGCCGAGCACAAACGCCGCGCGCCCCTCGACGAACGGTTTGTCGCGCCCCATGATGCGGCCGGTCACCACCACCGGATCGCCCGGCTTGGCGGTGGCGCGCAGCGTGTGGATCGCGCCGGCCGCAGTGGCGGCGCTGGGCGCGAAAAAGGTGTCGAGCGCCACCGCGGGGAGCTGGGGCTCAACGGCGGTGGTCGGTTTCTTCCCGCAGCCGGCAAAACACAGGCAAATGACGGGGAACAGCAGCAGTGGTGTCGTTTTCATGAGGTGGTCAGTGGATATGGTGGTTTGGTGGTTTTCAGTTCAGGGAGAATGGTTGGGATCAAGCGGAACGGAGAGCGATCGGCAGCGGCGGCCGCAAGCATCGCAGGGCCGGCGGCAAGGCGCCAAACACCCCTAACAGCGTGCCAGTCACCAGCCCGGCGCAGGCAATCTGCGGCGTGATGGCCACCGTGAAGGCACCGATCGAAAACGGGATCGTCCGGCCATCCAAGAACAGGATCGCCAGCACCGAGGCCACCAGGGTGCCGACCAGGCACGCCAGCAGGCTTTCCTGGATCAGGCTCAGGAGGATGATGCGGCGGGTGAAGCCGATCGCCTGGAGGGTTGCCAGTTCGCGGATGCGCGAGGCAAAGGCGGCGTAGAGGGTGTTGAGTCCGCCAAACACCGCCCCGGCGGCCACCAATCCGGCGGTGATCCAGGTCATCACGCGGAGCGGCCGGAAAAACGAACTCAGTGCGGCATAGTAGTCGCTTTCCCGGATCGCCGTGAGTTCCAGATCGAGCCGTTGTTTGCTGAACAAGTCCGCTTCGGCAAAATCATCGGGCGTTTCCAGCCGCAGCACCACGCACGACACCGTCTCGCGCTGCGCCAGCATGCGGATGTCGCTGAGCGGCGCCCAGACCTCCGATTCCAACACCGTGCCCGGTGCCGCGAACGTGCCGCTGACGGTCACATCGGAGCCATCCAGCCGGAGTCGCGTCCCGGGTTTGAGTTGCGCGGCTGTTAGATGCAGTTTCCGCCACGCCAACCGCCCCACCATCACTTCGCCGGCGGCCGGGAAGCGCCCCTCCAGCAAGCGCACTTCCGGATGCACCAGCAGGGCCTGCGGCGTCACCCCCCGAAACACCCCTGGACTGCGGGTTCCGGGCGCCGTTTCCAGATAGGTCATGTATTGGATTTCCGTGGAAACCGCCGTTGTCCCGAGCGGCTTGGCCACGCCTTGGACGGCGGCACCTGCGATTCCCGCCGTGCGTTCCGGGATCTCGCTGCGCTGGATGCTCTCCTCGCTGCCCGCCCCCAACAAAATCGCGTTGAGCGGCGACCCCGAAGCGGACAGCACCTCGGTCATGCCGTTGTTGAGCGCGCCCGCCGCCATCACCAACAACACCACCAACGCGCTCCCCCCGACCGTCTGGGCCAGCCGGGATTTGTCACGAAACAGATTGCGAAGCGCGTAAGTGAAGGGAAGCATGAGGATGATAGTTGTGAAATTCCGGGTCTAATCCCGCAGGCTCCTGACGATGGGTTGGCGGATGGCTTGGAAGGCGGGAAAGACCGAGGCGAGCAGACCGAGCAACAGCGCGGTGGCAATTGCGAAAAGCGCGGTGACCACTTCCGGCCGGATGGCCAGCAGGTGCCCTTCGCTGCCGATGGTGAAGCTCTGCCAACGCAGGAACACCCAGGCCAGGCCCGTTCCTAACAAGCCTCCCAGCAACCCCAGCATTCCGCCCTCGCTGATCACCAGAAACAGAATCGCCCGGCCCGGATAGCCGAGCGTCCGCAGCACCGCGTTCTCCTTCACCCGGCCACGCACCACCAGCAGGATCGCGTTGGCCACCAACCCGATCACCGCCAGCACCGCTCCCAGTCCCAGCCAGCGGGTGAAGCCGATCAATTCGATCAACTGGCTCGCCGTCTCGGCGAAAAACGCCTTCTCGGGCCGCGTGTTGGTCGGTTGCTGGTCGGCTTTGAACTTGCTGTCAATGGCGGCAGCCACCGTTTTGAGGTCGCTGGAGGAATTGACCCTGACGTTGAACTGGGTGACCACACCGAGACCGGTCTTGGACGCTTGCTGGAGAAACGGCAGCTTGACGTATGCCACGTTGTTATCCTGCGCGAACGGCGAACGGATGATGCCCGAGACATGCACCGTGATGCCCACCGCGTCAAAGGTATCCCCCGCCGACAGTCCTCGCCGCCGGGCAAACTGCTCGCCCAACAAGGCGCCATCATCGCGCTTTTCCCAGAGCGACAGATCGCCCTCGATGATCGAAATTTCCGGCGCGTACTTCAGCAGCAGCCCGTCGGGCACGCCGCGGAACGCGATCACATCCAGGCTGGCGCCGCAGTTGTTGACGACCACCTGCACCGGCACCACCTCGCGGACGCCGGGGATGCCCCGGATTTCATCCGCGTAATGCTCGGGCAAGCGGCTGGTGGCCGGACAAAACCGGTTTTCCCGATAGACCACCAGCGTGGTGTCCGCCGCGGTCGTCTCGGTGGCCTCCGCCAGCGAATGCTGCAGCGTTTCCACCGCTGTCAGCAAAAACATACCGGCCGCCACCCCCAACACGGTGAGCAACGTCCGCAACCGGTGCCGCACCAGTTGTTTGAATGCCAAAGGTAATAACGCAAGTGGACGCATAACAGTAATTTTCCAGATAACCTATAACTAATAACTGATAACCAATAACCAATACTCAATACTCAATCACCTATCCCCCTGTTCCAACAACCGCCCCTTCTCCAGGTGTAAGATGCGGTCCGCGGCGGCGGCGGCCTTGGCGTCATGGGTGACCATGACGATCGTCTTGCCATGTTCTTGGACCAAGGACCGCAGCAGGCCCAGAATGTGCGTGGCCGACTCCCGGTCCAGGTCGCCGGTGGGTTCGTCGGCCACCAGCAGGGGCGGATCGGCGACCAGCGCGCGGGCGATGGCCACCCGCTGTTCCTGGCCGCCGGACAACTCGCTCGGCGTGTGATGCATGCGATCGGCCAGCCCGACGAGCGCCAGGGCGGCCTCGACCTTTTCCCGTCGCTCGCGGCGGCCGAGCGGGGCGAGCAGCAGCGGCAGTTCGACGTTTTCAAACGCGGTCAGCACCGGCACCAGATGATAGAGTTGGAAAATATATCCGATGTTGCGGCCGCGCCATTGGGTGAGCTGGCGCCGGGAGAAGGTGGCAATGTCGTTGCCGTCGATCACCAGCGAGCCGCTGGTTGGCGAGTCAATCCCGGAGAGCAGATTCAACAAGGTGGTTTTTCCCGAACCGGACGGTCCCATCAGGGCGAGAAACTCACCGCGCTTGACGGTTAGATCGAGTTTCTCCAGCGGCGTGACGAGATTGGGGCCCTTGCGGTAGGACTTGGTGATGGCGTGGCAGTGGATCATGGCGCAATGAAGATGGCTGGGGGTGAGCGGGTTCACAGGTTGACTTTCGGGTTGACCCGCTGCCCCTCCCGGAGGCCGGCGGGTTCTCTAACGATCCATTCGCCGGGACGTATCCCGGATTCGAGGCGGCGGTAGCCATCGCGGGTCTCGGCGGTGCTGATGATCGCGCGGCGGTTGACGCGTTTGGTGTCCGGGTCGCAGACCCACACCGCACTATCGCTGATGGCAGATTCCGGGACGAACACCGCGAGATTGCCGGCGTTCGCCGCCGGACTTCCGGCGGGGTTCGGGTTGCTGGCGGTATCGAGAAACTCAGCCCGGCAGAGCATCTCGGGACGCAGCTTGGCGGCTGGATTGATGACCCGGACTTTGGCCTGCAACGTGTTGCGCTGCAAGTCCGCCTCGCCGCTGATGCGGGTTACCTCGCCGTTGAAAACCTCGTCGGGCAGCAGGTTGCAGCGGATTCTCACCTGCTGACCCACGCTCAGGCCCGCCGCATCCGCCAGCGGCACATCCACCCGAACCTGGAGCTTCGCGGGATCATAAAGGATGGCGACGGTGGAACTATCCACTTCATCTATCCCGGCCATCTTTTTCTGCCCCGGCACCGCCAATAGCCGCAGTACCCGGCCGTCTAGCGGGGCCGTGATCCGGGTCCGTTCATGCGCCAGCGTCGCCTGCGCGAGCCTCGCCCGGGCGGAGGCGGTCTTGGCCTTCCTCGACGAGATCTCAAAGGCCAACCGCTTGAGATCCTGCTCGATTTCCTTGATCCGGGCCTGCCCGGCCAGCACTGCGGCCTGCCGACGCGAATTGTCGTAGCGGGTGGTGATCCGCTCCGTTTCCGGCACCGCACCACCCGCCATCCGTTCGTACCGTGCGAGCCGATCCGCGGCTTCGGCGGCGTCGGCCTCGCTGACCAGCAGGTTCGCCCGCTCGGCGTCCAATTTGAATCGGGTGGTCTCAATCCCCGTGGTGAGGGCCGCCAGATCGGCTTCCAACATTTCCACTTCCGCTGCGGCAGCCTCTTTGGCCAAGCGCGAGTCGATTTCAATCAAGGTGGCGATCACCTCGCCCTTCTTGACTGCGGCACCTTCCAGCACGTTGACCTGGTCAATGAAGCCATCGGTGAGTGCGGTGACTTTGATCGGCTGGGGGTCGGGCTCGACCCAGCCGGACGCTTGGAACAACAGCCGTCCGGCCACCGGGGTGGCTGGCGCGGGGGACGCAGGCTTTTCAACGGTCGCAGGCTTGATTTCAATGGCCACAGCGGGCGCGACCAGCACCGCGCGGGCCGGAATCAGCCGATCCCGGAATAACAACAGGAACACCAGGGCAAAGCCGAGCAACACGCCGACCGGCAACAACCAGGTGGCGTGGCGCTTGGCGGTGTGCGGAGCAGGAGGATGACTGACCAAGGCGGTCAGATCTGGACGACTATCAGACATGTGAAGGAAATTGCGGAAACTGTGACGAGGAAAACCTTCCTCAACGAATCAGACCATGCCGCAGCCAACAAGCGGCGCGGCACCAGCGGACATTACGCCCGCGGTCTCACAGCAACAGCGATTCCAGCCGCAAATAGAGCGGCAAGGGGTCAGGCGGATCGCGCTCCCGCAACCGACCGTTCGCCAATTCGGCCAGCGGAGTCGCCAACGGAGCCGGCACCGTCCACGGCAGTACCTCCATCACCACCGGGGACGGCAGCGCGAAATCAACCTGCGGTGTCGCATCAGGCAGCAATTTCACCGCCGCCATACAGCCCGGTTTCAGCGGTAAATTGCCTTCCTTATGGCAGTCGCAGCCGGTTTCATCGGAGCATCCAGCACAGGCACCGACGGCATTCAACAGCACGCGCGACTGCATGCAAAAAAGCACCGGTGACCCGGCGACGGGTAGGACCAACCCGACGACCAGCAGCATCAACCATGCTTTCCAGCGCACCAACATCAACTTGACCCTAATCGAAGAATCCGCTGATGCAACAGGAATTTTTGCAACAGGAATTTTTGCAACAGATTGAAGATTGAGGATAGAAGAGGTCATGGGTCACGAGTTGATGGGTCATGGGTGAAGAGGGAGAGGTAGAGATTGTGGATTGTGGATTGAGGATTCAAGAAGAAGAGAAGATTAACCGCCAAGCCGCCAAGCACGCCAAGGGAAGAAAAAAAAGGCGCTCAGGCATTCCTGGGAGTTCAGGCTTTCCTGCCTGAGTCTTCTCTTACAACGGAGCACGGGCATTCCTGCCCGTGTCTTTCTTCAAATCAATCCTCAATCTCTTTCGCATCCCTTGGTGTTCTTTGATGCCTTGGCGGTAAATCCTTATGCAGACACTGTTAGCGGGATCAAATGTGGGCTTGACACGCACAGAACATTGTGCGAGGCGTCGTACATGGCAACCAATCTAGACATTGATCAGACCCTCTTAAAGGAGGCCGTGAGCGTTGGTCGCCACCGAAGCAAGAAGGCTGCGGTGACCGAGGCTTTGCAGGAGTATATCGCCAGGCACAAGCAACAGCGGATCGTCGAAATATTTGGGACGGTCGAATATTCCCAGGATTACGATTACCGTAAGCACCGCAAACGGGCATGAAGGTGATTGTGGACACTTCGGTCTGGTCATTTCCTAGTCGCCGCGGCTGCGGTCATCAGGGGCTATGCAGTACTCAGTGCAGACCGGGATTTTGAGAATATTGCACGGATCATACCCGTTCGGACATACGAACTTCGCTAACAAGACGCTCGTGGCAACCGGCGATAACATGTTTCTTTGAATTCGAGCCCTTCCATTTCACCGGTGCCACAGCTAGAACGTTAGTTGCAGTTACTGCCGTGACGCAGGGTCGGCCAAACACACATCTCCCAGACGCTGGCGGAACACGACGTGATATTCCGCGCCCCGGGGGTGGAGGATGCTGGAGTAGAGCGTGAATCCATTCACCTCGAAGGATCCGAAATCGCTCCGCTCGTGTCTCTCGAGCAACGGCTTGAGGCTCCTATGAAACAGACCCTTGCAGCGGCCCACCGTGAGATGGGGGTGGAAGCGTTCGCTGCCGGGATCGATCCCCGCCGCGCGCGCGGCGTCACATGCCCGGTGCTGCAACCGCCGGAGGGGAGGGGAATCGCTTTCGATTCCGGCCCAGACCACCGCCGGATGGCCCGACCTGACAAAACGGCCGAGTCCTTGCAGTGCGATTTGAAACGGCGGTTGGCGGATCCCGGCTAGCGCATCTATCAGAAGCTCCTCGGCGTCCTCCGGTACTGCGGGGAGAAAACACAGTGTGAGATGCATCCTGCAAGCTGGCAGCCAGCGCAGCCCAGGCATCCGCGGGTCATGTTCCGCCAGCGCGGCGGTGATCCGCGCCGGCGGATCGATGGCCATGAACATCCGCTTCGCCATGCACCCCTGCTAGCACACCAACCAGATATCGCACAAGAGGAAACCACCGATGGGGATCAGGCATTCTTCTGCGGATTGCGGCGGATGCGCAGGTGCTTTTCCGTGCGGTCGATTTCAAACAAGCCGATGGCTTCGATCAAACTGCTAAGCTTGGAGTACCCGTAGTTTCGCGAATCGAATTCCGGCGATTGTTTGCCGACGAATTCTCCAACATTTGCGAGATTCGCCCATTCGCTCTCATCCCGTGTTGAAGCCTTGATCGCGTTGTCGATGAGGTTGACCAATTGTATGTCCTTGCGAAGTGTGGCCATCGGGGTTTTCGTCGCCGCCCCGGCGGGTTTGTCTTCAGCAGGAGTCAGCAGTTCGGTATATACGAACTTGTCGCACGCCGCCACAAACGGTCTCGGTGTCTTTTTCTCGCCGAAGCCATAGACGATGAGCCCATGCTCGCGGATCCGCGCGGCGAGACGGGTGAAATCGCTGTCACTCGTCACCAGGCAGAACCCATGAAAGCGCCCGGTATAAAGCAGATCCATCGCATCGATGATCATCGCGCTGTCCGTCGCGTTCTTGCCGGTGGTATAGGCGAATTGCTGCACCGGTTGGATCGAATGATGCAACAATTCATCCTTCCATTTGCCGAGCCTATCGCTGGTCCAATCTCCATAAATGCGCTTCACACTGGCCGTGCCATAGATCGCCACCTCTGCCAACAACCCGCTGACAATTTTGGGCGAGGCATTGTCCGCGTCTATCAACACAGCCAGCGATTTCAAAGAGTGGGTGTTTTCAAGTGCCGTCATGGGAAACACATCGTAGCCTACCCCCCCACGCTGGCAACCCCGGAAAAGACACCCCGGAAAAACAGCCGCTTTACCAATTATTGATGCGACCGCATCAATAATTAATAAACCCCGGAAAAATGACCCGGGCAAGTCCCGGAATGACGCGTCCCCGCGACAATTCCCGGAACGGCCGTCATGAGGATTGTCGCGGGGCGGCAGGCTGTGGTGTTGGAGTTTGGACTGCTGGTTGCAGTATGGAGGTGCGGAGTTGATGGGTCAGCGCAAACCGACCGGCGGGCCGAGGATTTCGCGCATCAGGATGGCGTGGCGGATTTCCTTGCGGCTGCGCAAACTGCCGGGCAGGCCGGATTTGGCGTGCGGAACCGGGTTGACATGGCGCTGGGTTGCGGACACGCGGGAGCGGGTGGCGGCCGCACCGCCGGTGGTGGTGGCCTTGGTAGCACCGCCGGTGGCGGGTGTTTTGGATGCCCGGATTTGGCGCAGACGCTCCTGCAGATCCTGCTGCCGCCTGAGCTGGGCCGCCGTATCATATAACTCAACAGGCATGGCCGTCGGAACGGTTGGGGGCCTGAGCGGTGGCGGGCTTGCTCTGACAATAGGCGGCGGGGCCGCTGGCTCCGCTTGCCGCTGCGGTTGCGGCCAACCGCTGTCGGGTCCGAACACGTCCTCCTCACCCGCCATTTCCTCACGCTCCTGGCTTTCCTCTTGCTCCATTCGTTTCATATCCATGCGCCGCTTCACCCACGTGCCCAGCGCCAACGCAATTAACAAAACGATTTGAAAGTGATCAAAGATCCAGTCCATAAGAATAAGCTGAAATGGTTAGGTCATTGGTCACTGGTCATTGGTCATTGGTAAAGAGAAAGCATTGACACTTCTTATTCCAACTCATGACTAATGACTCATGACCCATAACTAATGACTAATGACCAATGACTAATGACCAATGACTAATGACTATTCCCCCTTGGCGATATTGCCGCGCATTTGGGTGTCGGATTTGACGTTTTCCATCCGGTAGTAATCCATGACGCCGAGATGACCGCTGCGGAAAGCCTCCGCAATGGCCAGCGGCACCTGGGCTTCCGCCTCGACCACCTTGGCTTTCATTTCCGCGACGCGTGCGATCATTTCCTGTTCGAGCGCAACGGCAGCCGCGCGGCGGATTTCCGCCTGCGCCTGGGCCATGTTCTTGTTAGCCTCGGCCTGCGCCTCCTGGAGTTTGGCACCGACATTTTCCCCGACATCGACGTCGGCGATATCGATCGAGAGGATTTCGAAGGCGGTGCCCACATCGAGGCCGCGATGAAGGACGACTTTCGATATGCTATCAGGCGACTCGAGCACGGTTTTATAACTGGCGGCCGAGCCGATGGTGGTGACGATGCCTTCGCCGACGCGGGCGATGATGGTTTCCTCCTTGGCACCGCCGACGAAGCGGTCGAGGTTGGTGCGCACGGTGACGCGGGCACGGACTTTCACTTGGATGCCGTCCTTGGCGACGCCATCGATGGTCACACGGCCGGACGCGGGATTCGGACAATCGATGACTTTCGGATCGACCGAGGTACGGACGGCTTCGACGACGCTCTTGCCAGATCCCTTGGTGGCAAGGTCGATGGCGCAGGCGCGATTCCAATCGAGCGTGATGCCGGCCTTTTGTGCGGCAATGAGCGCCTGGATGGTGGGGATCACATTGCCACCTGCCAGAAAGTGCGCTTCGATGTCATTGATAGGGATTTCAATGCCGGCTTTCTTGGCGGTGATTCGGGCGTCCACCACCATGCCGTACGGCACTTGGCGCAGTCGCATGGCCACCAGATCGGTGAACCCGACGTAAGCCCCGGCAAGCCAGGCTCGCAACCAGACGCTGAAGAACGACAGGATGATGCCAAACAGCAGCAAGCCGAGGATGGCAATGACTATCAGGATGATGGTGGGCAGGTTGAGGATACCTGTGTCGGTGGCCGCGATGGAGTTCATGGCGGATGAAATCAGATTGGATGAATGGAACATGGTGGTGGTGGTGTGTTGGTTTGTTAGATGGCGGGTTGGTTGGTTTGGGTTTGGGAAACGATCAGACGGAAATTGTCGGCGCCAATCACTTCGAGCATGGCCCCGGCGGGCACCTGGCCGGATTGGCAGTATGCTTCGTAGCGTTGACCATCGACGCGGATGTAACCGGTCGGCGAGAGCATCGTGAGCGCCTCGGCGGATTTGCCGATCAAAGCGCGGGCCTCTGCGCCAAACGCCGCGCTGACCCCGGTGATCTCGCTTGTTAGAAATGCGCGGCGGCCGATCCGGGTTCTGGGCAAAACGCGGAACTCGAGGTAAAACGCGAGACCTGCCAAGGCGCTGGCGACGGCCACCGCGATGATGCCGCCGCCGGTGCCGTATTCCATGAATGCTTTCACGCAGCCGCCGAACATCAACAGGCCGCCGATCGAGCCGAGGATTGCACCGGGCACGATCACCTCCACCGCGAGTAACAGAATCCCGAGCGCGAAAAACAGAATGATCAGCGTCATGACAGCACCTCCACGACCAGGCCGAATTCAGAAACCCCGGTGACCGTCACCGCCACGCCCGCATCGGCGAATCCCATGGCGAGTTTCGCCTCGTAACGCCTGCCGGAAATCTCCACATGGCCGCTCGGGAAAAGCGCGGTGGCCGCGATGCCGGTGCGACCGATCAAGTCCTTGCCTTCAAGTCCGCCCGCGCCGCCGATGGCATTGAGCGCGCGGACCGCTGCGGGCTCGCCCGCCACTGCCGTTTCCAGCACCATCCCGCCCCACAGCCCGCCTTTGGGGAGAAACTTCAGCAACGCGAGGAAAAATCCCACCGCCAAAACCACGCCGGCCATCACGTTGGCCAGCGGACGCAACAGCACGTCGCCCCCAAGCGAAACCGGCTCGCCCGGCCACAAGTCGAGCATCGCCCACACCAACGAACCCAACATCAGCGCGGCTCCCGACAATGCCAAAATCATCACCCCCGGGAACAGGAACACCTCGATGCCCACCAGCACCACCCCTAACAGGAAGCACAACAACGGTTCATACCCGGACAGTCCCGCCACCTGGTGACCGAAAAACACCACCACTAACAGCGCGATGCCCGTGATGCCGAAGATCCCGAAGCCCGGCGTCTTGAACTCGATGAACAAACATAACAATCCGCCCGCCAGCAAAAGCGGCGTCAGACTGGTGAGGTATTGCGCGAGCTGCTCCGACCAGGTGACCTCCAGCCGGATGGCCGTGTGGTTGCCCGCGCCGTGGAGCTTGTCTAACAAATCATCCAGGTTCTCCGCGATGCCCGCGCCTAACAACGGCCGGGGCGGATCGCCGTAAAGTCTGACCGCCTCCTGGGCGGTCAGGGAGAGCAGTTCGCCTTTTTTCTTGATGACCTCCTCGCCGATTTTGAATTCCGCATCGATGTCGATCATCGCCGAGATCACCTCGCCGCGGTAGCCTTTGCCTTCCGAGACTGAGCGGACCCGCGCCTTCAGATAGCTGACGATTTTGCCGCGCATGGTGGCATCGATATCGCCGCCGGTGGCGAGCACGGGCGCCGCCGCACCGATCACTCCGCCGGGTGCGAAGTAGATCTCATCGGTGCCTGCGGAAATGAGCGCGCCGGCGGAAATCGCCTCGCGGTTGATGTAGGTCACGGTTTTGCCGGGAAACTTCTCGAGTGCCTTGAGCATCTCGAAGGTGACGTCCAGCGCACCGCCCGGCGTTTCCATGTCGAGCACAATGGTGTCCACCTTCTGCTCGATGGCCTCCTTCAAGCCGCGCCGCAGGATGTAGAGCTCCGGTTCGGCAATCTGCGCGCGAACCGGGATGATCACCACTTTCGCGGGTACGTTTTTCCCCGCCTCCACCTTCGCGGCACGCACCTGCACGGCAGGCAGAATCGCCAACGCCGCAGCGAACATGCCGGATAGAACCTGTCTCACGCTCGGCAATATGCCCACCCCTTCCCCAACAAGCAAGCCCGCGAAACGTAGAATTTTCCGGAATTTTCAAAAAAACCGCCGGATGATCCGGCAGGGCGTGGCGATTGGAAACCCGGTAGGGCGTGGCGGCCCGCCGCGCCGACTTTTCCGCCTATGCCGACAATTACGGACCGGTAGGGCGTGGCGGCCCCGCCGCTCCGACTTACCCGCCCGGCATGGGCGCTTGGAATGCGCGGTATATGAACCGCACATGAGATGTTTCACCATCTGGGTAAATCACGGACAAGCGAGGCCGCTTGTCCCTACCATTTTCCCACCGGCCGCGCCGCGCCGACTTATCCAAATGGCCTCGCCGCGCTGTGATTGCCCTACCGAATTCGTCTCACCCCGCCATGACCACCTACGCGGGCGGGATGCCAGCGCATTGCAGCGCAACGCCAACATTCAACATCGAACATCCAATGTCGAACCGCAGAGAAGAAACATGGCGCACCCGAGAACAGGCTTGCGATAACCCTGAAACGAGTTGCTCTTCCGTCATGCAGGATGCATGTGGCCTCATCATTCTTGACTTGATTGACCTCGAGAACCTGAGGAAAAATCCTTAACGTTCTGATCCTTTCTTCCGCCCACCGGATGATCCGCTAGGACATGGCGGCCCCGCCGCGCCATGACAGCCCGCGCTTGTAGTTCAAACCATGACACGATTATCACAAACGCCGCACTGCCCCGAGCCCTCTCTCATGCATAGCCTTGCGCCTCAATGTTCCTCCAGCGCCCTTGATGATGAAAACCTCGTTCTTATCAGGTTCCTGCATGCGCCACGCCGCAGCACGGCATCTCCCACATCCGCCCACCCGGAGCCGAATAAAAAATCTCGAAAAAAGCAAAAAAATTGACTTTCCCACAACCACGCCCCTGAATAACGCTTCTTCTCAATGTGACGTGTCATATCCGTATGCGATCGGTGTGGAAAACTAGGCGGGATAATTCTCACTGCCGCGCTTTACCCGACGGCGGCAGTTGCCCTTGATGAGCCCGCACGGTTCCGAGCGGGGCGATTTCAAAATCCTGCGGCGGAGCCGAAAAATCCACCGCCAGGG
>CAISTY010000211.1 GCA_903888515.1 Akkermansiaceae bacterium | reverse complement strand
GGTTAAATCCATACGCCCGGAGATTTTAACCGACTTCATGAACAGCGCACACGGCCATACGAAGCCACTTAAATTCGAACCAAGCCTCTGCAGCACCCTGTTTGCCGCTACCGCATGACTCATTAAGAACCAAACTCCAGACCCAGGGCGTTGCCCTGGGCTATCATATTGTTGCCCCGTTGGGGCTTTGGAGGTGCCAAGTGGCGCGGATCCACGGCGCTGCCTTGCGATGATAAGGAGAGTTGGTCGGTCTGGCGGTTCTGTTATTCACGGCCCCCCCCTTTCCGCTTGAGGTTTTGTTCGAGGGCCTCGATTTCCTTCAGATCCTCGGCGTCGGCTTGGGTGGCTTCGAGGGAGCGGCGGTGGCCGTCGAAGGTGTGGTAACGATCCTCGGCGATGGACTTCATGTCCGCGCTGCTGATCGAACCTTTGCCTTCGAGCACGGGCTGGTCATTGGAAGCGAGCATGCGGTCCACACTCGACCGCCAGAAGTCGAGGGTGAGGTCCTGTTGTTGTTTGACGCGAAGTTCGGCTTGTTCGAGGAAGATGACGACGAGGCGGTTGAGAGTGTCCACCTCGTCCGCAGTGAGATAGTTCTTGGCAACAATGATTGCGGACGCGGGAACCGGCCCACGAGGTGAGTGCCATGTTCGGTTCGTCCGGATTGGCGCGGGCGACGATCAATTCGGCGGCGGTGTTCCCGGCGGCGGCGAAGAGCAGCTTGTTCTGGACCTCGGCGAAGAATGTCTGGGTTTCCATTTCCCGGATCTGGTAGTCGCTGCTGAGGGCGAACAGGTCCCGGACCTTCTGATAGAAACGTTTTTCCGAGGCGCGGATCTCACGAATGCGCTCAAGCAATTCGTCGAAGTAGTCCCAGCCGCCGGGATTCTTGAGCCGCTCGTCGTCCATGACAAAGCCCTTGACGATCAGCTCACGGAGCCGGGTGTTGGCCCAGCGGCGGAATTGGGTGCCTCTGGGCGACTTGACGCGGAATCCGACGGCGATGATCGCCTCGAGGTTGTAGTGGGCCACGTCATAGGATTTCCCGTCGGCGGCAGTTGTCCGGAAATTCCGGACAACTGAATTCTCGTTCAGCTCGCCCTCGGTGAACAGATTCTGGAGGTGCTCGCTGATGGTCTTTTTTGTGCGGTCGAAAAGTTCCCCCATCACGGCTTGAGACAGCCAAATGGTTTCATCCACCAGCCGGCATTCCACCTGCGCCCGACCGTCTTCGGTTTGGTAGATGACCAGATTGCCTGTCGGTTCT
Organism: Akkermansiaceae bacterium; assembly: GCA_903888515.1. Taxonomy (GTDB): domain Bacteria; phylum Verrucomicrobiota; class Verrucomicrobiia; order Verrucomicrobiales; family Akkermansiaceae; genus Luteolibacter. The sequence continues at coordinate 13,964 of CAISTY010000211.1, read as the reverse complement.
TCGCTCATATTCCCAACTGTTTGAGGATTTTCCGGAGGGCCTTGTCGGTTTCCTTGGCCTCGGCTTCGATGGCATCGAGTTCGGCCACGATCTCGGCGAGGGGCCGGTAAGTTTCGGCGTCGCTGGTGTGGATGTAGCGGCTGGGGGAGATGTTGTAGTCGTTTTTCTTCAGCTCCGCGTGATCAACAATGCGGCTGAGCTTTTCCTCCTCCTTCCATTCTATCAGAACATCGGCGATGCGCTGGATGCCGGCGTCCGGGATGAAGTTTTTGGGCGAGCCTTTTTCATAGATCTGGCTGGCATTGACGAGAAAGACCTTGCCCTTGCGGGCTTTTGGCTTGGCCGCGTGCAGGAACAGGACGATGCCGGGGGCGCTGGTGTTGTAGAAGAGATTCTCCGGCAGGTATTCGTAACTCTTGCCGATGATGTCGGCCTCCACGTCCTCCAGACCGAGGCGCTTGGTGAAAATCAGCGGGAGGATGAAATCCTTGTATTTCGGCGCATCCTTGGCCCCGCGGATGGAGCACGCGGCGTCCCAAATCCAGGATTCAAGGGATTTGTTTTTTTCGGGTTTGGCCTTCTTGAGGTCGGTTGTGGACGACTTCTGCATGACTATGGCCGGATGCTAACAATCCAGCACGCCATGGAAAGAAGAAACACATGTCACGCCTCCCTTTGCGGGCAGCGGGCTAACCCGCGAATGAGCGCAGCAGCTCACGGATCCGGTCCTGGCCGTTTCGGCTGTAGGCACGCAGAAGGCCCCCCTCGGGCACTTGACCGGTGGCTAACTGATCGAGCATGCGGCCGGCCACCACCTCGGGGCCAATGACCACATCCAGTTCCGTTAGAACATCGACCGCACGGACTATCAACCCGGTGCGCGGACGGATCTGCCCGTCCTCACCCTTGAGGTTGGTGTAGAGCATATATGCTTTGCCCAGTGACGCCAGGGAAGGATCCTTTGTCATGCTCGCCCGCACCCGTCCAAAGTCGTCAGCCTCCGTGAGCGCCGGCCCTAACAGCCCGCACAGGATATCCGCCGGAGTGGCACCTTGCGGGACTCCTGCCAGACGGGTGATCTCCGCATGGTGCGCATGGTCGGGATGCCCGAAAACCTGGGCGGCTCCTAGAAGCAGCATGGCAAAGATCGCCTCATGACGCGTCATGGGTGTGTCGATGGCTCCGGGGGCCACCGCAAAGCCGCGCACATGGAGCAGGGCGGCCTGCTCGGTGGCTATTCTGCGGGCTTCCATTTTGGTGAGTTTATACTCTTCGTCGCCCTTGACCGCGATTCCCTCCGCCGCCACGATTGAACTCAATCCCACAAACAGTCCCTGCTGCTCCAGGTTTTTGGCGAACGCATTGAGCAAATTGACCGTTCCACCCACGTTGATGTCCTGCATCAGCTTGACCTGCTCCGGGTCGCCGCGACGGCTGATACCCGCGCAGGCGACCACCCCGAGTTGCGGAACCACACCGCCATTACAGTCACTGAAAAATTGCATGGCCTGCCGCGCGAACTGCGCCATGGCTTCGGCACTCCTGACATCGCCCTGGATATAAAGCGCTTGATCCGTGAGCAAAAATTCCGGCGCTTTTTCCACCGGCACGACGTCACAACACGCGACAAGCCAATTGCGACCCAACGCCTGCTGCACGGATGCGGCACCGATTCCGCTGGCTCCTCCTGAAATCACCAAAGCATTCTGATAGGTTGACATGATATTGATAGTGCGAAGTGTGAAATGTAATTCGTGTCCGCCGAGCATACCCGTGCGTTTCGCGATGCCAAGGGTTTTTTGCCATGAAATAAATCCCAAATCCGAAATCTCAAATCCCAAATCTCAAATCTCAAATCTGAAATTTGAAATCTGAAATTTCAATTCTGTAAATCATCTCATGCCTCCTCCTCGCCGCGGATCAGGGCGATGAAGGCGTCCTCCATGGTCGGGTCCTTGTGATCCTCCGTGGCAGCCAGTGCTTTCAAAGCATCCGGAGTGCCATCGGCGATGAGACGTCCGCGGAAGACCAGGCCGATGCGGTCGCAGTATTCCGCCTCATCCATGAAATGGGTGGTCACCATCACCGTCACCCCGCGTTCGACAAGACCGTTGATGTGTGTCCAGAACTCGCGCCGCGTCACCGGGTCCACACCCGATGTGGGTTCGTCGAGAAACAAAATGTCCGGCTCATGCATGACCGCGCAGGCCAGCGCGAGCCGTTGTTTGAAACCGAGCGAGAGCGCGTCGGTCTTTGCATCGAGAAACGGCTCGAGATGGAAAATCTCCGCCATCTTTGCGGTTTGGCTCCGGCGCCAGGTGCCTGCAAGTCCGTAAATGCCGGAAAAAAACTCCAGATTGTTGCGGACCGTTAGATTCCCGTAAAGCGAAAATTTCTGGGCCATGTAGCCGAGTTTCTGCCGTGCCCGGCCGGCGCTGTGGCGCAGATCGAGCCCGACGACCGTCGCCCGGCCCGAGGTTGGTTTGAGCAACCCGCACATCATTTTGAAGGTAGTGGATTTGCCAGCCCCGTTAGGACCTAACAATCCATAGACCTCGCCGCGGCGGACCTGGAAGGTGACCTCGTCGGTGGCGGTGAAATCGCCGAATTTCTTGGTGAGTTGATGTGCCTCGATGACCACCTCACCGTCGGTGGAAATGGCGCGAACATGGCGTGCCAGCACGGATTGTCCGCCCGGTCCGCCGCCCATGCGATCAATGAACGCGTCCTCGAAGCGCGGTGTCACCTGTGCCCACGCGGTGCCGGGCGGAGCACCTATCAATTCCGGTGGAAACACCTGTGCACCCTCGCGCAACGTCAAGCGCAGGTGGCGCCCCTGGATCGTGCCGTCGCTCACTTCCGGGCGCTCGAGCGCCTGTGCGAGCAAGCGGCGTTGGTTGTTTCCGGAATCCCTCAACTGCCAACATCTGCCGGCAAGCGGCGCGGTCATGGCGGCGGGCTCGCCGGAAAATATCAATTTACCATCATTCAGCACCAGCGTGGTTCCACATAACTCCGCCTCCTCCAAATAGGCCGTGCTCCACACCACGGCGATGCCGTCGTCCACCAAACACCCGACCATTTTCCTGAGTTCCTTGCGAGAAATAGGATCCACTCCCACGCCCGGCTCATCCAACAACAGTAAACGCGGTTTTCCTAACAACGCGCAGGCAAGCCCGAGCTTCTGCTTCATGCCGCCGGAAAGCTTGCCGGCGTAACGCCCGGTGAAACGCTGCAAATCGGTGAATTCTAACAGTCTTGCAAAGGTCGCCCTCCGGTCCTGTCCGGTGACATTGCGCAGATCGGCGTGGAGTGTTAGGTTTTCGAGGACCGACAAGTCCTCATACAAGCCGAACTTTTGCGGCATGTAACCGATCTCGCGGTGCAGCACCTGGGTTTCGCGCACGGGGTCGCGCCCGAGGGTGGTAAGGCGGCCCCCACTAGGCACCAGCAATCCTGCGATGAGCCGCAGCAAGGTGGTTTTCCCGGCGCCGTCCGGTCCTACCAGGCCGGTGATGATGCCGGCGCGGATTTCACCGGTGAGCGCGTCCAACGCCGGTGATCCCATGCCCGCAAAGGACTTGGTGAGCGCCTGGAAACTGACCACAACGTCCGACACATCATTGCGGGGTTGGAGCGATGGTAACCGTGACCGGCATGCCCTGCCGTAACGAACCATCAGAATCCTCGACGACCACCCTCAGTCGATAGACCAGCGAGGTTCGCAACTCCGGAGTTTCCACCGATTTCGGCGTGAATTCGGCGCGGGGTGAAACGAAACCGACCTTGCCATGGAACTGCCGGTCCGGTTGACCATCCACGGCTAACAGCACTCGTGTGCCGGGTGGCACCCGGCCGAGTTCGCGCTCATGCACATAAGCACGCACCCACACCGGATGCTCCAGTGATAGGGAAAGCGCCGTGGTCCCTGCCTGCACGATCGCCCCCGGTTCCAGCACGCGCGTTAGAACTGTCCCATCGGACGGCGCCTTGAGTTCGGTATCCGCCAAGCGCAGCGCGGCGGTTTCACGTGCCGCTCGGGCCTGGGCCACCTTCGCGTCGGCGGCCTCGATTTCCTCGGCACGGAAACCGGCTTCCAGCAGTTTCAATTTCGCTTCGGTTACCTTCATCCGTTGCTGCGCCTCGTCGAATGCCGCCTGCGCGCTATCCAGATTCTGTTGGGACGTGCCGCCCCCCCCGACCAATTTGGTCTGCCGCTGATAGGCACGCTCCGCATCCTTGGCAACCACCCGGCTTTCCTCCAAGACCGCCCGCGCCTGCTCGATTTCCTCCTTGCGATAGCCGGATTGCTTCATCCGCAGATCGGCTTGCGCCGCCGCCAGTTCGGCTTCGGCGCGCGCCAGTTCGTGCGCGTACGGTTCGTCATCGATGCGTGCCAGCAAGTCCCCGGCATGCACCGCATCGCCCTCGTCCTTGCACACCTCCAGCAACCGGCCGGCCACACGGAATCCGAGGTCCACACCGCGGATGTCCACGTTGCCGTAAAGCATGAGAGCGGCGTCGGCATGCCGGAATTTGTCCCGGAATTGCCAGCCGATACCTGCGGCAAACGCCAACACTAACAACACGATGAAAAACCTTTTCATGACCATGGCAGGCTCATTCCACTTCGAATTTGCCTGCTGATGGGTGCACCGTCTGGTGAAACAACGGATATTGGCCCCCGGATGGCCTCCTCGTAGAGGGTGTCGGGGCAGATATCCTGCTCGTGCGGCCATGCTACCGTTCCGTATGCCACTGCGGCGCGACGGAAGTACTCCGGATCACGTAATTCGCGAAACACCCCGAAATCGAGTAGATGCGAACAGTCGTAGACTCCTTGCTCGCCATTCGTGAAGAGAATGCGGAGCCGATAGTTAGCCTCGGGTTGAATGGATGCCACGCGCGGATTCATCGTCTATTTCAGCGGTTCGATTTTGTAAGGTTGCTGACCACTCGCCGCAAGTTCCCAGTCCGCGAGAAGTTCATCCCGGTGAATCTCCATCCACGCAAGCACCAGTTTCAGCTTGCTGCCGGGGATCGATTCTTCCAAGACTTCACCGTCCGGAATTGCTAGGACCACTTCGTGCTCCTGGTAGCGGACATGCAGGTGCGGCCGTTGATGCCTCCTGTTGTCGAGGAAGTACATCGACACAATGATCCCATAAAACATCGAAATGACCGGCATGACTTTCCCTGTTGCGCGTTACCGTGCCCGAAAACCGGCCAAAGCGCAACCTCCAATCCGATGGCAAGGGAGGATAGCCGTCCCGGCTGTCATGGAAAACGGGCGTCTCGCCTGTTGTGTTAGAGAATCGCAAGCGGGATGAGACCCGCATCACTGCCCGGCATTCGGGACGAGCGCCTGCCGACGCAACCGGGACAGCTGCGCTCCGAGCATGTTAGAGGCATGGATTTCCGGAACGGGACGCTCCAGGCACCGTCTGCGGCTGGACGCCACAGCCACTTTGCGAAAGTGGCGCGGTCCACGATCTCCGCAAGTTATTGAAGAAAGCGTTTTGCAGTCGGGGCCGCAACGGGCTAGAATGCGGACACAAGCCATGACCGACCCACCTTTTTTCTACCAGGATCCCTATCCGCTCGGTCCCGACACCACCGAGTATGAATGCATCAGCAAGGATCACGTCGCCGTGGCGGAGTTCGAGGGAAAGCCGGTCCTCAAGATCGCGCCGGACGGTCTCACGTTGTTGGCTGCGGAAGCAATCAAGGCGATCAATTTCATGCTCCGACCGGCTCACCTTGCGCAGGTCGCGGCGATCCTCGAGGATCCGGAGGCCTCTGAAAACGACCGCATGGTCGCGCTCATGATGCTCAAGAACGCGGGGATCGCCGCCCACGGCATCCTGCCGTTCTGTCAGGACACGGGCACCGCCACCATCATCGGCAAAAAAGGCCAACAAGTCTGGACCGGATGCGAGGACGCGGAGTTTCTCTCGCGGGGGATCTATCAGACATATATCAAGGAAAACCTGCGTTACTCGCAGACCGCGCCGCTGACGATGTATGACGAGGTCAACACCAGGACCAACCTGCCCGCGCAGATCGATCTTTACGCCACCGCGGGAGACGCCTATGAATTCCTGTTTGTCAGCAAGGGCGGCGGCTCGGCGAACAAGACCTATCTCTATCAGGAAAGTAAGGCGTTGCTCAATCCGGCGCGGCTCAAGGAGTTCTGCCATGAAAAGATGAAGTCGCTCGGCACGGCGGCGTGCCCGCCCTATCACCTGGCGTTTGTCATCGGCGGCACCTCCGCGGAGAACTGTCTCAAAACCGTGAAACTGGCGTCCACCAAATACTATGACGCGCTGCCCACCGCCGGCAATCCATACGGCCAGGCATTCCGCGACTTGGAACTCGAGCAGGAATTGTTGGCGCTGGCACGGCAAACCGCGATTGGGGCGCAGTTCGGCGGCAAATACTTTGCGCTCGACGTGCGTGTCGTGCGTCTGCCGCGCCACGGGGCGTCGTGCCCGGTGGGCATCGGGGTTTCCTGCTCGGCGGACCGACAGGCCAAGGCGAAGATCACCAAGAACGGCATCTTTCTGGAAAAACTCGAGAAGGATCCCGGTCGTTTCATTCCGGAAAAATACCGCGATTGGAAGTTCAAGGGAGTGCCTGTAAACCTCGACCTCGGCATGGCCGAAACCCTCAAAACACTGGGAAAATACCCGGTAACCACCGCCGTAGCCCTAACAGGAACGATCATCGTGGCCCGCGATTCCGCCCATGCGAAACTCAAGGAAATCCTTGAAGCCGAGGGCGATCTGCCGGATTACTTCAAGGATTTTCCGGTGTATTATGCAGGTCCGGCCAAGACTCCGGCGGGGATGCCGTCGGGATCGTTCGGTCCGACCACCGCCGGACGAATGGACAGTTATGTGGATCTCTTCCAATCCCATGGCGGCTCAATGGTCATGCTCGCCAAGGGCAACCGCTCGCCAGCCGTCACACAGGCCTGCAAAAAACACGGCGGCTTCTACCTCGGCTCGGCCGGCGGTCCCGCCGCACTGTTAGCCCGCGACCACATCAAGTCCCAGGAAGTCGTCGCCTTCCCGGAACTCGGCATGGAAGCCGTTTGGAAAATCACCGTGGAGAACTTCCCCGCCTTCATCCTCGTCGATAACAAGGGCCACGATTTCTTCGCCCAACTCAGCACCTGCCCGGTGTGTCATTGATCGGATGCAAACAGTCCCTGAAGTGAATCCATGAGGCGGGTCACTATTGCTGACGCGATGCGATGGGTTGAGTGTCCTCTTGCCAAGCGATCTGCGATCAGGAGGAGTCGGCGATGGCAATGGCGTTGGCAGCCGCGTAATGACGGGCGTGGGTGAGACTGATTTGGATCTCAGTGATGCCGTGGTTTTTGGCAAAGGATGCGGCGGCCCCCCCAAGACAAAGTCGCGGCATGCCGGCCGCATTGTGGACGATTTCAAGGTCGAGCCATCCGGCATGGCCGCCGATGCCCGTGCCGAGTGCCTTGGACACCGCCTCCTTGGCGGCAAAACGCGCGGCGTAGTGCAGAGCCGGGGTTTTGCGCGACTCGCAATATGCGCGCTCTCCGGCGGTGAACAGGCGGGTGAGGAACGGCGTGCCGTGTCGTTGCATCGCGGAGGCGATGCGCTCCACTTCCACCACGTCGATGCCGATACCGAAAACACGCATGATCAGGCGGGGTAATCGGCCATGAGATCCTTCATTTCCCTCACTGCGGCGGTCATGCCGACGCGCACGGCTCGCGCGACTATTGAATGACCGATGTTGAGTTCCGCGAGATGCGGGATTGTTAGAATCCGGGTGATGTTGGTATAATTGATGCCGTGGCCGGCATTGACCTGAAGACCTGCCGCGTGCCCTGCCATGGCTGCGTCGATGAGGCGGGACATCTCGGTGGCCACGGTGTCGTCCGATGCGTTGGATAACCCCCCGGTGTGCAATTCGATCATCTGCGCGCGGGTTGCCGCCGCCGCTGCGATTTGCTTGAGGTCTGGGTCCACAAACAAACTAACCTTGATGCCGGCATTCTGCAAACAGGCCACCACGGTGCGGATGTTTGCCAACCCTGCCAACACATCGAGGCCGCCCTCGGTCGTGATTTCCATGCGTGCTTCCGGCACCAGGCACACGAAGTCCGGTTTCAGTTTGAGAGCCATGCCAACCATTTCCCCGGTCACCCCCATCTCTAAATTCAGGGGCAACGGAATCTCGGCACGGATCCGCAACGCATCCGCTTCCTGCATGTGGCGGCGGTCACCCCGGACATGCAGCGTGAGCGAGTCGGCTCCTCCGGCAAGTGCGTCGTGGCCGGCTGCAACCACGCAGGGTTCCGCATGCGGAGAATCCGGGGTTTTCGCATAGCGGGCCTGACGCAGGGTGGCGACGTGATCAATGTTCACACCAAGTAACAACGACATGCGTATCCATAACACCTCAAAAGGCATCAGGCAAGCCTCACTTGTGGGCCTGCCATTCGTACTTCCAACACGGAAAAAAAGACGGGCGGACAGGGAGGGATTCGAACCCTCGGTGAGCTTTCACCCACACACGCTTTCCAAGCGTGCTCATTAGACCACTCTGACACCTGCCCTGAGAGCCGCGACAGGCTAAAAAAACCGATCTCCGTTGGCAATCCCTAATTATGCTCATCACGGAAAAACCTTCACCCTGCCCATGCTTGGGATTGCACAGCCAGCCGCCATGAGGCATGAAGGGTGGTCATGACGGGTCGGGAAATCAAGGAAACACTGGATCGCGCAGGCGTTCTGCCCGGCAAACAGCTCGGACAGAATTTCCTCATCGATCCCAACATGGCGCGCTGGATCGTCGCGCAACTCGAAGCGGACGCCAACGACGCCATCGTGGAAGTCGGCCCCGGAACCGGTGCGCTGAGCGAACACCTGATCGGCAAGGTCCGGCGTCTGATCCTCATTGAGTACGATACCCGGCTGGCCGCCGTGCTAACAGAACGATTCCGCGGCGAGTCGACCGTGGAAGTCCATACGGCGGACGGCGCTAAATTCGATGGACGGACGTTATTCAAACACCGCCCGTTGAAATTTTTGGGCAACCTTCCATACTCAAGCGGTGGCGCGATTCTGAAAAACCTGCTCAGTCGCCCTCATCCGTTCACGCGGGCGGTGGTGATGTTGCAAAAGGAAGTGATAGCGCGACTCGCGGCCAAACCCGGCACCAAGGACTACGGCATCCTCTCGCTGCGGACACAGGTGGATTGGGAGGTGGACCCTCAACGCATCGTCCCAGCCGAGGCGTTCTATCCGCAACCGCGGATCGATTCGCGCGTGGCCATCCTGCGCCCGCGGATCACCGGGCTGCCACCCTTCGATCACCGGTTGTTCGACGAACTCATCCGCCGTGGGTTCGCCCAACGCCGCAAACAACTCAAAAAACAACTCCCCGATGGCATCGTCTGGGAGGAAATCGCCGCCATGCTGGGAGTCCCAGTCACCGCGCGTGCCGAAGAACTGGATCTCGCCCGGTGGGTCGGGCTCACTCGCTTTTGCGATCCCAATCCGCTCAAGGATCTACCACAGAAATCCGACGAACTCTTCGATGTCGTCGATGAAAATGATCAACCAACCGGTCAGGGCACGCGTGGCGAGGTGCATGCCCGCAACCTCCTCCATCGCGCGGTGCATGTCTTCGTTTGCAATACCTGCGGCGATCTGCTGTTGCAACAACGGTCGTTGTTCAAGGACGTCCATCCGGGCGTCTGGGACTCCAGCGTTTCCGGTCATCTGAATGCCGGTGAAGACTATCTGACTGCCGCCATCCGCGAACTCAACGAGGAAATGGCCATCCGCACGGATACCGCCCCCGAGGAAATCGCCCGCATCCGACCGTGCGAGGAAACAGGCTGGGAACATGTCAGGCTTTACCTCATCCGGCACCACGGGTCCGTGCGCTTTCCCGCCGCGGAAGTCGAGGCCGCCGCGTGGTTCCCTGTCGCCGAAATCGAGGCGTGGATCGCCGCCCGCCCGGAAGATTTCGCGGCGGGCTTCATCGCATGCTGGATGGCGGCCAGATCTAACGGGCATCCTTTGACCATGAGTCATCCCCCGGAATATCATCCAGTCTAACAATACTCTCGATCTCCGGCGGCAGGAACTCGCGCTTGCCCATTCTCAACCTGAACCTGGAGGCAGACGCCGATCCTTTTTGTGCAACCACATATATCAGGCCCTCCATGGGTTCGCGTTCCCCAACGAGACGCACCCGCACCCGGCGTCCGATCACCACGCCATGGCGGGACTCAAAGGCGCGCTTGTTTGCGTCCAGATCACCCAGCCATTTCCGGTAACCCTCATCGGAACCATTGCCTGATAGATCGAATTCTCCTTGATCGAAGTCCATGGGGTGATGAGCGATGCCTCTCTATCTCTTCTCTAACAATCCCGCAAGCAGCCGCAGCGTCACCCGGATTGAAATGTCGAGCGACTTGGCGGAGATGATTTTCTGATTGTCCGCCGGGGTGTGCCACCAGCCGCTGTTGCCGAAATCGCCGATCAGATTCACCGTCGGAATGCCTGCGGAATTCAGCGGCACATGGTCGTCGATGATCGGAACCGTGGCCATGTCGAAGTGGCGTTGCGCATCCTCCGCCTTCGCCGCCGCCATCACCCTGTCCCGCAAATCCGCCGACGTTTCGAACGGAAGCCGGATCGACAGGTTCTCATGACCGATCATATCCAACAAAATCCCGAACTCCGGTTTGTCGGGGCGGTTCCGCCATTGATTCGCGTAGTGGCGGCTGCCATAAAGCCCGTCCGTTGGCGTGATGTCAGGCCCCAGCGACTCTTCGCCGTCGAAAAACACAAGTTCGAGGTTCTGCGCCTGCGCCGGTTTTCTTTTCGCCAGGAATCCCGCCATTTCCACGATGGCGGCGCAGGCGGAGGCTGCGTCGTCGGCCCCAAGAAAATGCTGGTCCTTGAAAAGTTTTGAATCGATGTGCGCGCAGAGGATGATTCTAACATGCCTGCCCCATGGATCCACCTCACCTGCCGGGAACCGAGCGCGGAGATTTTCGAAGGTCAGGCGACCTTCTGGAGTGCTGCGCTCGAACGACTGCCCTTGAGTCACCCAACCGGCCTTGCCCAACTCCGCCTTCACATGATTCCGCACGGCCGTCAATCCCTCCGATCCCGGCGGACGCGGGCCTTTCGCAAGGATCGCCGCCGTTTGGTCATAGGCCGCCTGCCCGAGATGCGGCGTGCGCCCGTGGATCCACCACCCAAGCACTCCACCGACCACCACCAGCAACGACACCCCTATCAGCAGCCATCGCGCACGCATGCCGGAGCCTGCATGGCCGACCACCCGATGGGAAGCGCAAAGACAGAAGACGGAAGACGGAAGACGGAAGACGGAAGACGGAAGACGGAAGACAGGAGATTTGAAGACGGAAGACAGGAGAGCCTTGTGCGGCGCTGCTCCTCTTTCTCTTTTCTTGTGTCTTCTGTCTCCGGGTCTTCTGTCATCTCCTCACTTTCCGCGCAACAGATGCCGGTAAGCCCACACGTAGTTCCATCCGGAGAGCAGCGTCAGTCCCAGTGCCAGCCACATCGAAACCGGAACCAACCATCCTTCCGGACTCGATAGATACTGGATCAGCCACACAAACCAATTGTCCGGATCGAGCGACTTGAACGCGAACCACACCAGACAGGTGATGCAAAACGTGAGCTGTAACCCGGTTTTCCATTTCCCCAAACGATCGGCAGCCATGACTTGTCCGGCCTCCACCACGATTTGCCGCAAGCCGGTCACCAGAAATTCCCGTGCCATAATCAACACCGTGATCCACACCGGGCAATTGACTTCTCCTTGGGCGCTCAGATACACGTACGCGGAACAAACCAACACCTTGTCCGCGACCGGATCGAGCAGCTTGCCCACCGGCGTTACCAAACCGAGTTTGCGCGCCAACCAGCCGTCCACATAATCGCTGATCGCCGCAATCACAAAGGCCATCATGGCAATCCAGCGCCCGACGTCGCTGTCGAATGTGGTGCCTGCTACAAATACGGCCGTCAATACGAGACGCGAAAGCGTGATGGCATTCGGAATGTTCACCCGCGCATTGTGAAGAATTCATCGGCAAATGGCAACAAGGGGTTGCAGCAAAGCGACAAGTCCTATAGATCCGTCCGCCCTCCCAACCAAACCTCTTATGAGCAATAGCGACTTCGGACTGATCGGTCTGGCCGTCATGGGCCAGAATCTCGTTCTCAACGTGGAATCCCGCGGATTCCAAGTCTCGGTCTTCAACCGAACCACCTCCGTCACGGACGCTTTCGTGGCGGCCAACCCGCATAAAAAACTCGTCGGCGCGAAATCGCTCGAAGATTTCGTCCGGTCCCTTGCCACCCCGCGCAAGGTCATGATCATGGTCAAAGCCGGCCCCCCGGTGGATGCCGTCATCCAACAACTCATCCCGCTGCTAGATCAGGGCGACATCATCATCGACGGCGGAAACTCGCTCTACACCGACACCGAGCGCCGCGACAAGTGGCTTGGGGATCTCGGTTTCCGCTTCATCGGGGCCGGCGTTTCCGGCGGTGAGGAAGGCGCGCGCAAAGGCCCCGCCATCATGCCCGGCGGCCCGGCCTCCACATGGGACGTGATGAAACCCATCTTCGAAAGCATCGCCGCCAAAGTCGATGGCGAACCGTGCGTCGTGCACATCGGCCCGGGCGGTGCCGGCCACTTCGTCAAAATGATCCACAATGGCATCGAATACGGCGACATGCAGCTCATCTGCGAGGCCTATAACATCTTCAAAGCCGCCGGGTTCTCCGCCGCTGAACTCGCCACCATCTTCACCGCTTGGAACCACGGCGACCTCGAAAGCTACCTCATCCAGATCACCTCCGAGATCTTCAAACAAATGGATCCGGAAACCGGCAAACCAATCGTCGAGCTTATCCTCGATACGGCCGGCCAAAAAGGCACAGGCAAGTGGACCCTCCTCAACGCGGTGGAAAACGCCGTGGTCATCTCCACCATCAACGCCGCCGTGGAAGCCCGCATCCTGTCGTCCATGAAGGACGCGCGTGTCGCCGCCAGCAAGAAATTACATGGCCCGCAAGCCGCCATCTCCGCCGACAAAGCGCAACTCGTCCAACAAGTCCACGACGCGTTGTTCGCCTCGAAAATAATTTCCTACGCCCAGGGTCTCGATCTCATCACTACCATGAGTGCCCACAAGGGCTGGAACCTCGACCTCGCGAAAATCGCCGCCATCTGGCGCGGCGGATGCATCATCCGCGCCCGCTTCCTCAACCGTATCACCGATGCCTACCGTGCCAATCCCGGCCTCACCAACCTGATGCTCGCCCCGTTCTTCATGAACCTGCTCAACGAGTTCCAACAGCATTGGCGCGAAGTCGTCTCGCTGGCCACCCTCGCTGGCATCCCGGTGCCCGCCTTCAGCGCCTCGCTCGGTTACTACGATAGCTACCGTAGCGAGGTCCTTCCCGCCAATCTGCTGCAAGCCCAGCGCGACTTCTTCGGAGCCCATACCTACGAGCGTACCGACAAACCCCGCGGCGATATGTTCCATACCGACTGGCCCGAGGTCATCGGCTAAGAGCCTATCCGATCCCCTTCTTCAAATCCCTGACACTCCACAGCGTGCCTGCGGCTGCCGCGCCGCTGCCACGCCATTTGCGCGCGCCGTCCTTGCGCTTGCCGCCAAACCGGTCACGGCACAATCGGAACACTTCATCGACAAACCCCCGGCTCCCGATCACAGCTCCATCCGTGAAATATCTAACACGGCAGCGCAACATCCTCCCCAGCGCCACATCCCGGCTCCGCTCCAGCATCTCCAATTCCGCGTCCACCACGGCTTTCTTCATCCCTTTGCGCACCACCTTCACTTCAAGTTCGCCTCTCTCGTTCACAATCTCTGCGAGCTTTTCCACCCC
>CAISTY010000210.1 GCA_903888515.1 Akkermansiaceae bacterium | reverse complement strand
GACCCGGGAGGAGGCTGCGCGGGAGGCGGAACAAGCGGGCGATATTCCGTTAGGGAAGATGCTGCGGTGCCGGGTGAGGTATTTCACGGATGGCGCGGTGATTGGCAGCCGGAGTTTTGTGAACGAGGCGTTTGCGAGCGCACGGGAGCGCTTTGGATCGCGGCGCAAGAACGGCGCGCGCAAGATGCGAGGCAGTGGCGCGGCGGCGGCGGGAACACTGTGGAGCGCGCGGGATTTGCAGAAAGGTACCGGATAAGATCCATCTGAAAGCTCAAACCGTGTCGCCCCCTCAAACCCAATCTCCAAGGAGTGCATCGGATTCGAGGCTTTTGAAGTCGTTTTGAAGTCGTTCATTGCAGAATCGCCTCCGCCGTGCGAAAACCTGCCCGTGATCGTCCGCACGCGCTTCGCACCCAGCCCGACCGGGCGGATGCATCTTGGCCACGCGCTGGCAGCCCGGGTCGCGCACGCGCTGGCCCGCCAATCATCCGGCGGACGATTCCTGATCCGGCACGAAGACCTCGACGGCCCCCGTGTGCGCGAAATATTCTATCAGGGAATCGAAGACGACCTCACATGGCTCGGACTGTGCTGGGACGAGGTGCCGCTGCGCCAAACGACCCGCACGGCGGCTTACGGATCGGCGCTCGACAGGTTGCGGCAAAACGGTTGGGTCTATCCGTGTTTTTGCACCCGCAAGGCAATCCAGGACGAATGGGCGCGCATGGCTGGCGCTCCTCAAGGGCCGGCGACTCCGGTCTATCCGGGCACCTGCCGCATGCTCACAACCCGCGAACGACAACGCAGACTCGACGCCGACATTCCCCACGCCTGGCGCCTGCACGCGCGCCCGGCCGCCTCCGCCGCAGGTCCCCTCACCTTCCATGATCTCCGCTGCGGATTGCTCCCCGTTGACCCTGATTTGTTAGGCGACGTGGTACTCGCCCGCAAGGACATCGGCACCGCCTATCACCTCGCTGTCGTCGTGGACGACGCGTTCCAACAAATCACCCACGTCACCCGCGGCGAGGACCTGCTTCCCTCGACCCACGTCCACCGTCTGTTGCAAGCCCTCCTCGGCCTGCCCGCACCCGTCTATCTGCACCACCCGCTGGTGCTCGACGAGCACGGCAAACGTCTCGCCAAACGCTGTGACTCGCTCTCCATCGCCGCCCTGCGAGACGCCGGTCTCACGCCCGCCGACGTGCTTTCTCTAACGGAACAACAATATCTAGCGGCTGGTTTATGACCTCCGCGTTTTTGCGCCGCCGGTCGGTGGACAAGCCTCCCGGGGAAGTCATTTATTGGGCGGGCATTTGGTGTGGATGGCGGCGGTCTGTCGCCTGCGGACCCATAGGCTTTTGTTAGTGATCGAGCAGCAGGAATTTCAATTCGGCTTCGGAGACCACCTCGCCGTTGACGAGGCAGCGGCAGCGGGTTTGGCCGATCGAGCCGCGCACCTTGAGCACATCGCTTTCGATAAACAGTATGTCACCGGGCAACACCGGACGACGCCATTTCACCTTGTCTGCGCTCATGAAATAGCCGATTTTCCCGTTGTTTTCCGGTTTGCGCAGCATCAGCACCGAGGAAACCTGGGCCATCGCCTCCAGTTGCAGCACGCCCGGCATGATCGGGTGGCCGGGGAAGTGGCCCACGAAATACGGCTCGTTGATCGTGATGTTTTTGACACCCGTGCATTTGTCCTCACCGATGCAATCGATGATTCGGTCCACCATCAGGAATGGATACCGGTGCGGCAGAATGCGCATAACTTCGTTGATGTCCATCACGCTCTCGCCATCCGGAATGATGACTGCGGGCGGCACCTGCGAGCGCATCCGATGGTATTGGGTCTTGAGTGTGGCAGCCAATTTGGTGTTAGGGCCGTGCCCGGGCTTCACCGCGATGACATGACCGAGAATGCGCACTCCGGAGAGGATCAGGTCGCCGATGATGTCGAGTGCCTTGTGGCGGGCGAACTCGTTGCTGAAACGCATGGGTTCTTTCGACATGATCTCGTTACCGCGGATCACCACGGCGCTTTCCAGTGATCCGCCCTTGATAAGGCCTTTTTCTAACAGCGGCTTGACATCCTCGTAGTACACGAAGGTGCGGGCCGCGCAGATTTCCTTCTCGTAGGTCGCGGGGGTCACCTCGGTGGAAAAATACTGGGTGAAGCGTCCTTCGGGGCCGACGTTGGTGACCGAGACCCTGAAGGTTTTGCACGGGATGATGGTGAGGATCGTGCCATCGGCCGTTTCCTGATAGATCGGATCGCGGATTTCCCACACCCGGCGGGGTGCGGCTTGGGCGCACACGCCGACCTTCAGGATCATATCCACGAACGGTCGCGCCGAACCGTCGCCGATCGGAGGTTCGTTGGCATCCATTTCGATCAAGGCGTTGTCCACGCCCATGCCGGTGAGGGCGCTGATGACATGTTCGACGGTATGTACCTTCACCGATCCTTCCGCCAAGGTGGTTGCACGCTCGACGGTTTGCACTTTCTCGACGTCGGCGTTGATGAACGGTTGGTCGGGCAGATCGATGCGGCGGAACTTGAATCCGTGGCCTTCGGGAGCCGGTTTGAGGGTGATTGAAACCTTTTCCCCGGTGTGAAGCGAGGTGCCTACGAGGGTTGCGGGGCCGGCAAGTGTTTGTTGAGAAGCGGCGGACATGGGTGCGCAGGGTGATGGCTTCCCAGACAGTGGGCAAGCCGGAATCGAGCTATTTCATTAGCAAACAAGGATACGGGAGCGATGTCCGTGCCATTTGGATTCACTCCAGCCGCGCCACGAACGCGCCCACGGCATTTTCCGGCAGATCGATCCAGACGTGGTGGGGATCGCCGGGGGCCACGGTGATGGATATACCCTCGGCGTTTTCCATGCGGGTGACGGTTTGCCGCGTGTTGCCGCCGGGCAGAATCACTTCCACCAGATCCCCTGCTCCAAACCGGTTTTTCACCAGCACTTCCATCAGGCTGCGGTGAGCGTCCCAACCAAGTGCCTTGCCGACGTAACGCCCCCTGCCCGGCACCGAATGGCTGTCGATGTAATTCTGATAGGCGGCGTCCGGCTGCTTCTGGAAAAATCCGCCGGTGTAGCCACGGTTGGCGAGTCCCTCCATGTCTGCCAGGACCGAAGGATCAAACGGCCGGCCGGTCAAGACGTCATCGATGGTGCGGCGGTAGGCCTGACAAGTTCGCGCCACATAATACGGGCTCTTGGTGCGGCCTTCGATCTTCACCGAATCGATGCCGATTGCCATAAGCCGCGGTATGTGTTCCGCCGCGCGCAGATCCTTGGAATTGAGGATATAGGTGCCATGTTCGTCCTCCTCGATGGGCATCAATTCTCCCGGACGCTCGGTTTCCTCGAGGAGCATTGCGCAGGCGTGGTCGGCGGAATACGCCGGATCGTGTGCATGCAGCTTGTATTTCCAGCGGCAGGAATTCGTGCAGGCACCTTGGTTCGAATCGCGGCCCGTGAAGTAACCGGATAGCAAACACCGGCCCGAGTAGGCGATACACAGCGCGCCATGCACAAACACCTCCAACTCGATGTCCGGGCATTCCTGGCGGATTTCCGCAATCTCATCGAGTGTCAGTTCGCGCGACAGGATGATGCGTGTCAGCCCGAGTTTTTTCCAAAATCGCACGGCTGCCGCATTCAGTGTGTTGGCTTGAACGGATAGATGCACAGGCATCTCCGGCCATTTTTCGCGGACCATGTCGATGAGGCCCGGGTCCGCCATGATCAGGGCGTCCGGTTGGAGTGCGACGACCGGTGCCATGTCATGCATGAAGCTGCGCACCTTGGCGATGTGCGGCAGAATGTTGCCGACCACGAAGAACCGCTTGCCCTGTGCATGCGCCTCATGGATCCCCTCGCGCAGTGTCTCCACGTTGCGGAAGCGATTGTTCCGAACGCGCAGGCTGTAACGCGGAAGTCCCGCATACACGGCATCCGCACCAAAGGCGAATGCGGCACGCATCATTTCCATGGATCCCGCCGGTGCGAGTAATTCGGGCGCTTTCATGCCGTCCAGTAAGCCCGCCACACGCGCCCTGCAAGCCTTACCCGGATTTTCCGCTGGCTGCCTTGTCTGAAATCGGGTAGCTTGCCGTCCATGAAATCCTGTCTGGCGGTGATGTTCTCGCTGGTGCTCTCCGTCTTCGTGGTCGGCGGGGGAATTTTCCTCTGGTATCTGAGCGACAGCGCCGAGTTTTCGCGCAATGCCAAGACGCCCCCCCCCGTATCCGCGATCCCACCCAAGGCCATACCCGTCCGTCCGCGCGTGGCAAATCCTGTTGGAACACCAGGAAACCGCTAGACTTTCCGCGATCAGGAGGCACCTCACTTCTGTGGTGCGTGAGGAAGATGATATGACCCGTCTGCGGAAGAACGCTCAGGCCGGCGCCGCTTGCTTTTTTCCAGCAAGGCGTTTACCCATGACAAACACCGCGATCGCCGCGATGACGAGCGCCACTGAAAGCATCGGCCGCACGGCAAACCATGCCACGGCGATGACGACGAAGGAAATGATGGCCGCCACTATCAATGCCGCAATGGACGTGCCCATGCCCACCAGATCTCCCAGAAACGGCAGCACGTCGGCCACGGTGGCGAGCGGGCGCAGAATCAAGCCAAACCCCAGCGCCATCAGCAGCAGGCCTAACAGCCGTAGCCCCCAGGTGACCATGGTGTTTTCGGTCTTGGCATGCTGGAACATCGTATCGGCCGGAACGCTCCCCGACTCGACCCTTTCGAGCGCACGTCCGGATTTCGTCGGATAGGCGTCCAGCGTCTGACCGGTTTGCCGGGCGAGAATGCTGAATGTCGCGGGTTTCAGCACCGTGAACTTCACGCGCTGATCGCCGATCGCCGGAGTGGCCGGGTCCGCTCCCAGATAGAACGCGTCACCCACGCACTTCAGCTTCGCCTTCAATTCGGCCGGCAGATTTGTTAGGTCCGCATCGGTAAGCGCGAGCGCTTGGTCGCCACGCATCATGCTGACGATTTCCGTTGGCAGATTGAACTTCCCCAAGGTGACATGGCCGGCGGTTGTCGCCATCGATTTGGCAATCATCACGGACGGGTTTTGGTGTTCCTCGGTTTTTTTGAAACCACTCGATGCAATCAGCTCGTCCGACCAGTGCTTCGTATAGGTATAGGTAGTCTGCGTTTCGGTTCCGCCACCAAGTTTCTTGCGGGTTTCAGACTTCTGCTCCTCTTTCCACTGGAACATCTCAACCGTGCGCGTCAGGCGGAGCGCGTTTTGACTCAAACCAAACATCGCGTCGGCCACCATATCCTCGGTCGTCGCCTCGCCACTGAGATGGATCAACTTACCCTCGTTGGCGGGGAGCACCGCATCCGCGCCCACCGAAACCACCGCTGCCGCTCCCTCCTTGAGACTCGCCGCGGTTTTCACCGCCCTGCCCTCGTTCCAAAATAGCAGAATGATCGCTGCCGGGATCAGGATGATGCCAAATAGCACCCCTTTGATGGCGTCGCCAAGGCGACCAAATATCGATTGACTGGAGGTTTCCGTGAAAGTGTCGTCGGGCATGGCAGTGGTTGGTTTCGACCCAATGCAAACACAAAAAATCGTGCGGCACCAGTCACAAAGTCTTTTACCAATGATTGATGCGATCGCATCAATCATTGGTAAAGGGGCTATTTTTCCCGCGTCTCGTCACGGCCATTGCGCCGGTCAGCAGGCAGAGCAGGATGGCAAGCCCTGCGAAGCCGCTGCTGGAACGTTTGAGTTTGAGTTTGATGGCCATCGGGTGGTCGCCGTCCACCTGCACGCTGCGGCTGAAGCGGAGCACGGTGCCGCGTTCGGGCAGGGTGACTTCGAGAGCGGCGGGTGCGGGTTCGGCGGCGAGTTGCTGGGTGACGATGCGGTTGGCGATCTCCTTGAGGGCGGTGTTTTCATCGGCGGTGTTGCCTTCGAGGAAGCGGTCGAATTGTTTGGGATCGTAGTTATAGGCACCTTTGAGCACCGGGTTCATTTCAGCCGCGCGGTTGAGTTGAGGATTTTCCGCTTGTTGGGGCACGGCCAACTGGTTGTCGATCGTGAGTTTCTGGCGGCGCGTGTTCAATCCGAGCACCGCCTGCTGGGTCTTGAGCTGGCGGAGTTGGACGCGCGCGTCCTCGCCGGACGCTGCATCAAGCTGGCCGTTGCGCACCGCGTTGCCCAGCGCGAGACCGGCTTTCTCCTGGTCGCCGGCTGCGAGCCAGGCGTTGGCCTGGTCGAGCAGGGCCACCGCGTTTTTGGTATCGCTGACGCGTTTGTCGCGGACGAACGATTGATAGTCCTGAAGGCGGAACGATCCCATCGATGACTCATCCTTCAGATCGAAATCCCCGCCGTGGCTGGCAAGGTGCCAGCCTTGTGGAACCAGCACCCGCCATGTTAGATTTTCCATCGGCACATCGAGGACCGGTCCTGCGAGGCGTTTGCCATGACGGATCGACGCGGAATAGACGAAGCGCACGATCGTTGTCCGCCCGACTTCAGGCGACGGGAAAACATAAAACAACCAATCGCCGTTCTGGCGGACGAGCGTGGCGCCTTCGTCGTTGACGAACACGTTGAACAACTCGGCACCATCCGGCAGTTTGAGACGCAGCGTGCCCTTGCCCACGACCTGCATCTGCATGTTCACTGCTGTTAGGGTGTCACCATCAGGCGAGAGCAAGGTGGTGAGTGTGCCTTCGGAAACCCTGAGCTTGCGCAGTCCGGCGAGTTCATGGCGTTTCAAAACAACCGGCAACGGCCCATCGGGATCGGCGACGCGGAACGCCATGACCGGTGCCACACTGCCTGCGGTGCGGCCAATCATGGATTGCACTACCGCCCAATCGGTGCGCTGCCAACCGCGCGGCAGCACGCCGGATTCGAGTTCCAAGCGGCCACCTGCGCGCACCGCGACGAAGTAGGTGTGTTGCCGGACATTTTCCAGCACCAATGGTTCCACCGACTCGTTGCCGCCCTCCTTGCCCGGGCGTTGGTATTCGAGTTCCACATCGGTTTCCCCGGCGAGGCCGCGTTGGAAGCGGATTTCCCACAAATCCTCCTCACCCTTGACCCTGCTGATTTCCGCCACGGCGGAACCAGTGGCGCGCACGGTGTCGGCGGTCGTGGCATCGAGGCCTGGAATCCGCACCTGCAGCGACTTTACCGCGGCGTTTTCTATCCGATAGCCGATGTGTACCCGTGAGATCAACTGGCCTTCGCGGATCGTCACATCATGGAAAACGCGCGCCGTCACCCACGGGTTCAAGCGGCTGATCGACAGGCCGAGCGCCCAATCGCCCTGCAACAACCGATAGGCCAGAGCTCCCGGCCGCGCCGCCGCGCGCACGGATTCCTTGGGTCCGTCGGCCAGCTCGCGGGAATCGATTTGCGAGATGTTTTTCCGGTCCACCGGGCTCACCTGCAAGCCACGCTCGGGCACCACTGTTAGAACGCCGGTTTCGCGGGATGCGTCGCGCAGGCTGAATCGCGGCACCTGCCATTTCCCCTGGGCTGCGGGCGGACGGCCGGTTAGAGTCAGGCTGAATGCCCGGCGGCCCATGGTTTTCCCTGATAGATTGAAGGTCACCGTGCGTTTGCCGTCGGCCTTGCTCTCGGTCCAGTGGCTCAGTCCTTCGCCGGTGGCGCTTTCGATTTCCAGGCCCTCAGGCACGTCGAGGTCCAGGCGGAAGACGCCGGACCGGGTGATGGTGACGGCCAGGTCGAGGGCCACCACGAGACGGTCTTCGCCTAGCGAAACGAGCTGCCATGATTCCGCGCGCAACTCGGGAGCCACCGCAGCGACCTTGAGTTTGGCCTTCACCGCGCCGGTGCCGTAACGGAACGCATGTTGGAGCAGTGCCAGCGGCTGGCCATCCTTGTCACGCGGCAGCAACTTGTTATCGAAATCCTCCGGATTCACCCGCGAGAGGCCATCCACGGTGACGGTTTCCGGCTGCACTTCCTCGCCGAACGCGATCCCTAACAAACCCACCTCACCGGCGCAACCTGTGACGCGGACCGGTTCGAGTTCGAGATCCATCGGCAAGGCACCGGCTCCGCGCTGGGTTTCGATGGTGAACGAGAACTGCTGATTCTGCGCGGGCTCCACGGTGAGCCGGAGTTCGTGTTTTGCGGGGTCAAAGCGCCAGGCACCGACCGGTCCGTTGACCACATCGCTCACGGTGAAGCCGGCAGGCACTTGAATCGTGAGACTGGTGACACGTCCTTGGGCGGGACGGATGCTCACCTGGTGGCGGCCGTTGACCACGCCCGGTCCGGGAAGGAACAAATTGGAAACCTCGGCAAAAAACTTGGTTTCCTCGGTATCGGCGTCCCGTTGTTTCGGGCGTGCCTGGATTTTCACGGCATCCGCCGGCCCTAACACTAACAGAGCTCCACTCTGGTCCGCTTTCAAGCCATCGAGGGTTTGGATCCTGGCGGCAGCGGGGCAGAAGAACTCCCAGCCACCCTGATTCCAACGCACGGTGACGCGCCGCATCGCGGCCGGCCCGCCGGGGTGGTCCCAGCCTTTCAAAGGATCCGCCAGCGGCATTTCAAACACCGCCTTGCCAGTCATGCGGCCGGCGGTTGTCGCCACCAAGCCATACACACTCCCGCCATCTAACTGGATTTTGACCGCGCGCAAGCCCGCACCCTCAAAGCGGCTGAGCACGGCCGGTTCGCGCAGCAGCAGGAAACGATCACCCACCTCGCCACGCAACGTCACGTCCACGGTGCCGTAAAGACGGCCGTCGCGGATCTGCCAGTCATGGATCATCGATTCCGCGGGTTTCATGGCCGGGATTTCCGCGCCGCGCGCGTTCCACGGCATCATGCAGGTGAGAGCCATGACCGCCGCCACGGCAACCGCGGTTTTGGGTTTTCTCATGCTGCGGATTGTCTGATAGAATTCCGGAATCCACCAAACCATGCCGACCAAGGAGACAATCCCGAAGAACAACGGCGCCCCCCCGCGAATCGATAGAAATGCGGCCACCACCAGCACCAGCCCGCAGCCCGTCCACCAGCGGTTTCCTCTAACCAATCCACGGAGTGTTACCAGCGTGCCTAAAATGAAACCCAGCCAGACACCCCAGCCGGTGCGTGCCAGCCATGTCGGCAGATTGCCGATCAGAACCGACACCTCGCCATTTGCCGCCACTACGGGCGCGGCATATTCCAACACCCCCGAACCGCCGCGTCCGGTCACCGCCGCGCACCACCCCAAGCCCACCGCAAGCACGACGAATAACAGACCGCAGACAAGCGTCAGGATTTTTCCAACACCCACCGGGTTGCCTTTGCCTGACAAAAGCGAGGCGAGCCCCGCTAACAACAAGATCGCGATGCTTCCCGGATGTGTGGCCAGCCAGCTCCATCCGCTCTCCGCGAGCACCGGCCGCACCAAATCCGCCGATCCACCGCGGGGCACAAGCTGGCGCCCTTCATCGCCTGAAATCGTCCATTCGCCGATCACCACCGGCACGTCGAGTTTGGGGGCCACAAGGCGTGGACTGTTAGGTTTTGCGGAGCGCGCACCGTAGCGCAAGGAAACCTCCACCGCTTGATTGGGATCGAGTCGCGCTGGCAGTGGCACGAGGGTTTCGCCGCCGTCGTCGGTCCGCGCGTTCACTGCCTCGCCATCGACCTTCGCTTCCCACAACACCGCGCCTTTCGGAAACGCCATGCGCAGCGCGCCGCGACCTCGCGATTTCACGAAAATCCGCGCGTCCGTCACCCATTGGCCGTCACGCGACACCCGGCTGGCGAGCTTTTGGAAATCCACCACCTGGCCGACGGTTTCGCCGGGCTCGAACCATTCGATCTCCATGTCGATCTTGAAATCACGCGCCGTGTATTGCCAGACGCCGAGCGTGGGGGCGCTGCTCAACAGGCGGAACTCCGCAGGCAACTCGGTGGCATCTATCGCTAACAAAGCACCCTCGCTGGCAGACTTTTGGTTCACCTGCAGAGGACTCACCACCTGGACGTATCCACGCTCGCCCTGAACGCCTAACGGAAAAACCTCGCCGGGTGATAGTTTGCCACCGCGCGAGTTCATCGGTTGCTCGAATGTGAGTAGAATCGTGCCCGTGCCCAGAACCGGGCGTGACAGCGGAACAATCACCGTGTGGGTTTTGACATCGTGGCGCCAATCGCGTCCGACGTTCTGTCCGGAGACATCGATATTGCCGATCCCCTCGGGCACCGAGATTTTCCATTCCGTCGCCGGCGCGCCGACCACGAAGAAGTTCATCAGCACGCTGCCATAAACCGCTCCCGCCTTGAGCGAGTACAAATGGAACACGTCGGCATGAATGCTTTGGCCGAGCGCCTCGACCACGAGTCCCACCGTCCATGTGTCCTCGCGCAAACGGAATGCCTGTTGCAAGCCGTTGGTCTTTTTCGGGAAAAACGTGATGGGCACCTCGGCGACACCCGCGGTTTTGCCTGCTGTTAGACGATATCCCGCGGCGGTCACCGCGCCGATGTATCCGCGGCGTGACTTCACTCCCGGGAACCCGAGCGGCTGGAGTTCCCACGGACCCGCTTTCGCCGCCTCGTTTTTTTCCAGCCGCACGCTGATGAGTTGCCGGTTGCCAACAGCTTGCTTGAAGAGGATTTTAAGCATGCGTTTCCCGTCCTTCACATCGCCGCCCACCACATAATCCGCCACCTCGGCACCGGTCACCGCGGCCACCGCGTGATCGGCCGGAATGGCCATCTCCCATTCGCGCAACGGTGCCTCGCGGATGTCGAGTTCCAGATCCGCTGTCACCCGGCGGTCGGTTTCCGCAAGTTCGTAAACTGTTACCTCGGTGAGGCCCACCTCTGGCAGCACCTGGTTGGCATTGACGGCATAGGCATAATCCACCGATGGAAACCGATAGACAAAAACCTGCCGCAGATTCCCGTCAACGCCGCCGGGAAACTGGCCGGGCGCGAGTTGGATCAGGCCCTTGGAATTGGCCACCTCGATTCTAACAGCACCGTCGTTGGCCACCCGCAGCCATCCGCTGTGACGGAGCGCGCCAACCGGTGCCATGCGCAACGCTTGCGCTTTGACCGGAAAGCCGCCGAGCGCTGCCTGTGCTTCGATGACCACCCGCCCGGCACCTTCGATCGGGCGGCTCAATTTCACTTCGAGCCGACGCTTGCCGTCGCTTTCTTTAACCACCCAGCCGAGGACCGGATCGCCCGAGACGGACAACACTTCACCCGGGCCGTCGAGTGTCAGGTTCAACTCGCCGAGTTTCCCTTGCAGGACGCGCAGATCCACCACTGTCATCTGTCGTAACAACCCGCTGCCGACACGCACATCGGTGGTTTCCGTACTGGAAAAAAACAAGGTTCCGTCGGCCACCTTGTCCTTGGTGTGCCATGCCATCGTGCCCAGCCCGCTGGCCGGAAGAAATCCGCGCCACAATTTGTCACTGAATTCCGGAACCACGGGCCGGGCTTTGTCAAACGCCACACTGCCAGCCAAGCCATCGATCATCACCGGAACGATCACCCCGGCAGGTAGGGTGAAGCCGATGGTTCGCCAATCGCCCTTGCGGGCCACCGGCACCTCGAAGGCGACATCTATCGGAAACTCGCCGCTGCGTTCGGCCACGAGGTCATAAACCCACGTCTCGCCGGCTTTTCGCAAGGCCACGTGCCAGCCGTCACCCGTAACTCCATCCGCCAGGGCGGGTCCTCCACCTAGCAACTCTGCGGCAGCGCCATCGCTCGCCGCGCGCGCGGTGCCCGTGAGACGGAACGAGACACTGCCTCCATCGCCGGCCAATCTGCCTGTTAGAACGGCGTTCAGCATCTCTAGTCCGCGCGCATCCGCGCCGGCGGGTTCGATATGCATGTCGAGTGCCGCCACACCGGAGCCGAGGAATTTGCGGATAGGTTCGTCTGCGACGGGAACGAGTCCCTGACTCCGGGTCAGCTTCATGTTCACGCCCGCATTCGGAATCACCGTGACTGATAGGGAAAATCCCGTGGCGTCACCCGGCGCAGGCATCAGCAAGCTGGCGCATTCTTTCACCACTTTCTGGCGGGTTTTCACCAGCAGTTTGAGTTCTGTTGGAAATATGCCCTCCACTTCCGCGGGGCGCACGTCGAGAAACCGCGCGCCGTTATCCGCCACGCGCACCGACCAATCGCGCAGTCCCGCGCCGGTGACTGCGGTGATCTCCCCCACCCCGCTCAGTCCGAGCGTCAGGGTTTCCACTTTCCCCTGATGGACCTTGAACGAGATTATCTGTTCACTGGTCACGGTTTCCAAGCCGACCCGGGCAATCACCTCGACGGCGGCGGAGAAAAACACCGGTGCCTCCTTCGGGGCCTTGGTCCACGGAATCAGCATCACACGCTCGTCGGGTTCCAGAGCGTGCAGCAGGGGTGTTAGAAACAGGAACATCCAGCAAACGCATGCGGAAATGCGCAATGGCATCGTCAGGCAGGGACGCTTTTGCGAAGCGTCCTTCAAGGAGGGGCGATCTCCGAATCGCCCATGCGCTGGCATCGCATATCGCGGACCTTTTGGAAAAAGGTCCCTGCCATCACTCATAGAAAATATCGTTTTCATCATGGTGGGTATTTCTAGCACGTTCATTCCGGCATGTGGGTAAACCCCGTGTAAAAAATAATTCCGGCGTGTGGCGGTATGGTGGGCCACTGGGAAATCAGATCAGTCTGGCAGACCGGTGCGGTCTTAATCTTTCTTCGGCTTGTCGTCGACTGCCGTGCTCGCTTTCTCCGCCTGTTCTTTCGTTAGAACAGAGAGGTTTTTGATCGGGCGTTCGGGGAATTTGGAGCCTTCCCGGGTGACATAATCGTGGTTCCATTGGAGGCGCACCAGATCTCCGGGCTTGAGGGCGAGGACGGCATCACGGATCGCTTTGGGTACTTTCGGGTTCTTCATGTTATCCTCGATGAGGACCATGAACTGCTCTTGTTTAGGATCGCCGTATTGACCGGGCTTCTCGTAGGCGAGGTATTTGACGATGGCGAAAGTGGCGAGTTTGCCGGACTCGCCGCAGCGGTCGGGACAAAGGGTGGTGAGCCCCATGCACCGGTGATCCTTCAGGCCCGAGAAGCGGGCCACCGTGTCATGCGCGGATAACAAATCGCGTTGTTTGTCGGGCACGGGCGTAGGCGCGGCCTTGGGTGCCAGTTTTTTTTCTACGGCGCGGCGCCACGCGGCGGATCCGATGTCGGGGCCCTGGCCCGCCGCGTCACGGATCTTGAGTTGTTTGTCGAGGGCACCCGACCATTCCTCGGAGCCGATGTCGGGGCCGTGGCCCTGGGCGTCGGTGACAGGATGGAGATTTTCCGCCCATTTCGCCCATGCCGCCCATTCCTGCGGCGGTTGCTCCGCAGTCTGCTTGTTGGTGGTAGAAACCAACACGATGGTTCCATTGCAGAGGTCGGACACGGCGGCGGCCGGAACGTGGGTGGGCACCGCCATGGCGAGTGCGATGATGTATGTGATGTCTGTGGTTTTCATGTGATATATGGGATTATGATTCGATCATGACTTCTGCCATGTTTGGGTGATGAAGGCGGCAGGCAGAATGCCCGCCTTCACGTTGGTTAGAGTGAATCAATCATGCGCAACACCCCGGCCACGCGGCTGTTGTTGCCATAGAAGCGTTTGACGTTGGCGCGGGATGCGGCGAGTTGTTTGAAATCGATGGCCTCGGCCAGCGGACCGCCGCGCAGTTTTTCGGCGGCGAGCATCGCGAGCACGGCGAGTTGCATCGACGGCTTGGCGCGGTCGATTGCCGGGACGCCCGCGTCATGCGGGATCGTCCATGTGCGTTCGACCATTTGGCCGCTGGCGGTGTCGCGGAAGCGCACGCTCACGTCGCCGATTTCACCGGTGCCGTTGGGGAGCGGTTCAACCTGACAGACGGCCACCCCGGCCTCTTCGGCGGCGAGTTCCGCGGCGTCCACCGTGTCGTTGCGGAAGTCCTCGGTTTTGAGGCGGTCTTTTTCGAAGCCAATGAGTTTGTAGTGTCCGACCCGTTCCGGGTTGAAATGCACCTGCACCTTGACGTTCTCGGCGGCCGGGCGGAATGCGCCGGCGAGTTGGCGGGCGAAGTTTTCGTCAGCACCCTTGCCGACGACGTAATAGCGGCCGTTGCCGTTGCGGGCGAGTTCTGCTAACAAATCGTCGTTGAGGTCGTCCGCGGCGATGCCGGCGATGTCGAAGGCGATGCCCTTTTGGCGCAGGGCTTTGACTTTGGCCGCGAGGCGGAGCGGATCGGCGTCGCCGAGGTTGGCCGCGCCGTCGGTGAAGAGCACGATGCGGTTCTGCGCGCCCGCGAGTTTCCGGCGCTCGGCAAGTTGTTCGGCGAGTTTGATCGCTTCCTCGAGGTTGGTGCCGCCCTCGCTGGCCGACTGGTTCACCAGCTCGCTGAGTTTCACAGCCTGTTCGCCCGTCCATCCATCAGCTAACAAACGCGGAGTTCTGGCAAATGTGACCACCGTGACAAGGTCGTTCTTGGTGAGCAGACCGGCAAGTCCGGCGAGCGCCTTGTCCATTGCCGCGCGGCGGTCGTCGCGCACCATCGAGCCGGACTGATCAACTAACAGGGTGAGCCGCAACGGCTGTGACGCACTGCGTCCGGCCGCCGCCGTTTTGAGCGCGACCCTCACCAGATTGCGCCCGGGAATGACCGGGTGGGCGGCTTGTTCGATCGAAACCGCCACCGGTTCGCCCGCGCTTGGCGAAGGATCGCCATAGTCCACGGCATTGTAGAACTGCTCCACCTTGATGCCTGCGGGGTCCGGCCTTTCGCCCTTGGCGAGCGCGGCTTGGGCGACCTGGAACGAGGCGTCGCCGATGTTCAGGGAGAACGTCGAATACGGCTCCTGCACGGCGGCGACCTCCTTCATCAATTCGGCATAATCGACCTTGGGTTTTGCCACTTCTATCGGCGCGTCCGTATCCGCCAGTCGCTGTTTCAGTTGTTGGAGAAGCTGCTGGTCCTTCTCAAAATTCTTTTTGGCAGCCACATAATCCGCCGCGTCGAGGCCGCGTTTGATGGACTCTTCGCGGCTTGCATCTTTCAACGCTTCCACGCTCTTCAATCGATCATTGGCCATGTCCAGTCGGGCTTTTTGGGTCGCCCGCAGATTCGCCACACCTTCGTCCAATTGGCGTTTCATGACATCGATCCTGTTCTTCTCAACACGCACCTCGGGATGGTTGTCACCCAGTCCGTTGATCTTGAGCCCTTCCAACTTGCGCTTTGCTTCCAGATATTGAGGGTAGCTGTTTTTGACGACATTGTCTGGCAAATCCAAACCTGATGCGTATGTCATCAATTGGTCGTCCTTATACTTGAGCATGCTGTTGATTTGGCTCTCCAACTGCATCTTCTCCTGCTCAATCTTCTGATAGGTCTTGAGCGCGTCCCGGGCACCCTGGTCTTCATCCACGCCGGATTGACCGTAAGACGAATCGGTGCCCTTGTAGATGATACCCTTGCTGCGGACGATGGTCGCGAGAGCCTTGCGCCGTTCCTCGACTTTATCCTCTTGGTCTTTGATGGCTTTGCCGAGGGCTGCGGTATCCGCGGAGGACGCGCTGCGATCCACGATGGCTCCTCTTGTTGCCGGAAGCTTTGCGGCGCGAGCCTTGGAATCGACGATGGGCGCGCCATATTTGATAGATCCCTCAAACCCTTCCGGCGCGTTCCCGGGCTTGTCCTTCCCTGCAAGTTGTTTTTCCCCCTTGCTCTTCTCATCCGCAGGATCCGTGAGTTCCCAAGCGGAATCCACTTGCGCTAGCAATTCGGCGCGGGATGTGTCGTACGCGGCGCGGTAGTAGTCGGACTTGGCACTGGCGAGGCGCTCGAGGCCGCGGCGGGCGGCGGTGTTGTTGGGATCGGTGCGGAGAACATTTTGGTATTCCTGTTTGGCGGCATCGAATTTCCCGAGATTGTAATTGCCTTCGGCGGTGTAGAGGCCGCGGCGGACCTTGTCGTTGTTCTGGGTTTGCTCGAAGGTCAGCGCGGGATTAGTGCGGATCGGGTCAGCGGCGGCGCGATCATAATAATCGGTGGATTCGATGTTCGCCAGGCCATCGCGGGCGACCGTGTTGTCAGTGTTGTTAGGATCGATGCGCAGGGACGCAACGGCCCCGGCCGGTTTGGCGAGCGATGGCATCGGGGCGTCTCTTTCCAGGCTCTGCGCATCCGCCGGACCTTTCGGAGAAAGGTCCCTGCCTTCCAAGGGCTTCGCATCCGGATCCCGATTGGCAAAAAGCGCGCCCAACACGGGGATTTTCCCCAGCTCCGGGATTTTGCCGCCGACTTTTTCCTGGTCCTCTGGCGAAGGGATTTTCTCACCGGCCAAGCCACCAGCTCTGCTAGATAAGACATCGTCAATCGCCCTGCGGTTGATCGGTTGGTCTCCGCTGCGCCTTCCCGTGACTAGGGATCCATCCGCACCGGTGGCGGCAACTCCGGGCCCCGTCAAAAACCCTAGCCCCCCATTCGATCCATCCACACCGGTGGCGGCAACTCTCCCACTACCTCCCACGGCTCCGCCGCCGCCTCCAAAACCCGAGCCCGTGCCGTTACCCATGCCCCAGCCGTTATCTTGCAAGGTCAGGTTGCCACTGCCCGGTTTGTTAGGAACCGCCGGTTTCTTCTTCGACTCGCTCCCAAACGATTGGAATTCATTTCCCACCGCCTCAACCTCACGCTCCCTCGCGGCGATTTCCTTGGCCGCTTGTTGTGGCGCGGCAGCAGGTGTGGGCTCTGCGGCAGGAGTGAGTGCGGCAGCAACTGCGAGTGGTGTGGTGGCAGGCGCGTCGGGTGGCCGGTCGGCGCGGGAGATTCTAGCGGACAAAGCGGGTTGTTGCCCACGATCCATCCACTTATCTGTCCCGGAGCCCCCGCCCAACCCCTGTTGCGGCTTCGATTCCAACGCCTTCCCACGCGCAGGCGAATCCGATAAGGAATCCCCCAGTTCGAAGCGAGCCTGGGCACTCTCCGCGAACACCCTCTGGGGTCTGGCAGTACCATTCATCCCGGCAGGCTTGCCGGACGCCGGACCCGCGACGTTTCTTTTCTTCTGCTCTAACAAGCCTGAATCATCATTCATTGAGAGTTCATCCCGTACGGATTCATCAGACATCTCCGCCTTGGCGTGGTCGCGGAGAATGATCGGCTTGGGCGTGCCTTCGATGCGTTCGGGAGGAAACTCGGTTTCCAAACGCACACTGCTGGAAGGGCTGGTTTGCGCCGCGGAAAACTCACTTGCTGTTTTCCTCGCCTGTTTGATGGCTTTGCCTCCCGCACCAAATCCACCGCCGATAATCAGCGTGAGAATCACACATGCCGCGATGGCCAGCACGGCCCGGCGGCCGCTGTGGCGGATGCGTTTTTCGATCAACGGCTCTTGGCGGATCGGTTTCTCGCCGCCGAGGATTTCATCTAGCGCCTGGCGTTTCCCGTCCGGAAGTTTCCATGCCTCATCGGATTGCACGGCATGGGCCTCGATGAGCAGGTCATGGAGTGCGAGCATGCGGCGGCGGAAGACGCGCAGTTCGGGGCGCTCGGCGCACAGGCGCTCCAACTCCGCCGCTTCGAAGGCGGAGGCCTCGCCAAGCACCCATGCGACGATCCGGGCTTCAACCGGTTCGTCACCGATGGTGGTGAATGGGACGTGGTCGTTCATGAAAAGTGAATGAGGTTATTAGTTAAAAGTGATTAGTTATGGGGAAGAGAGGTCATTAGTCATTGGTCATTGGTCATTGGGAAAGAGGGCTTCGCGCCGGGCATTTTCTTGTCTTGTGTCTTGAAGTCTTCTGTCTCTCAGCCCTCCGGGCTTTCGATCCCGAGGTGGCGCAGTGAGTCCGCTAGATTTTTGAGGGCGTGGTGGAGTTTGTAGCCGACGTTGCTGACGCTGAGGCCGGTGCGTTGGCTGATTTGGTCGTATTTGAGGTTTTCGTGGTATTTGAGGGCGATGAGCATGCGGTCATCGGGGTCGAGTTCGGCGATGAGGAGTTGCAGGGTGCCGATGGCTTCGAGGCGGCCGAGCGCCTGCTCGGGATCTGGCGCGTGGCATTGCCACTCGTGGCTGGAGTCGATGGGAGTTTCACGGCGATGGTCACGGAGGTGGTTGAGGGCGAGGTTTCTGATAGAGCGGAACAACCAGGCGCGGGGGTTGCTGACATCCTCCCAGTGCGCGTGGAGTTTGACGAACGCGTCCTGGACGAGGTCTTGGGCGGCTTCCCGCTGGCCTACCAATCCGTGGGCGTATCGGAGCAATGCGGATTCCTCCGTTTCGAAAACCTGCCGGAGTGTCGGTTTGTCCTCCATGGTATTTCGAAACGGGATCACCGGATTGCGTCCGGTATCAGCCCGCGGATGGGCGCTGGCGGTGGATGTTTCCATGATTTGGCGCGCGCTGGATCATGCTCTTCATCCATCAAGACACAGACTGCGGAATTTTCTTAGTAAAAAATCCATCAATTTTTCCGACACGCGTCATTCTGTCATTCTCATGTCCGATCGGACAC
The DNA here is from genome assembly GCA_903888515.1 of Akkermansiaceae bacterium. Taxonomy (GTDB): domain Bacteria; phylum Verrucomicrobiota; class Verrucomicrobiia; order Verrucomicrobiales; family Akkermansiaceae; genus Luteolibacter. Next base: position 27,106 of record CAISTY010000210.1, on the reverse strand, counting down.
CAGGATGTCGCGGGCGGACGCGTACTGACAACGCATGGCCGGGTGCGGTCGCGACAAATTCGACGACGATCGTGCAGGAATTTGTCGCGTCTGCCCGGGGTGAGAGGGCGAGTAAGGGTCCTAACGAAGATAGTCCGGTGCGGTGATCCGGACATGCGGAAAACACGCGCCAAGAAGCCCGTGCCAGGAAGCCCGTGGTGGAAAACCCGTGCTTGCGGGAATGCTCAGGTTTGATAGGAACAGGACGTGGCGCAGCCAAGCGATGTCCGGGAAGTCCTCCAATACATCCCCCAGTTCCGGGGGAAGGTCTTTTTCGTGCTGATCGAGGCCGGGCTTCTGCCGGAGCCGGCGGTTGCGGAAACCTTGCTGGATCTCGCCGTGCTGGAAGATTTGGGCGTGAAACTGGTGCTCGGCGTGCTCGGCGGCGACCTCAAGGACCTCTATGATTGGACGCTGGAGTGTGAAATCATGGCCGCCCGCGTATCCCGCCCGATTACCGATCCGGATGCAATCCGCGAAACCCTGGACATTCTCGCGCGTGGCCAATCCGCCGTGGTCGATGCCTCGGCCACCGGTCCGTTAGACCCGCCGGTGGTGGAATTCGCCCGCGGCATCGGCGTGGCGAAAATCATCACCCTGCTCGAGGAGGCGATTCTCATTGATGGCGTGCCGGCCCATGCGATCCGCGCGGCGGATGCCGCATCACTGGCATCCCGTACCGATGCCGCAGGCGCGGCCCTGCTGTGCGCGGCGGCCAATGCCTGCCTATGCGGGGTGCCGCGCGTCCATGTGCTCAACGGCCGGCGCCAAGGCGTGCTGGTGGACGAGTTGTTTTCCAACGAAGGGGTGGGCACCATGGTCCACGCCGACAGTTACCGGATGATCCGCCCGTTGCGCGAGGAGGACATTCCGGAACTGCTAGGCATGATCGGGCGATCGGTCCGCCGCACCAAGCTGGTGGAACGCACTTACGAGGATATTCAATCGCGCATCGGGGATTTTCATGTGATGACCATTGATGACAATGTGGTGGGCTGCGTGGCGCTGCATGTCTATCCAGCCGAAGCGAGCGCCGAAGTGGCGTGCTTATACGTCAAGAATGCGCACGAGCGCAGGGGCTATGGCATGGATCTGGTGCATCACGCGGAATCCATTGCCCGACGGCAGGGCATGATGCGGGTATTCGCGCTGACCAACCGTGCTGCGGATTTTTTTGCGGAGCATCTGGGTTATGAGCCGGCCACGGTGGATGCCCTGCCCCGCAGCCGGCGCGATCAATACGAAGCCAGCGGACGTGATTCGCTGGTGTATGCGCGCGAGCTTTTCTAACAATCTCCATTCCCCACCCCACTCCCATGAAACTGAAATTCTGCGGTGCCGCCGGCACCACCACCGGTTCGCAACACCTGCTTGAAGTCAATGGCAAGCGCATCCTGTTGGATTGCGGTCTCTATCAGGGATCGCGCAGTCATGCTTACGATGTGAATTGCGGTTTCCCCCATTTCGATCCGCAATCCATCGATCTGGTGATTCTATCACACGCGCACATCGACCACAGCGGCAACCTGCCCAATTTGGCGCGCAAAGGGTTCAAGGGCAACATCTACGCCACCCATGCCACCCGCGACCTGTGCCAGATCATGCTTGCCGACAGCGCGCGTATTCAGGAGGGCGACATCGAGTGGCTGAACAAACACCGCAAGAAGGATGGTCTCGAACCCGTCACGCCGCTTTACAGCGAGCAGGACGCCGAGCGCTGCCTGCGCCAGTTCGTGACGATAGGGTATGACCGGTCGATGCCGGTGTGCGACGGCGTGTTGCTGACGTTCATCGACGCCGGGCACATTCTGGGCAGCGCCCAGATCTTGTTAGAGGTGACCGACCAAGCCGACGGGCGGCACAAGCGATTCATGTTTTCCGGCGATATCGGGCGCGGGCATAATGAGGTGCTGCGTGATCCGGTGACGGTAATGGATGTGGATTTCCTGCTAATGGAGAGCACCTACGGCGGGCGCGAGCATGAGGCACCGCCCGGCATGGGTGATCATTTCGGGGAGATCATCCGCCAAGCGTGCAAGCGTGGCGGCAAGATCCTGATACCGTCCTTCGCGGTCGAGCGCACCCAGCAACTCCTGTATATGCTCAACGAATTGTTCGAGCACGACGCCATCCCGGAGATTCCGGTGTTTGTGGACAGTCCGCTGGCGGTGAGCGCCACCGAAATCTATCGGCTTCATCCGGAATCCTTCAACGACGAGGTTTACCAATCGTTGTTCGAAAAGCAGAACCCGTTCGGCTTCGAAAACCTCACGCTTGTTAGATCGGTGAAGGGCTCCATGGCGCTCAACGACATCACGGGCGTGGCGATCATCATTTCCGCATCGGGCATGTGCGAGGCCGGCCGCATCCTGCATCACCTCAAGAACAACATCGGCAATGCGCGAACCACCATTTTGTTTGTCGGTTACTGCGCGGACAACACGCTTGGACGCCGCATTCGCGACGGCGAAAAGGAAGTCCCCATCCTCGGTGGTCGCTATCAGGTCAGGGCGAAGATCGAAACCGTCGATTCGTTTTCCGGCCACGCCGACCACTCGGAATTGTGCGATTACTTCACCCGCACCACCGGCCCGAAAAAACGTGTCTGGCTGGTTCACGGCGAATCCGCACACTCGGCCGCGCTGCAGGAAGCGCTGCAAAAACTCCATGGCGCGCCGGTGGAAGTGCCGGTGCTGGGCTCGCAAGTCGAGTTTTGAGGCGGGGGGAAGCAAGCGCCAAGAAATCCGCTTGCCCTTGGGGTTGGGACGCGGCACATTGCGGCGCACCGCGGCGGCTTGGCGGAATTGGTAGACGCGCTCGACTCAAAATCGAGTTCTAACGAGTGTGGGTTCGAGTCCCACAGCCGCTACTTGACGGTTCACCGCAGACCGGCGTGGTTTTTCTCTGAGACAGACGGCATGGCCCCATCCCGCAACATCGGCATCATCGCAGGCAGCGGAGTTTATCCGGAGACGTTCATGGCCGCCGCGCGGCGCAAGGCACCGGGCGTCAAGTTGGTGGTGGCGGCTTTTCACGGTGAGACGAAGCCCGAACTCGGCGAGCAGGCGGATGCCATCGCGTGGTTCCGGGTGGCGCAACTCGGCAAGGTGCTCAGGTTTTTTCGTGGTGAGGGGGTGACCGAGGCGGTGATGATAGGCCGGATTTCCCCGGGGAAATTGTTTGATATGCGGCCGGATCTAAGGGTGTTGATGATCCTCGCCCGCCTGAAGGAGCGCAATGCGGAAACGCTCTTCGGGGCAGTTGCGGAGGCTCTCGTGCAGGAAGGCATCGTCGTGCTTCCCGCCACCACGTTTCTCGACGACCTCCTGCCCGGCCCCGGCCATGTCTGCGGACCCGCGTTTCCCAAACGCCAACTCGCCGATGCGGCCTTCGGATTCCGCATCGCCAAGCAAACCAGCGCTCTGGATATCGGCCAAAGCGTGGTGGTCCGGCACGGTACGGTGCTGGCAGTAGAGGCGTTCGAGGGCACCAACGTCTGCATCAAGCGCGGCGGCGAACTGGGACGCGGCAAGGATGTGATGTTGGTGAAGGTTTCCAAACCGGCGCAGGATTTCCGCTTTGATGTGCCGGTGATCGGCCCGCAAACGATCGAGATCTGCGCGGGGGCCGGAGTCTCGTGGATCACCGTCGAAGCGGGCAGGACATTGCTGTTGGAAAAAGGCGCGCTGGAGGAACTGAGTGAGCGCCATCGGATCGGCATCCACGCGTTGTAGCAAGCGGCGGTCTGTGACCGTCGATTGCCGATGTGGGGTTAGATCTCACGCGATCAATTCGCGCCGACGCTCATAGAGCACCGCTACAATCGATTCATTCGCGCCGTCGCTCATAGAGCGCCGCCTCATAGAGCGCCGCCACAGGGCTATCAGTTAGATCGTCATTGCGTGGAATCCGCCATCGACGATGAGTTCGGTGCCGGTGATGAAGGAGCCGGCGGTGGCGGAGGCTAACAAGAGGGTCGCGCCGATGAGTTCTTCGGAGTTGCCGAAGCGCGAGGCGGGTGTTTGGCGGAGAATATCGAGCACGCGCGACTCATCGAGCACTTTGCGGTTTTGCTCGGCGGGGAAGAAGCCGGGCACCAAAGTGTTGACGCGGATATCCTTGTCGGCCCACTCGCGGGCGAGGTTGCGCGTCAGGTTGTGCACCGCGGCTTTCGTCAGCGAATAGGTGAAGATGCGCGATAGCGGATTGAGGCCGGAAATCGACCCCAGATTGATGATGGACGCGGGCTGGGATTCATCGACGAAGTAACGCCCGAAAACCTGGCAGGCGCGGAACACCGCGCTCAGATTGGTATCGATGATGCGCTGGTATTCCTCTTCGGGGATGTCGAGAAAAGGCGTGGGCGAATTGGTGCCCGCGCCGTTGATCAGAATATCGACCTTGCCGGAACGATCCAACACCGTGTCTAGCAGGTGCTCCAGCGACTCGCACGAGGTCACATCCACCGGCACGAAGTAACCCTTGCCGCCGTGCGATTCGATTTCCGCAAGCCGTTTTTCGGCCTTTTCCGGAATGCGTCCGCCTAACACAACTTCCGCGCCAGCGCGGGCCAGGCCGACGGCCATGGTGCCGCAAAGTTCACCGGTGCCGCCGATCACCACGGCGGTTTTTCCTGTGAGATCAAACAATTCCTTGAGGAAGGATGCGGTATGCATGGACAGAGTCTGGCGCGGAATGGGGCCGCTGCCAAGCGCGGAGTTTGTTGAGGGGGCATCGGGCGATTTATGCAAAAACATCTTTACGCGGAAGCGGTTTCGCGCAATTCTTTCCGCATGCGAACCACATTTGATCTGCCGGATCCGCTTTTCCGGGATGTGAAAACGCGCGCGGTGCAGCAAGGAGTTAAGCTCAAGGACTTGTTAGCCAGCTACGTTGAGGCAGGGTTGCGCGGCCAGTCCGCAGCGTCCCCTGCGGGGTCAATGCGCCAGCGTTTTCCCTTGCCCATTGCACGCAGGGCCGATGGCACGGTCACGCGTGCGCTGACCAATAAGCAACTCCAAGCCATTCTTGATGAAGAAGACCGCAGCCAACCTCGCAAGCCACTCCCGGATTGACTTGCCAGACATCAACGTCTGGCTTGCTTTGGTGGATGAAAGGCACGTGCATCACGCGGCTGCCAAAGGGTACTGGAACGAAGAGTCCGCTTCCAGAATCGCCTTCTGCCGCGTAACCATGCTCGGCTTCCTGCGCTTGAGCAGCAGCGGGCGCGTCCTTGCCAAACCGCTCAGTCCTCGGGAAGCCTGGGACATTTACGGCCAGTTTCTCTCGCTTCCCGTTATTCACTTCCTCCCCGAACCTAGCCACATCGACAGCCGGTTTTGCGCACTCACTGCGGATGAGCGCCCTCCCTATCGGCTTTGGACGGATGCGTATCTCGCGGCCTTCGCACTCACAGAAGGCTGCCGCGTAGTCTCATTCGACGCGGATTTCCAACGGTTTGCCGGGCTCGACTGGCTCCATTTGAAGTTGTGAAAAAAGGTCCCCGCCACTAGGGCTGGCCTTGCGCCTTTTGCAGTGCGGGCGGGCGGCATGGCGGGGAGGCTTTTCGCGAAAGGTCCGGGTGCATGAATCGCCCCTGCCTAACTCATGGTGGCAGGGGCCGGTCACGGGATCCAGCCGCACAGGCGGAAGCCCTTTACTAACAGATAGCCGACGGTGCCGGCGGCGGGCAGGGTGAAGACCCAGGCCCAGAGGATGCGTTCGACGAGGGAGAATTTCAGGGCGTTGAAGCGTTTGGCGCAGCCCACGCCCATGATGGCGGTGGTGACGCAGTGGGTGGTGGAAACCGTCATGCCGAGGCTGCCGGTGACGGCTAACAGGGTGGCGGCGGTGGTTTCCGCGGCGAAGCCATGGACGGGTTGGAGTTTGACCATCTTGTGGCCGAGGGTTTTGATGATGCGCCAGCCGCCGGCTGCGGTGCCTGCGGCCATGGTCAGCGAACAGACAATCTTGATCCAGATGGGCACGTCGGGTGCCAGATCGCGCACCTTGTTCGCGGCGACCACCCGTGGGTTTTTCCCGGCGGCCTGCGCGGCGGCCATTTCCTTGCCGAGGAGTGCTTCCCAATCGGTGAATTTGCCGGCGGCCATCGGGCCGATGATGGGGATTTTGGGGAACAGGCGGGCGTTCTCGGCGGCGAGGATTTTCTGATGGGTGGCGGCGGCGCTGGCGGCGATGCGTTTGGCGGACGCGGGGTCATCGAGGAGCACGTGGGTTCTAGCAGACAGAACGAGGAACGCCTCGCGGAATTCGCCGGGTTTCAAGCGGCTGGCTTCGGATTCGAGCACTTGCGCGGCCGCCAGTTGTTGGTCCGTGGTGGCTGCGGGTTGTTGCAGGGTCTTGATGCCTTGTTCGGCCGCCATCGACTTGTCCATGCGCAGGAAGTGCAGCCAGTTCGGCAGATGGACGAAGCTGCCAGTGGCGGTGGCGGTCACCAGCGCCAGGGTGATCACGCCCATGGTTTTCTGGGCGTCGGCCAGGCCGTGGGCGAAGCCCATGAACGCGGCGCTGACAATCTGCGCCTTGCCGAAAAAACGGTTCACAAACCGCGGGCGGGAGGAACGCAGCAGGGCATAGAGCAGACCCATGACTAACAGCCCGCCGAAAAACCCGATGATCGGCGAAGTGATCATCGGATAGATGACCTTGTGCAGCATGCCCTCCATGACCACCTTGCCGTCCTTGACCTTTTCCACCGACCAAATGATGGCATGCCAGTTGTCATGAGAGCTGGCCAGGGCGGCGCCGCAGAGGCCGCCCACCAGGGCGTGGGTGGAGCTGGAGGGCAGCCCGAACCACCAGGTCAGGAGGTTCCACACGATGCCGCCTAACAGCGCGCACACAATCACCAGCGGCGAGATATACTGTGAATCCACCAGGCCGGAGGACACGGTTTTGGCCACGGCGTGGCCGGCCAGCGCGCCGATCAGATTGGTGGTGGCGGCCATGGCGATGGCCTGGCGGGGCGTGAGCACCTTGGTGCCGATGATCGTGGCGATGGAATTCGCCGTATCATGGAAGCCATTGATATACTCAAAGACCAGCGCAATGAAGATAACCAGAAAGATGATCCCGAGAGTCATGCGGTTGCGGCCTCAGGAGTTTTTCAAGACGATTTGCGACACCACGTTGCAGGTGTCGCGGCAGCGGTCGATGACTTTCTCCAACAGATCGTAGAGGTCGCGCATCGCCATGCCCTTGATCGGATCGATCGAGCCGGAATAAATCTCCTTGAGGAAACCGAGCACCAATTGGTCGGCGCGGCCTTCGAGTTCCTGCATCTTGTCGTTTTCCGCCTTGATGTTCTCGAGTTTCGGGCTGTTAGGCAGCATGTCCACCATGCGCACGACCACCGAGGCGGCTTCCTGGGCGATGGCCATTTGCGGTGCGAAATCCCCGGCGTTGACCAGATGCTTCATGATTTCGTAACGCTCGCCGAATTTCTCGACGGTTTTCGGGATGCGGTAGAGGGCCTTGGACAACGCTTCGATGTCCTCGCGTTCGAGCGCGGTGATGAACACCTTGACGAGTTCCTCGCTGATGGTTTCGGCGTTTTTTTTCTCGTTGCGCCGGGCGAGGGCGAGTTCCGCCAGCGAGACATTGCTGTTGGCTTCCTTCAACATGCGTGACAAGGCCTCGATGCTCTGGTGCGCGGACATCGCACTGGCCGAAAGAAGTTCAAAGAAGCGGTCCGATTTTCCAAAAAGTCTGGCAATTGAAATCACGGCGCAAACATGACGAGGTCCCCGCCGCCCGGCAACCTATCTCTTGGGATTTTTTTTGTTGAGGATGCAAACGGAGCGGAACGCTCCGGGCACGGTCTGGAGCAGAATGCTCCAGCTACGCTCAGACATCAGTTAGGGTCTGGTCGTAGAAACCCAGATAGTCGTCCGGTGCAGGCCCCTCGCGCCAGGCCATCGCGCTTTTCGGGTGCAGATTCATCTGGCCGGTGATGTTGTAGGGAATGGACGGACCCCAGTCGAACTGTTGGCGCATCGGGCGTATGGTGTTCTGGATGGCTTCGATGACCGGGCGCAGTTTGAACTTCGGATTGCGCAGGAACCCGAGCAGCAGTTCCATCGGGCAATTGCCCGCGCCGCGACCGAGTCCCATGAGGGTGGCGTCCACGCGGTTGGCACCGAGGATGATGGCTTCCACGGTGTTGGCAAAGGCTAACTGAAGGTTGTTATGGGCATGCATGCCAACGTGCTTGCCGGTGCCCTCCACGGCTTGCGTGTATTTGCGCACCAGATGGTCGATTTGCTCGCGGTAAAGATTGCCATAACTATCCACCACCACGATGGTTCCCACGGAGGACTTGGCACCGATTTCGAGTGCTTGGTCGATATCGGCCTCCGCCACCACCGAGATGGCCATGATGTTGAGGGTCGTCTCGTAGCCCAGTGCCGTGCAGTGTTCGATCATTTCGACGGCATCGGAAATCTGGTGGACGTAACAGGCCACCCGGATCACGTCGAGCACGCTGTCTTTCGCGGGTATGATCTGGTGTTTCCAATCGCTCTTGCCGCCGGCGTCCGCCATGGCCGTGAGTTTCAGCCCGGTGTCTGCAAACGTGTGGTCGCCCACCACGCGCCGCATGTCCTCTTCCTCGCAGTGCCGCCACGCACCGTATTTGCTCTTGGGAAACTGTGCGGGCGCGTTCTTGTATCCTATTTCCATGTAATCGACCCCAGCCGCCAGACATGTCTGATAGACCGCCCGCACCTGTTCGTCGGTGAATTGGGAATTGTTGATGAGGCCACCGTCACGGATCGTGCAGTCCAGCACTTTCAGTTCCGGGCGATAGGTTATCCAAGGGGCTTTGTCGCTCATGCGGAGGGCATTTAAAGTGAAAGCGTGGCAGCTTGGCAAGCCCGGTCTTGTAGCCCCCAGAAATTCAATGGTTAGCGATTTTCCGAGCTCTGATCGGACGGCAGGATGTTGCGGGAGTTTCATTTCACGCACTGATCAAGCACATTCCGAGCCCGCATGGCAGAGGGTGGACGCGACAAATTTCCAGACGATCGTCCGGGAATTTGTCGCGGCATGGCGGGCAGGTAGTGGGGTCTGCAGGTCGTGGATGAAACGAGGAAGGCGGGAACGCAGGCATGGATTTGCATGCTGGCTGTTGGCATATTGGAGCGTGGCGACCGGCGATCGCCACCCGGTGATCACTCCAACGCCGAGCGCAGGTCTGCGGCGGCGTTGCGGGCACTAGCGGGCGGCTCCGGGACGAAGGAGAAATCATCGTCTGTGGCGGGCGGCTCCGGGACGAAGGAGAAATCATCGTCCGTGGCGGGCGGCTCCGGGACGAAGGAGAAATCATCAGCTGTGGCGGACGGCTCCGGGACGAAGAAGAAATCATCGTCCGTGGCGGATGTAAAATCGGCTTCGGCAGGTGCGGGCAAGGCGGTGGGCAAAATACCCGCGCCGGTGGATTGCAGGTGGCGGGGGATGTTATCGACGGGTTCGAGGTTGGCGATGGTGGCGGCTTCGGGGGCGGCTTTGAGGTCCTCGAACTTGCGGGCGGTGGTGAGGACGCGGGTTTCCAACGATCCGATCGCGCTGTTATAATTTTCCACGGCGTTGCCGAGTGAACGGCCGAGTTTGGTGAAATGGTCGGCGAGTTTGCCGAGGCGTTCATGAAGGGTGCGGCCGAGGGCGCAGATTTCGCGGGCGTTCTCGGCGATGGCCTCTTGGCGCCAGCCATAGGCGACGGCGCGCAACAGGGCGATGAGAGTGGTGGGGGTGGCGAGGATCACGCCTTGGTCCACACCGCGTTCGATCAGACCGGGGTCGCTCTGGAGCGCGGCGGAGAAGAACGATTCGCTCGGCAGAAAAAGCACGGTGAACTCCGGGGCATGGGCGAATTGGGCGGTGTAGTTCTTGGATGCCAACTGTTGGATATGGGTTCTCACTTGGCGGGCATGGCGCTGGAGTGCCTCCTCGCGGATCGTGTCATCGGTGGCTTCAAGCGCGTCGAGGTAGCCATCCATCGGGGTCTTGGAATCGACCACAATGGTTTTTCCGCCGGGCAGGCGGACGATGAGGTCGGGACGGAGGCGTTTCCCTTCGTCGGTGGTGGAGGTATGCTGGGTTTCGAAATCACAATGTTCCTGCATGCCGGCGAGTTCCACCACGCGGCGGAGTTGCATTTCCCCCCACTGGCCGCGACCGACCGGCTGGCGCAGCGCCTTGACGAGCGAGGCGGTTTCGCGTTGCAGTCCTATCTGTCCCTCGCCGAGTGCGCGGACTTGTTCCTTGAGTTCGGCGTAAGCGCCTTCGCGGGCCTTTTCGATTTCCCCGATGCGGAACTCGAATTTCCCGAGCGAATCGGCGACCGGTTTGACGAGCGCCTCGATGGCGGTTTTGCGTTTTTCGATGTCTCCCTTGGCTTCTTCGGTCTGGGTGGAGAGCGAGGATTTCGCGAGCTGGAGGAATTGTTCGGACGACGAGCGCAGGGCGTCGGCGGAGAGAGCCTTGAAGGTATCGGTAAGTTTGATTTCCGCGCGTTCGAGGAGCGCTTGTTTTTCGGCGGCGGCGCGGAGGTCGGATTCGAGGCGGGCGCGCAGTTCGGTGAGTTGGTTGCGGAATGTTTGGGCATCCTTTTCGTTGCGTTCGGCATCCGCGCTGGCATGAGCGAGGCGGACTGCGATTTCCGCAGTCCGGCGTTCCTCCGCCTTGAGGCGTTCGTTGCCAGCGCTGATTTTAGCGGATGCGGCAAGGCGGGTGAGCAGCCATCCGATCATGAGTCCCATGATGACGGCGATGATGAGCGGAAGATAGGGTGGCATATTTTTTGGTTTTTCTCTTGCAGAGGTTGGAAGGCTCGGTTTGTTAATGAACGTTGCCTGTCACGCCGTTCTAGCGGAGAGCCAGGCGATATGCAAACCAAACTCCCCAAAATACCATGGCCCACACCCTCCCCGCCCTCGGATACGCCTACGACGCGCTCGAACCACACATCGATGCCCGCACGATGGAAATCCACCATTCGAAGCACCATCAGGCATACATCACCAATCTCAACAACGCGCTCGCCGGCAAGCCGGAACTCGAAGCCAAGTCGCTCTGCGAACTGGTCGGCGACCTTGCGGCGGTGCCCGCCGACATCCGCACCGCCGTGCGCAACAACGGTGGCGGACACGCCAACCACGGGTTTTTCTGGAAAGTCATCGCGCCAGGCGGTGCCAAAGCCCCAACCGGCGCACTCGCCGCTGCCATCGACAAATCGTTCGGCTCGTTCGACGCCTTCAAGGAAGCCTTCGCCAAGGCCGGAGCCACCCGCTTCGGATCCGGCTGGGCATGGCTCGTGAAAAAATCCGATGGCACGCTCGCCGTGTGCTCTACCGCGAATCAGGACTGCCCGTGCATGGGTGAAGCCATCGCAGGTTGCGCCGGCAAGCCGATCCTCGGCCTCGATGTCTGGGAACACGCCTATTACCTCAACTATCAGAACCGCCGTCCCGACTACATCGCGGCGTTCTGGAACGTGGTCAACTGGGATGTGGTCGCGGCGAATTTCGCGGCGTAAACGGATGTTGCCGGTCTGACACAACAAATGGCGGGGAGATGCTTGTCCCCGTCTGCCGATTGCCATGGGCACGCAGACACGACAGGACTCGAAAGTCCTGCGTCGATCTCAGTTCCATGCGTCACGGTCTTCTGCGGCGTCTTCTTCGGCATCATCGTCGGTGATGCCGCAAGGCACGGGTGTCTGGATGATTTCATGGAGGCCGAGTTCTTCCAGCAGCGGATTGATATCGAAATCGATGCCTTTGGTCCGGCGTTGCTGGTCAATCATGTTGACGTGGCGTTTCATCAATTCGACCAAGAGCGGGCGGAGTGACGGGATGGCAGCGGCATGTTTTCCAGCAGCCAGCGGCCCTTGTCATCCGCAGGCGCACCGAGGTGGTCGATGATGTGCTTGAACATTTCCGCAGAGCTGAGATTGCCGATTTCCCCGATGTTATGAGCCACGCCGCTCAGGCGGCTAACACCTCCCGGAAGCTCATACACCCATGTGAGAAACACGGAAAACCGGCAGATCGTGGCGGCAGTCTTGGCGTCAATCAACACAAACGGGGTCATGTCCGGGCGCAGAAGGTCGCGGACGAGGGTGGCGCGGTCGTCGATCACGCGCTGGATTTCCAACAGAGCGACGCGAATGGTATCCAGGGAGCGGAGCATCGTGAGTTCGTCGTTTTTCCAATCGCGGAAGGCCCCTTGGCCGTGCCATTTGGCGATCCGGTTTTGGCCGTGAATGTGCCAGACGTGGAGGGCGTTGATGAGGAAGATATCCTTCTTGCGGATGGCTTGGACAAGTGCATGTTCCTCATGGGAATCGAGATCTTTCGCCATCATGCGGGAGATTTCAGCGATGACCTTGGATTCGATCGCCTGATAGATGCTGAAATAGTTCGCCGGGTTGAACGGGTTGTGCGGGCAATCACCGGGGCAGGGTATCTTGCAGTTGCGGTTGCCGCCGCAAGTCTCGGGCGTGATGATTTCCCCGAGTGCCGGGCAAGGGCGTTGTTGATTGCGTTTGGCCTGTCCCATGTGCGGATGTTGGCAGGAAGAAAACCCGCGCGTCCATGCATCATTCTCGCCCCCCCCCGGATCGCGACAATTCTTGTGACGACCGTCATGAGAATTGTCGCGACACGGCGATGTTTTGCGGCGCGATGAGAGCTGGGCTCAAGACTTCGGCAGAAAGAAGCCGCGTTGTCTGGCGGAGATCGGCATGCTGAGTTCCTCCATCACCGTGAGCATGTCTTCCCAGACCTGGCGTTTGATAGCAAGGTTCGCGCCACTTTGCAGCAGGTAGCTCGGGTGATAGGTGACGCGCACCCGGATGCCTTTGAAGTCATGCCATAACCCGCGCATCGACGTCACAGGGCCGGTGAGGTCGAGCAATCCCTCCGCCGCAGTGCCGCCCATGGCGATGATACAGGCCGGGCGGACGATGCCGATTTCCGCGTGGATGAAGGGTAGGCACGCCGCCATTTCCTGCGGGGCGGGTTTGCGATTGTTAGTGGTCTGGCGGGCGGTCGCGGGGCGGAACTTGACGATGTTGGAAATGTACACCTCGTTCCGGGAGAGTCCCATCGCCTTGAGGATATCGTCGAGTTTTTGTCCGGCGGGACCGACGAAGGGTTCGCCCTTTTTCTCCTCCTCGTAACCGGGAGCCTCTCCCACCAGCATGATGCGCGCATCCGGATTGCCCGTCGCGAAGACCATCGTTTCGCGCAGCGTGCCGAGCGAGCGCGCAGGTGCCCAGTTTGCCGCTTGTTGCCGGAGGGATGCGAGGCGCTCCACCTTCGACGCGCCCTCAGCGGTCACCTGCAATGGTGGGGCTGCGGGTGTGTCGGTTTGCGCCGGTAGTTCCGCCATGACTGCCGGGCTCGATGGCGCAATCCGGGCCTCAGCCCGTGGTTGCTTGCTGCGCCGAAACCAAGCTCGCAACCCGTCACGCGCCCCTTCGTCGAGGTATATGTGGCTCACTCCACGGGCCTGCTCGGCTTCGAGAAAATCAATCACGACATCGGCGGAACGCATCACGCGGCGACGCTAGCGAATCCGCCGCCGCTGTGCAACCACCGGATGCCCCGCACGGCGGAATTTTTGCGAATTTTTTCGGTTGCGTTCGTGGAAATGCCATCTATCCTACGGTCACGCGGTGCCCCATGGTAGGGCGGCCAGCGTGATTCACAGAAAATTGACACCTTAGAACATGAAAAGAAGTACTGCTCTGAAAATGATGGGTGCTGGCGTGGGAGTGCTGGCCACCGGCATGCCGCAACTGGCAACAGCCGCCACCAAGAAGAAATTGGCGTTTAAGAACGAGGATTTTTACAAGAACGGGAAATTTGATCCCGAAGCCGGCAAGGATGCGATCATCGCATTGATGCAATACCATGGTTACCCTGTGTTCAAGGGGCTGCGCGAACAACTTTGGATTTCCGATTACGGTCTTGGACAGTTCACCAAACTGGGTCTGGCTGCGGTCGGTTTCATCAATGATCAGGAAAACAGCTACATGGTGCAGGATCTCTATCTGCTTCCTAACCAGATGCTGCCCGAACACTATCACATCAAAACCGACAAGGCGGTGCCCAAAATGGAAGGTTGGACCGTACGGCATGGTCTTTCATACGTCTATGGTGAAGGCGAGCGCAGCGCCAACATGCACGCGGTGGTGCCCGATTTCGAAAAAGACAACGTGACGGTTTGGCACGAGACGATCCTCGAAGCGGGACAAACGACCAAACTCAACCGGCCCACCGCGCGGCACTGGCAGTTTGCCGGCCCCGAAGGCGCAATCATCACCGAAGCCGCCACCTATCACGACAACGCCGCCGTCCGCCACAGCGACCCGAAAATCGTTTTCCCGTAATACGTCCATCAAGCTGATAGACGGTTTCTTCCGGGGTTGCTTCGCGGCGCGGGAAGTGGGTCTCGCAGGCACCATGCACCACGCATCGCAGGGATTTGCGAATCCGGAAAATCCGTGTTCATCCGTGGGCCAACCAAAATCATCATGAATCTCCGTTTCGACAACAAGACAGCTCTCATCACCGGTGCCGCAGGCGCCATAGGAAAAAGCATCGCCCGAGGTTTCGCCGAGGGCGGGGCCAAAGTATTCATCACTGATATCACCCGGGAAGGCGTGGACAAGTCCGTCGCCGATCTGCTGGCCACGGGCGCCCAAGCTGCCGGCCTGGCGGCGAACGTCACGCGCGAAGCCGAGGTTGAAGAGGTCGTGGCCGCCGCCGCGAAGTTCGGTGATGGCGCGGTGGACATCCTCGTCAACGTGGCCGGCGTGGTCGGCCAGGGGAAAGTCGAAGAGATCACCGAAGCCGAATGGGACCGCATCTTCGACGTGAACTGCAAAGGCACGTTTTTCTTCACCAAACATGTGGTGCCACTCATGAAGGCGAAGCAATACGGCAAGATCGTTAATTTCAGTTCGAAGTCGGGCAAGACCGGCTCGGCGATCATGAGTCCGTATTCCGCCGCGAAAGCCGCGATCATTGGTTTCACGCAGGCACTGGCGTGCGAGTTGGCCGATTTCGGCATCACGGTGAATTGTTTATGCCCGGGCATCACCGACCACACCGGCGTCTGGACCGCCGTCAGCGCCGGCTATATCCAGAATCTCGGCAAGTCGCGTGACGAAGTCGTGAAGCAATTCACCTCCAAGATTCCGCTCAAGCGCCTGGCGCAAATCGAGGACATCGTGGCCGTGTCCTTGTTCTTGGCATCGGTCGGTGCCGATTATATGACCGGTCAGGCGATCAACGTCACCGGTGGCCGCGAAATGCACTAACAAACAAATATCCATCATGAAATCATACACTGTTTCCGAAGTTGCCGCGACATTGGACCATGCGGTGCTCAAGCCCAGCCTCACCGACGCCGATATCGAAGCAAACGCGAAGATGTGCATTGCACGCGGCGTGAAAAGCCTGTGCGTGCGGCCGTGCGACGTGGCGCTGGCGGCGAAATGCCTGGCCGGCAGCGATGTGCTCGTGTCGGTGGTCATCGGTTTTCCGCATGGCCATCACCTGCCCGAAGTGAAAGCGTTAGAGGCCGGGCTGGCGATCAGGGACGGTGCGCGCGAACTCGACATGGTGATGAATATCGGCAAGTTTCTCGGTGGCGACCATGACGCCGTGCGCAAGGACATCGAGGCGGTGGTGGCCGTGGCCAAGCCGCACGGGGTGCTGGTGAAAGTGATCCAGGAGAGTGGTTATCTCACGCTCGAACAGGTCGCCACGGCCTGCCTCATCACCGAGGAGGCGGGCGCCGACTTCGTGAAAACCTCAACCGGTTTTGGTCCGGGCAGTGCGACGCCGGAAATCATCGACGTAATGCTCAAGACCGTCGGCGGCCGCCTTGGCGTGAAACCCTCGGGCGGCATTCGTGATTGGAAAACCGCCACCGGCTATCTCGCGCAAGGTGCCAACCGCCTCGGCGTTGGTTCCACCGAAGCCATTCTCGCAGGAGCCACCGCCGATGACAACTATTAAGGCCGTAGTCTATCACGGCCCACTCGACGTGCGCTGTGAATCGGTACCAATGCCCGTTTGCGGCGCGGACGAAATCCGCGTGCAGGTGGATGCATGTGCGGTTTGCGGCTCGGACTGGAAAGCCTATAAGTCCGGCAATCCGCGGATGCGTCCGCCGATCACCATGGGCCACGAATTCAGCGGTCTCATCGAATCCATCGGTGCCGGCGTGCATGGCCATGCCCTCGGCGAGCGCGTGGTGATGGCGACCTCGGTTTCCTGCGGCGAATGTCTCTATTGTCGGCGTGGCTGGCGTAATCTCTGCACCGACCTCCGCCCGATGGGCTTTTATTACAACGGTGGCATGGCGGAGTTTGTCACGATTCCCGCGCGGGCACTGGAGCAGGGTCATGTGGTTAAAGTTCCCGCCACCGTGAAGGCGATCCACGCCGCCCTCTCCGAACCTGTTAGCTGCTGCGTCAATGCCGCTGAAAACTGTGGCATCGTCCAAGGCGATGTCGTCGCGGTGCTTGGTGCCGGACCGATGGGTATCCTCAACGCCTGCGTCGCACGCGAGTTTGGCGCCTCCAAAATCATCCTCAGCGAAGTCAATCCGGCCCGCCTGAAACAAGCCGGAATGTTCGGCTTCGAGCGGCTCGTCAATCCTGCCACCGAGGACCTGACGAAGATCATCATGAACGAAACCGGCGGTTACGGTGCCGATGTGGTGATCGTGTCCGCGCCCGCCGCGCAGCCGCAGGAACAGGCGATGACGATGGTACGCAAGCGTGGCACGGTTTGCCTGTTTGCCTCGCTGCCCGCCGGCAACAGCATGCTCAATGTCGATAGCCGGCCGATGCACTATGGTGAGCTGCGCGTTGTCGGCACCAGCGATTCCACTGCCAGCCACGTCCAGCGCGCCGTGGAGTTGATCGCCGGTGGCTCGTTGCCAGTGGAGAAAATCGCCAGCCACGTACTCAGGCTCGACGACATCCAACAGGCGTTCGCCCTCATGGAAAGTGGTGAGGCATTGCGAGTGGTACTGACACCGTGAACTGTCTTGCGGCCTGATTGCGGATGACAGGTTATCCTTGCCGGATCAGGCGGATTCTGCTAGAAGGTGGGTGCCAATCGGAGTATTCCATTGGTCAATCGCCATGGCACTCATCTTGGAAAGCGGCTTGATCATCCTTCAGAACTCAGCAAACCACCTCGTTTGGGTCGAATGGCCGAGCAAGTTCAATTCCCTCAATGGTAGGGACGGCCGGCCTCGGCCGTCCCACTTGTCCGCCGGATGGCGGTGCGAATGGAGGGAGCTTGATTCGCTAAAATCCATGCGCTTAGCCATTCGCTTCCTCCGTGTCCTTTCAGGCCGCAAGGCCAGTCACGGCGCGGCGAGGCCGCCACGCCCTACCATTTCAGGGAATCCGGCTTGCTCGACACTACGGCGTTTCCGAGGTCAAACGCTGAGTTGTGAAGGTCGTATCAGTGGGTCGGCGCGGGTGGTTGATGCCAGAGCGATTGCCAATAGCGGCGGTCGGTCTGATAGGGATCGACCGTGGTGGTGGGCGGGAGGGCGGCGCGCAGGATGCCGTAGCGTTTCATTTCGCGGATATAGGCGGGGTGGGGTTTGAAGTCCTTCATGTCGAAGCGGGTGATGGATTCCAGGTGCTGTTTACCTGCGCTGATCATCGCGAGGATTGCCTGATAGCCGGGGTCCGCCTTGTCGGGAAAAACCGGCGCGGGGTCGTTCGCCTGTTGACAGAGTTGATAGCCGCCGGCGGCGCGGGCGAGCGGGGCTAACAACATCACGGATTTCTCCGGTCGGCTGAGGTTGAAGACGAGATGGCGGCTGGTGACGAGCGATTGGTCGGGGATTTTCGGTTGCCAGAACGAGGTGCCGCGTTCATCGGAGAGCGATCGCGGCAGTGGCGGAGCACCTTTGCCCGTGTGACAGGCGGCACAGCGGGCTTGAATCATCTCTCTCGCGGCACGGGTGGACGGCCAATCGTGGTCGGTGCCGACCTGTTTGTTTTCCTGATAGCCGCCGATCATGCCGGTACCGAGAGCCGCGTAGGTGCCCGGGTAGGTGGCCGCCGCATCGATCCAGAGCCGGAGCATGGTCGCTTGGCGCGGGGTAACGGTGGCCTTGTGGTGGGAACCGTCAATGAGCTTGAGCAGGCGGCTTGCCGAGGACCCCAGCGTACGCGGCGGGTAGTTGCTCGTCGGACGGTTGCGGCCATCGGAAAAAAGCCCGGCGATGGTCATCATGAAATAGCTATGGCTGAACATCGGGCCGCGATCACCCGTTAGAACGAGTTTACCGGAACGCGGGCCGCCGCGGGCGGTTTTTTCGTAGCCATGGCAATCCCCGCAAGCCGCGTCGAGGATGGGTTGAATGTCGCGCGGGAAGTCGAAGACGTCGGGCACATCCGGGACCGGCGTGATCTTGCTCGCCGGACGCTGCAAAGCCTGGAGATTGCGCGGTGGCAGGCTGGTGCGGCTGCGTTGTTCGTGGCAGCCGATGCAACTGGTGACTTCTCCGGGCTGGACTGTTAGAAAACTCTGCATGCGTTTGACCGCGAGGTTGTTCGCGTCGAGTGCGATGAAGAAGAAGCTGCGGCGTGCGGGCAGTTCGAGGTAGGCCGAGCCGTCGGCTTCGACGGGCACGGTACCGACGACGCGTTGGAGGGTGAACGATCCGCCGTAGGTGAGCGGGTCCATGCCGCCGGTGTAGTTGATCGGTTTGGGGAGCGGCTCGAGAACCAACAACTGGCGGATTTCGCCGGGTTTGACGCCCTGCATGTTGCGGCCATCGAGGATGTTGGAGAGGATCAATTTGCCGGTGGTCTGGGCCGGATCGGATTGGCGGGCAATGATTTTTTCCAGTGGTCGCGGCAGCACCGGGCGCGGCTCGTGAAGCAAGAAGCCGGCCTTGCGGTCGGTTTCGGATAGAGTGAAGAGCGGGGCGGTCGCGCCATTTCCGTTCATGGCGAGGAGTTCGGGACCGCGTGCGACGAGGAACGCGTCGGTCGCCAACGGCCACGGGTCGCGGAAATCGGCGGCGCCTGTGAGATCACGGACGGCCGCGTTGTCGTCGGGGCCCAGACTCGGGCTGAGCGTGACCACCTTGCCGGCATGTTCCCTCTGGCCGTGGCCGGGGGAGAAGATGCTGACGACCTGATCGGACATCGGGATCGGTTTGGCATCGATCATGACGACTCCCGGGCTTTGGTTGCCGTAGTAAATCATCTGGTTGGTACCGTCCGGATTGGTGGTCCAGAGGTGGTGGTAGTGGACCTGTGAGCGGTCGATGTATTCCCATCGCTGATAGAGGATGCGGCCATCGGGGAGCGGCCACGGGGTGTTGTCATGTTCGAGGTTGGCGGAGAGCAACTCGATGTTGCGTCCGTCGGCATCGCAGCGGTGGAGGGTGGCGACCTGGGTGAGCCAGCATTGCACCCAGCGTTTGCACCTGCTGGAGACGAAAACGATGCCACCATCGGGCAGGTGGCTGGGCTCGAAGTCATCCCACGGTCCGTCGGTGAGTTGGCGCAGGTCCGTGCCGTCGAGGCGGCAATCGTGGAGGTGATAGTGCTGCCCGGCACCCTTGCGCCAGGCAAACAGGATGCGGGTGGCGTCGTGGTTTAGGACCGGGTCGCGGATGCCGCCTAACGGATCGTCGATGATGTTGGTGACCAGCCCGCTAACAAGGTCGAGTTTGCACAGGCGCCCGCCGGGCAGGTAGGCCACGCGGTTTTCATCGGGTCCGTAGTAGCTGAAATTGGCATACCAATGACCGTCGCGATCATAGGGCTTGCGCACCGCGAAGACGATTTCCCTGAGCGCCGGTGCCCTGGCCAGCACTTCGCTGCGGACATCGGCGGCGATGCCATCCGTCATTCCGACCGCCAATGCAAGCACTGCGGATATAAGACGGACCGCACTCACGGGAACGATCTCGGATGATGTTAGAGCGACAACAAATAGGCGACGAGGTCGTCGATTTGGGCGGGGGTGAGTTTGGAGGTGACGCCGTGTTTGTCGGTTTTGTTTTCTTCGACCAAGACTTGGCGGAGGGTGACGGCGCTGCCATCGTGGAGGTAGGGCGCGGTGCGCCACATTTCGACGAGGCTGGTCGTATCGAAGGTGAGGACACCGCGGTCGGATGGACGGCTGGTCCCGACATCGACCGAGGCGAGGTTGGTAAAGAGCGGACCCGGGTGACACTTGGCGCAGGCGACTTGCGGGTCGTTGAAGATTTTCTCACCACGCAATGCGGCCTCGTTGAGAGATCCGTCCGGTTTGCGGTAGGGGCTGACGACAGGTTTGAGGGATTGGATATAGGCGGCGACCGCCACCACGTCCTGATCCTTGGGTTCCGTAAACAGAATGTGGACGAAACCAGCGTGCACGCACGGCCCCAAACTGGAACGTGCGGAGTGTGACATCAGCGGCGGGGTGCTGCCGGCCAGAACCAGCGAACGGGCATTTTTCGGATTGCCGAGGCCGTCGTTGAGCAAATCCCAATTGAGACCGTCGGCCCGCGCGTCGGCGTGGCAGGAGGCACAACTGAGCCAGCGCTGGAAACAGCGACCGGCATCGTGGAAGAGGGCTTCGCCTTGTCGGGCGAGCGAAGGAGGGGCTTGCGGGCCTAGCGGAACGGAAACGGGATTGGCGCCGTTCATGTCTGTTAGGACGACGTTGCCCGAAAAATAACCGGCGATGGCGACGAGTTTGCCGTCTGGCGAGACGGCGAGGCCACGCGGTCCTTGGGCTGGCATGTCGATGCGACGGATCAGGTTGCTGCGGTAGAGCGCGGCCAGATCATTGACGAGCAATTCGGGCGATTGTTTGAAGATTTCCGGTAGTCGTTCCAGATCAATGACGGCGAGTTGGTGAACGCCGGACAGGCTGACAAACAAACGCAGGCCGGAGGGATCGATGGTGACGCCCCAGGGGTCGGCGGCACCGTCCATCACTTGATCCAGAAGCACGGTGGCGGTGATCTTGCTAGATGCGGCGTCGATGATGGTGAGGGCATTGGTGTTGATCCAACCGCGGTCGAGTTGAGTGGTGGGCAGGTTGAAACGACCCAGAGTGTGGCACACGAAAACGGTGCGTCCGTCGCCGCTGACCACGATCCCGCGGGCGTTGGTGGAGCCAAGGGGCAAGCGGATGGCGGGCTTGGGTTTGAGCGTGTTGAGGTCGATGACGGAAACTTCGGTAGCGGTGTCAGGCGCGATGGAGGAGGTGGCAGGAAGGAGGTTGCTGACAAAGGCGAGCGACTCGTCCGGGGAGATGGCCACGGTGGTGGGTTGGTAACCGACGGGGACATCGGCTTTGGTGGTGCCGGTGGCGAGATCGATCACGGTGAGTTGGTTGAGGCCGCTATCGGTGGCGAGCAAAAGATTGCGGCGGGGTACGACAACCAGTCCGCGCGGATAGCGGCCAGTGGTGAAGCGGCGGGTGACGGAACCGCTGGCCGGATCGATGTCAGCGATGCCACTGGTGCCGGATTCCGAGGCGTAAAGGTGTTTGCCATCGGCTGCCCACGCCAATCCGGCCGGTGGTCCGGCGAGTTTCACGGTACGCAGAATCGCGCGTGTTGCGGGATCCATGAGGACCACTGAAGGGCTGGTGGCATCGGTGACGGCCAAGGTTTTGCCATCGGCGGCGAAGGCGACATCCATGGCTGAATGCTCCTCGGCACCTGCTGCGGCATAAATGAATGTTGTGGCACAGGTGGCGGCGAGCCACGCGAATCGGCGGTGGGTGGTGAATGAATGATCCATACGACGTGCCGATACACTGACAAAAACGCACTTCTTTCAAGGAAACAATGCGTAGATGATGTTTTTTCAGCGGATGCCAGCGTGGTCGGGGTGAATTTCGGCAGAGCGGACCGGATCGTCCGCCGACTTGTCCGCCCGAAAGGGAACAATCACGGCGCGGCCGATGGGAAAAAATGATAGGGACAAGCGGCCCCGCTTGTCCGTGATTGTCGGGGTAGGCGGATAAGGGAAAAGTCGGCGCGGCGGGCCGCCACGCCCTACCTTATTTGCGCCTGCGGCGCAGCAGGCCTGCACCTAACAACAACCCGGCGAGCGCGCTGGTGGGCTCGGGCACGGCAGTCCAAGTGAGCGTGGTGCCGGTCATGGAGAACGAGCCTTGGCCGGTTGGAGGGCCTAGCAGGTCGCCAGCGCTGTTCCAATATTGCATGCTGGTAAAGATCGACGCGATGTCCCAATTGCCAGTGCCGTTAACGCCGGTGAAGATATCAGCCCATTGCCGGGTGGTATCCCAGAAAGTCTCGCTGAAGTTCTGGGCACCATTCAGCACCACCCGGAAAATAGCTCCGGTTCCGGTTGTCGCCAAGGCCCCCGTATTGACAGCGTCGTAGTCGGTACGGCGCGTCCCGTTTTCGGTGGCGGTATTTCCGGTGAGGTTCCACTCGAAGATCGAGCCCTCGTTGTAGGTGATGCCAGCGGTGAAGGTCTCCGTGCCCAGGGTGGCGGTAGGATTACTTGCAGTGACCGCAGTGCCTGCGGTTTGTATGTTGCCTGAGGTCACGGCGACGGCATTGGTGATCGTGCCGGTACCGCTGAGGATGCCGCCAGTGGAATCCGTGGCGAAGGATACCGTCTTCGACAGCGCAGTGGCGGAGTTGTAGTCGAATTGAGCAGTTGCTAGAGTATTGGTGGTTCCAATGGTCACGCTGCTGGTGTCGTTGATCGTTCCGGACGAACCAATGGTCAATTTTCCCCCGCTCACGATGGTTGCGCCGGTGTAGGTGTTAGCGCCTGTGAGGGTGACCGTATCGGGAGTGGTTTTATTGAGCGCGATACTCGAGCCGGCAAGGATCGCAGAGACCGAGCCATGCTGCATTTCAAAGGATCCAGTGCTGCTAAGCACGCCGCCTGAACCGGTGATGCTGCCACCGTTTGCAACGGTCACGATGCCTACGCTGTCGGAGTTGGAGTCCAAGGCCAGAACGGCCGTGGCACCATCGACCGTGACGATGCCGGTCATCAGGGCACCGGAGATGCCATAAGCCAGCGTGCCTTCACTGACGGTGGTTGCGCCGGTGTAGGTGTTGGCATTACTGAGTTGCACGGTGCCGGCCCCATATTTGGTTAGGCCATACGATCCCCCGCCAATCACGCCGGTGATGATCAGGGTGCCGGCATCGGCGTCGATGCCCGAATTTGCTGTTAGAGTGATGGCGGCACTGTAGGTGTTGGTGTTGGCGAGGTTGCAGACTTCGCCGCCGTGCAGCGTGAGCGGTTCGGCGATGGTGAGGCCGGAGCCGTCAATTTCGATTTCCCCGCCCGCGTTGACCGTGGTGCCGACAGTGGCATCTCCGAGTGCTGCGGCGTTGCTCAGGCGCAGGATGCCGCCGTTGATGACGGTGGCACCGGAGTAGGTGTTGGCGTGGTCGATGTCCACGGTGCCGAGGCCGGCTTTGGTGAGGGTGTTGCCCGACGCGCCACTGATAAGACCTGTTAGAACGACGCTGCTGCCGTCGGTGTCGAGGGTTCCGCCGCCGCTGTTGAGGACGATGCCTCTGGCGCTTTCGAAGCTGCCCGAGAAAAACAAGGTGCCGCCACCAAAAGCGATGCCGCCGGTAGCAATGCCCAAATTGGCATTTGAGCCCACACTCAGGGTGCCGCCGTTGATAGAAGTGCCACCGCTGTAGGTATTGTTTCCGTTGAGCGTGAGCGTGCCCGAACCGGCTTTGGCAAGTGAGCCGCTCCCGGAGATGACGCCCAAGAACGTCGAGTTTGCGGTACTAGCAAGGGTCAGCACCCCACTGGTGCTGGTCGTGACTTCACCTTGGCCGACCAGACCGGCGATGGTCTCGGCGTAGGCTCCAATGGAAAACGTGCCGTTGACGCTCACGCTGGCCTCATCCTCGATTTGATTGGATGCACCCAGTGCCGCCGTCGCACCGATGTCGATGTGCAGGCCGCCGGTGCCTATGGCATTGACGCTGGCCGTCTTGCTGAGGGTGAGGGTTCCTTCGGCCACGGTGGTCAGGCCGTCATAGGTGTTGGCGGACGATCCGCTCAAGGTGAGTGTCCCGGTGCCCGATTTTTCCAGGGATTTGCCACTGCCGCTGATGGCGCCGCTGAGGGTCAGGCTGGCACTTGCAGCAACGACCGCATGCAGGTTGTCCGCCAGAACCACCGGGGCGCTGATGGCGCTGCTGCCGGCGATGACATGGATGACGGCGTTGCCACCACCCGTCTCGTCCAGGGTCAGGGTCTGGTCGGTCGAAGCTGCGATGGTGAAAGCCGTGGTGGCATTATTGAACACGACCGAGCCCACCGTGCAGCTTGTATCGATCGTCACGGTTTCGGTAGAATTAAAACCAACGCCGTTGTTGTTGAGGAACAGCGCCTCGGCACCGGTCGCGTCCGGCCCGCCGCCCGCAACCCACCAATTGCCCGCATCGCTCCAATTGGTGTTAGATCCGCCCTTCTTCCACTGCTGCGTGATGGCCGTGACGTCGAGATCAACCGAGGTGCTGCCCGTGTTGTGGACCAAGCTGAGATTATAAAGGCCGGTATGTGAATCGGCTAAGACCAGATTGTTCAGATTCGCAAAAGCGGTTCCGGTGTAGTCAAACAGGTGATAGGTCCCGGCGGCCATCGAGCCTGTATTGATGATGTCAATGGTTGAGGCGCCCGCCAGTGAGAACAAGTTGTTACCCGTGATATTGACCAAGGATGTGGAGGTGTCTGAGCCCAGTTGGAAGGTGCTGAGCGAGCCGGTATTGAGCGTGAGGCCGCCGAGTGTGAGGGTGGCCCCTCCGGTGGCTAACAACTCGGCCCCGCTATTGACGCCCACCGTTCCCGTGATGAATCCTTGGCCCGCCGTGGCGCTGCCTTTCAGGGTGCCGCCGCTGCCCACGGTCACCGCTCCGATTCCGGTGGCGCTGTCGCTGGTGTTGGTGTTGGTGTTGGTCACCTGCAAGGTGCCAGTGGTGATGCTCGTGCCTCCGCTGTAGGTATTGGCATTGCTGAGCACCATCGTGCCAGTGCCCGTTAGATTGAGTTTGCCTGTGCCCGAGACCAAGCCCGAGCGCACATGAGTGAAGCCATTGGTGACTTCGAATGTGCTGCCCGCGCCAGAGCTTCCGCTTCCATTCAAGATGAGTTGGCGCTGGGTGTTCGTGGAACTCGTCAGAATCTGAAGCGTGGCGCCATCCGCCATGCGGAGCGCATAGTCGGCGCTTCCGGGCGTGGGTGCCGCGCCCAAGGCCGCGTCGTTGCCGATCTGGGTGGTGCCCGCATTGAGGTAAGTGCCGCCGGTGTAGGTGTTGGCACCTTCTAACAAAAGCGTGCCGGTGCCGGTCTTGATCAGACTACCGGCACCGCTGATGATCGAACTGGAGGTGTATTGCAGGGTTGTACCCGAACCCACCTCAAAAGTTCCGCCGGTGCCGCCGCTGCCATTGAGAGTGGTGGCACGCGAGGTGTTGAAGGAGCCCGTGGTGACCAGGGTGGCGTCGGCGGCGATGGTTAGATTGTTGCCCTCGAGGCCGAGGGCGGAGGAGGCCGCGACACTCAGTTTGCCGCCCGAAATCGTGGTTCCGCCGGTGTAGGTATTGACGCCGGAAAGGGTCAGGGTTTGGGTGCCTGTTTTGGTCAGCGACCCGCCGGTGCCGGAGAGGACACCGGCAAAACTGGTGCTCGTGTTGTCGCCGCCAGCCGTGAGTTTTTTAGCCCCCAGAACCACCGAGGACCCGCTCACGCCGGCGAGCGAGCCGACGGTTTCGCCGGAGGCGGTGATGGCCGAGATATCAAAGATGACGCCCGAGGTGGCAAGATTCACGGCGGAAGTATCTGCGATGGCACCCGCACCACTGAGAGCCAGCTTACCCGCTGAGATCGTGGTGGCACCGGTGTGAAGGTTCGAGCCCGTGAGGGTCAGGGTGCCTGCACCGGTCTTGGTGAGGGCGCCATTGGTGAGGGCGCTTGCGCCGGAGAGGGTCAGGGTGTTAGCGGTCACCTCGAGAGTGCCCACTTTGCCCGTGTTGATCGTGAAGCTGCGGTCGGTGGTGGCGCTCACGCCATTGTATTGGAGGGTGCCGCCATTGAACACGAGGTTGGAGGCCGCATTGTTCGCTTTGCCGAGATTGCCAGCCACGCCGCCATTGCCGATGGTGGCGACCGACAGGATGCCACTGGTGAGAGTGGTGACGCCGGTGTAGGTGTTGGTGCCGGAGAGGGTCAGCGTGCCGGCGCCATCCTTGGCAAGGCCGCCGCTGCCACTGCCAATCACGCCGTTGATGGTGGTATTGCCCGTGCCGGCCACGGTCAGCAGGTTCGCGCCATTGGTGACATTATTTACAATCGTCAACGTGCTCGTTGCACTGTTCGTCCATGACTGCGCCGCGTTGAGGGTGATGGAGACATTTCCGAGCGTAGTGGAGCCGATCGTCACATTTCCCGCTCCACTGTTGACGAGGATGCCGCTTGCGCCCAATGTGAGGGTATAGTTTTTCCCCAACTCGGTTCCACCTTGCAACCTGGTGGTGGAGGTATTCGCGAAAACCAAGCCTGCTGCCGACTGGTTCTTCTTCAAAGGGACGACCTGTGCCGTGTTAACCGTGCTGATGTTGAAATGCGCAATATCAGAACTTCCGGGAACGGCTGACGGGGTCGGGCGTGATGGCACCCGAGGCAGTGGACCAATTCGCTACATCATCCCATCCGCGTGTGCTGACACTACCGTCCCAATATTTATCAGCGGCTTGAGCCGACTGCGCCGCGAGCAGAGCGGCGATGCAACCATTGAAGAAAAGACGGAGTGTGGACTGGGGTTTCATCTTGTTATTTTCCAGTTATCAGGCGGGCGAATCAGGCGTGTCGTGTCGCATTCGCATACGGGATCGGTGTGGAAAACTAGGCTGAAGCGGCACCCCAGACTTCCCTTAGGCGGGCCAGGGAATCGCGCCATGGAGCCTGCTTGTAGATCCAGACGCGGACCCACCGGATGAAGCGCTGGGTCCGCTGGGTGGCTCTGTG
>CAISTY010000209.1 GCA_903888515.1 Akkermansiaceae bacterium | reverse complement strand
GAAGAACAGTCGCTCCAACACTGGAGGCGCATGGCATCCCGACCGGTCCCTACCTGAAAGCCGGCCGCCCTGCCGGGCATGTTCTCTGGCAAGGCGTTTACCAAACCGCCACCGAGGAAGGCACGCCGAGCCTTTGCGCGGAATCTGGTTGCTGAGAGCGCTTGGATTGTGATAAACACCTGTGCGCACATCTTAACCAAAAAGGAGACCTCTCATGTTAGAAGCAAACAAGACTCTGGTTCGACGGTATTACACCGAGGTAACCGGCGACCTGTCCGGGATTGAACAGGTGGTCAGCGACACATTCGTGGATCATCACATGCCGCCCGACCTGCCCCCCGGCCCGGCAGGCGTCCGCCGTTTTTTCAAGGACATCCTTGGTGGAATCTTCAGCGACATGAGGATTGATATCGAGTTCATGATTGCCGAAGGCGATAAAGTGGATTGCCATTTTGTGGTGACGTTCAAGCACATCGGCGAGTTCGCCGGCATCATGCCCAAGGGCAACACCATCCGCTTGCCAGCCATCAGCACGTTCCGGATCGACAACGCCAAACTGGCGGAGGCGTGGGAAATCTACGACAAAGACAACATGTTGCAACAGATGAGCGCCTGACGTGCCGGGGTCTTTTGGCTGAGGGCCATGGTGCGGCACCTCACGCCGACCCCCGCGAACCCGCAAGCTTGCGCTCCACCACCCTCCGGCACGCCCCACGGAACCGGTGCGTGCCCTCGTCCAGCCGCTCCAGGCGGTCCAGTTCGGTGTCGGCGGTCAGCACCGCGTGGAACAGCTTGTGCGCCAATTTCCTGCCCTCGATCATGATCCCCGGGTCGCCCATATCCGTCCAGTCAACCGCCAACTCCTCGCCGGGCTTGTGGTCCTGCGTGAAAAACACCTCCTTCTCCGGCCCTTCCACCAAACGCCAACTCCGCACACGGCGCTGGAAGGTCCGTAACAACCCGTCCTTCACCCCGCCGGGATGGCTCTGCGCCAGATGCTCGAAAAGCGCCTTGGCCTCCAGTTCAGGAGCCTGGCGTAACATGCCCAGCGCCTGTGGCCAGACCGCCTCCAGCGGGTCTTCCCGCGTCCTCCAGGTGTGCGGCACTGATCACGGTGCCGATCTGGGGCACCGTGCGATGCATGCCGTTGTCCAGCACGTAGCCGAATCCGTCCGAGCCCACGACAGTAACTGATAAGAATTTGGTTTTTGCGCGCCGCGCGTACTCAGCGCTGCGCGGGTATGTTTTGTGCATTGTGGTCGCTTCTTCACGTTCATTGCACGTAGGCGGGCAGAATCCCCTTTGCCCTGCACTTGGCGCGAAGTTCTTTGATCTCCTCCCCGACGGTCCGGCGATCCCACCCGTCCGGCCATTCCCAGTCGTCCGTACGAAACACCGCCGCAGGCAGCCCCTCCTTGTTGTAGAAGTTGGGGATCTGCGCGGTCTTGCCCCACAGGTAGCGCACGGCCTTCGGCTCCTTCACCTCGGGCGAGGAGACCTCCACGGTATCGTTGGAGACGATCATCGCCCTGGCCCAGTGCCAGGTGTGCTGTCCCTTCCCGTCCTGCGTAGCCTCCGCAATCTGGAAGAACTGCAAATCGCCGCTGCCGCATTTGTGATGCGGCAGCAATTCTCCG
>CAISTY010000208.1 GCA_903888515.1 Akkermansiaceae bacterium | reverse complement strand
GCGATCTCGACCCGAAGCGATACGTTTGGAAGGCCGAAGGGCAGGAAATCCTCAGAAAAATCCAACGGGCTAAGGACGCCCTCGCCAAGACCAGCGGCAAGAATTAATTATGAATAGCTATTTAACGTCCGGCACACTAGCCGCAAAGAGGCACAGAATCCACTAAAAATGAATACCATCAGGCTGATTGCGCATCTTGCGCATTTTTTGCTGCAAAAAATACTGTGGGGCAAACCAAGAACTCATCAGTAGAACCCCGGACTCATTGCCGTCGATTGGGGGGATGGTATTACTGAGCACTCGCCATGTAAGCTGAACCCGTTAGAAAAGCGCGGGCTTCGCCGACGAGGAACAACGAGCCTGCGATCAGAATCGGCGAGTTATGGGATTGGGCGGCGGCGAAGGCGGCTTGGAAGCTGTCGAAGATTTCATGCGGCGGGGCGTCAGGTGGCAGGCAGGTGGCGAGATCCTGCGGCGGGACGGCGCGGGGTGTGGCGACCGGGCAGAAGAAGATCCGCGAGCTGATGGGGGCGAGGCATTGCAGAATGCCGGCGATGTCCTTGGCTGCCACTGCGCTGAAGACCAGCAAGGCTTTTACCCCCGGAAACCCGGCTTGCCACGTCTCTGCCAGCACTTTGGCGGATTGCGGGTTGTGCGCGCCATCCAACACCACAGCGGGCCGGATTTCCTCGAATCGTCCGGGCCATGAGACGTGCGCGAGGCCATGGCGCACGCTGTCGGTGTTGAGGGGCGCCCCCGCACGGTGCAGGGCGGCCACGGCCAGCGCGGCATTCCATTGCTGGTGCGCGCCGGCGAGCGCGATCGGGTAGCCTAACAACGGCTCCCCGACAAATTCCAGCGGCGCGCGCGCCTCGTTGGCCTCCTTTTCCAATACATATCTAACAACCGCGTCCTGCACGGCCGAGACCGCCGGTTTTCCGGTGACAAAGATGCCGGCTTTTTCCGCGGCGATGGCTTCCAGAGAGTCGCCGAGGTATTGCATGTGATCGAGGCCGATGGGTGTGATCACGCAGACATCGGCAGGCACGGCGGTGGTGGCGTCCAGCCTGCCGCCGAGGCCGGTTTCGAGCACGATGACGTCGCACTTGCATTCGCGGAACCAACGCATCGCGAGGGTCAGGGTGATTTCGAAAAACGTCGGATAGGTTTCCAGTCGGTCGCAAATCGCTTTGAGTTCACTGAGCATGGCCGCGCACTCGGTCTCGGGGATTTCCCGCCCGGATACTTGGATGCGCTCGCGGAAATCTATCAAGTGAGGCGAGGTGAACAACCCGCATCGCCGACCGCAGGCCCGGGCGATGCTGTCGATCATCGCACAGGTACTGCCTTTGCCGTTGGTGCCCGCCACATGGATCACCCGCGTGCCATGCGCCGGATAGGCCAGAAACTCCTTGAGCAGGCGGCGCGATCCATCGAGCCCGAGCTTGATCCCGAACATCTGGGTGGAAAACAACCAGTCGATTGCTTCGCGGTAGTCCATCGTGACACGACATCCATCACCCGGATTCGGGTCTTTGCCAAGCTGTGATTTTGCCCAGAGCGGAGATGCCGTACATGCCGGTGCGGCGGCCTATGCCGCGCCCATGATGGCGTTGTGCGGCCAAAGTGACGGCGTCGGTCACATCCCGCTTGCCGTGGCGGGGCATCACACGTATGGCTGCGGGGTGTCCCGTTCGGACAATCCCCGCCACGGCTGGCTCCGCCGCGCCGTGACCCACCCGGATTTCGCCGCACGCCTGGCCGCATTGGCTACCGGCGAGGGCGAACTCGTGCTCGATCACTCGGCCGAGGCGTCCCATGCTTTTCTAGCAGCACTGGTTTGTGAGGCCGCCAAGGACCGGGGGAAACCGCGCCTGTGGTTGGTTTGCGACATTCCCCGCCACCGCGAACGCCTCGCCGCCGAGATGGAACTCTGGGGCATCAACGCCCTCGTCCTGCCGGACCCGCCGACCGCAACGGGCGATGGCACGTTGGCGGATCCCGAGTCCGCGGCCGAGTGGTTCTCGGTGTTGGAAATTCTGGCGCGCGCGGAATCCTGTGCCGTCCTCTGCGATAGCGAGGCCTTTGCCGGACCAGCCCCATCACCCGACGCGTTGCGCGCGGCGCGCAGCACCCTCAAGCCCGGCACTCCGATGGATCCCGCCGATCTCGCGATATCCCTCACCGATCACGGCTACGAGCGCGTCCCCACCGTCACCGCACGCGGCCAATTCGCCGTGCGGGGTGGCATCATCGATCTGTTCGCCTGGCAGGCGGCAACCCCGCTGCGACTGGAGTTTTTCGACACCAGCTTGGAATCCATCCGTCAGTTCGACCTCGATTCACAGGCTTCGACCCGCAAATTGTTAGAAGCCGAACTCCTTCTAGCAGAACCGGCGACCGTCGCCACCGTCGCCGACTACCGTCGCCCCGGCGACCTGATCGTTTCCTTCAATGCGGAAATCGCCAAACCCGATGTGCGCATCCTCGAAGGTGCCGCCGAATACAATAGCGAGGAGGACTTCACGCTCGCCACCTTCAGCAGCCCGCTGGGCACCTTCGAAGCCGGTGACTTCGTGCTCGAGGAAGCACGCCGGGAAAACTTTTTCCGTCAGCTCAACGAGTGGCGGCGCGACGGTTGGGATGTGGTCATGGTGTTTTCCAACAATGGTGAGCAGGAGCGTTTTGCCGAACTCTCGGGCAAACACCTCGAACGTGATCTCGGCCTGGTTCCGGTATGCGGCGAGTTGCTGGCCGGCTTCACGGTGCCGCTCACAAAGCTCGCGGTGCTTTCGTCCTCGGAGATTTTCGGTCGCTACCGCACCCCCGGCACCGCGCGGCGCAGCACGCTGGACCAGGCCCGCGCCGCCCGCGCCCGCGCCACGCTCGACGAGATGGACGAGGGGGATCTCGTCGTCCATTACGAATATGGCATCGCCCGTTTTCGCGGCATCCAACAGGGCGATGACGGCGAGGAAATGCTATTGGAATACCGCGACGCAGCGCTGTTAGGTGTGCCGCTGGAACAAGCCCATCTTGTCGGCAAATACATCGGCATTGGTGGCAAGGCGCCCGACCTCAACAAACTTGGCGGTGCGGCGTGGAAAACCGCGCGCAAGGCCGCGGAAAAGTCGATTCTCGATTATGCCGCGCAACTTCTCCGGGTGCAGGCCGAGCGCCAACACGAACCTGGCTACGCCCATCCGCCGGACAGCAAGTGGATGTGGGAGTTCGAGCGCTCGTTCCACTATACCGAAACCGCCGACCAACGCCGCGCCATCGACGAAACCAAACACGATCTTGAAGCCGCGCGTCCGATGGACCGGCTGATCTGCGGCGATGTCGGCTTCGGCAAGACCGAAGTGGCCATTCGTGCCGCCTTCAAGGCCATCACCAGCGGCAAACAGGTCGCCATTTTGGTGCCCACCACTGTTCTGGCAGAACAACATTGGCGCACCTTCCGTGAACGGATGTCGGACTATCCGATCCGCGTCGATCTGCTCAACCGCTTCCGCACGCCTGCGGAAATGCGCGATACCATCACCGGCCTCGCCAATGGCACGGTGGATCTGGTCATCGGTACCCACCGCCTCATCTCCGGAGATGTGCATTTCAAAAACCTCGGCCTCGTCGTCATCGATGAGGAACAGCGCTTCGGCGTCGCCCACAAGGAGAAATTCAAACAACTCTTCCGCCAGGTGGATGTGCTGACTCTATCCGCCACGCCCATCCCGCGCACACTCTACATGGCGTTGATGGGCGCGCGCGACATGTCCACCATCGACACCCCGCCACCTAACAGGGTGCCGGTCGCCACCACCGTCTGCGCCTATGACGAACGCGTCATCCGCGATGCCATCCGCCGCGAGATGAAGCGTGGCGGACAGGTGTTTTTCCTCCACAACCGCGTTAAAACCATCGATCGGATGGCCGCGCGCCTACGCGAACTTGTCCCCGAGGCGCGCATCGTCACCGGCCACGGCCAAATGGACAAGGACGACCTCGAAGGAGTTATGCATACCTTCGTCACCGGTGAGGCCGATGTGCTGCTGGCCACCACCATCATCGAGACCGGCATCGACATCCCCAACGCCAACACCATCCTCATCGACCGCGCCGACCGCTTCGGACTGGCCGATCTCTATCAGTTGCGCGGGCGCGTCGGCCGCGCCGGGGAACAAGCCTATGCCATCCTGCTGCTGCCGCGCGACCTGATGACCGTGGGCGACGCCCGCAAGCGCATCCATGCCATCAAACAATACACCGCGTTGGGATCAGGGTTCAAAATCGCCATGCGCGACCTCGAAATCCGCGGTGCCGGGAATTTGTTAGGCACGCGGCAATCCGGCCAGATCTCGCAGATCGGCTTCGATCTTTACTGTCAGTTGTTGCGTCAGTCGGTGGACCGTCTCAAGGGCCGCCAGGACGCGCCGCGCGGCGAGGCCACCTTCAAGGCGGATTTCATCATCCCCACCGAGACGCAGTTTCTGAATCCACAATCCACAATCCACAATCCACAATCAGCCAGCCTCCCCGCCTTTCTCCCCGCCGCATGGTTGCAGGACACTCAACTCCGCATCTCCGCCTATCGGGAACTCTCCGAAGCCGGCAGCGAACAAGCCGTCGATGCCCTCGAAAAATCCTGGCGCGACCGCTTTGGCCGCCTGCCGGACGCCGCCGCCAACCTGTTACACATTGCCCGCATCAAGGCGCTCGCCGCCCGCGAAAACATCAGCTCCGTCGAGATTTCCGGCCAGCGCCTCATGCTCTACCGCAACGGCGACTACATCCTGCTCGAAGGCCGCCGCTTCCCCCGCCTCAAAGCCACCGAACCCGCCGCCAAATTCACCGAAACCATCGCCATGCTGCGGGCGCTCTAACGAAACTTGACGTTCTGACGTTTTGGCGTCACTTTGTCCGCATGAAACGCGCGACCGTATATTTTCAGGAGGATTTACACAAGGCGCTCAAGATCAAAGCCGTGGAATCCGATTCCAGCCTTTCCGAAATCGTGAACAGGGCAGTACGCGACACGCTGGCTGAGGATTTGGGGGATCTGCTCGACATCGAAGGCAGAAAAAAAGAAGGAACCATTTCCTACGCAACATTTCTGAAGAAACTGAAAATCCGTGGCCAAATTTGAATTGGTAGTCCGGCCGTCTGTCACCAAAGACACGAAGGACATTCCATCGGGTGATCTCATCAGGATTCTCAAGCGCATTGAATCACTCAGAGAGGATCCGCGCCCGCCTGGTAGCATCAAACTGTCCGGCATGGAATATTACCGGATTCGTCACGGCAACTATCGAATCATCTATGAGATTGATGATACACGACTCATTGTTGTGGTGGTGAAGGTCGGGCATCGGCGTGACGTTTATAGGTGAAAAGATTCCGCCTGCAGGCGGAACTACGAACCACTGCAACAGGAAATCTAACATCAAGCGCCCCGGATTGACTCCGGGTGATTTTTCTTTCACGCTCAGCGCATGTCTCTTCATGCCTGCAAGATCGCCGTTGTCACCGGGGGGGATAGTGCCATCGGCCGGGAAATCGCCCGCGTGCTGGCGGCGGACGGGGCCAGGGTCGCCGTGGTGGCGCGCAGCGCGGCGGGTTGCGAGCAAGCTGCGGAGGAAATCAACGCTGGCTTTGCGGGGGCGGCCACGGGATATGCCGTGGACGTGGCCGATCATGCGGCGGTGCATGATCTTGTGAGGCGGATCGGTGAGGAGTTAGGGCCCGTGAGCATACTGGTCTATCAGGCGGAAGAAACCTGCGGGAGTTACCGGGTGCCGATGGCGGAAGAGGACTTGGATCCCGGCAACCCCGGCAGCCATCTCAAGGGTGCCTTCAACACCGTGAAAGCGTGCAGGCGCATGCTGATGAAGGCACCAGACCCGCGCATCATCAACATCACTTCGGTGATTGGCCTGATGGGTCATGATCGTCTCACCCACGAATGCGCCAGCATGACCGGCCTGATCGCCTTCACCAAGGCCGTCGCCCGCGAACTCTCCGGACGCGGCGTCACCTGCAATGCCGTGGTCCCGGGATGCATCAACACGGACATGTCCGGCAAGCAGCCCCAAGCAGTCAAGGATGCGGTGCTCACCCGGATCCCGCTCGGCAAATTCTGTGACCCCCGGGACATCGCCGCCCTCGTCGCCTTCCTCGCCAGCCCCGCCGCACATTACATCACGGGCCAGATCATCGCCGTCGATGGCGGAATGACCCTGTAACCGCCCGCCAGATTGCAGATTGCAGATTTCAAATTGCAGATTTCAAATTTGAGGTTTCACATTGCAGGTTTCAGATATAACATTTCAATGTTTCCAATCAAATGAATCTCATACTTCTGCGTCACGGCAAGGCTGAAGACCTCAATCCCATGGGAGACGGAGCGCGCGCGTTGGTCGAGAAGGGTCGCGACCAGGCACGCCGGGCGGCGCTGATCTTGAAGCGGGCGAAGTTGCTGCCGGAGATCGTGCTGACCAGTCCGCTGGTTCGCGCCCGCCAGACGGCGGATGAATTCTGTGAGACCGCGGGCATCCCTGGCGCCGTCATTCAAGGGTGGCTCGCTTGTGGCATGGATCCGCAACAGGCGCTGCGCGAACTCTCCTCGTTCGGGGAGTTCAAGCAAATCCTTCTGGTCGGCCACGAACCGGATTTCTCCCGATTGATCGAATGGGTTGTTGGAGCCTCAGGCGGCAGTGTGGAGATGAAAAAGGGGGCCATCGCCTGTCTCCAGGTGACTCCTCCCGCGCGCCACGGCACGCTGGTTTTCCTGATCCCGCCAAAACTCACCGGGGAGCCGGGTGCCTAACAAACAAGGAGGGGCGATCTCCGAATCGCCCTCTTTCCATGGGCAAGAGGGCGATTCGGAGATCGCCCTTCCTTGCCCTTGGTTCACTCACGCTGCCGGGAAGGCATGTGCCGCAGTTCGGTGATTTGCGGCCGCGCTGCGGTTTTGATTGCATGCGTGGCGGGATCCCGGGAAAGTCGCTCCGTGCCGGATCCCCATCTCACCGCATGAACGTCATCGCCGTCGCCAACCAAAAGGGAGGTGTGGGGAAAACCACCACCGCCTTGAACCTGTCCGTCGGTCTCGCGTTGCGCGGCCAGCGGGTGCTGTTAGTGGATCTCGATCCACAGGCGAACTGCACCAGCGGTCTGGGCATCGATCCGCCGCCAGGCGGCAGCCTGTATCCGGTGCTCATCGGTGACGCCACCGTGCACCAGCAGATTCTCGCCAGCGGCCGCGACAACCTCTCGCTCGTGCCCTCGGAAATGGATCTCGCCGGCGCGGAAATCGAACTCGCCCGCTCCGACGACCACCTCACCCGCTTGCGGAGCATCCTGCAGGAACTCAAATCCAACGAACCTTTCGATTATTGTATTTTGGACACTCCTCCTTCGCTCGGGGTGCTGATGACTTCCGCGCTCGCCGCTGCGGATGAAATCCTCATCCCTCTCCAGTGCGAGTGGTTCGGCCTCGAAGGACTCGCAAAAATTGTCCAGGTCATCGACCAGATCCGCGACTGCGACGCCAATCCCAACATCCGGTTGGAAGGCATCGTGATGACCATGTATGACGGCCGCACGTTGTTATCCCGCCAGGTGGTCGAGGAGGTCTCCAAATTTTTCCCGCAGCAGATGTATCGCACGGTCATTCCGCGGACCATCCGCATCGGCGAGGCACCCAGCCACGGCAAAAGCATCTTCGAACACGATCCCAACGGCCTCGGCGCCCAGGCCTACGGCGCGCTCGCCGATGAATTTCTAACACGCCATGCCGCCGCCGCCGGGAAGTTGTTAGCCGGGAGCTGAGCGCAGCCCGCTGCGAACTCCCATGGGGACCTGCAAGTCCTGCAAGTCCCGTATCTCCCGCCGGCTCACCTGAGTTTCCCGGCCCGGACGTCCCGTCTTCCAGCCCTGCTTTCAAGACTGGTTTCCACTTGTTCCCGAGATTGGGATTGACCGGAAGTGCGTCATTCGGAAAGCTGCCCGCATGGCCTCGGTCTCTCGATCTGCCGCACCAACTTCGCCGCCCTTGTCATCTCCCGGAACCTTCGCTTATATTCCCGCTCATGACCGCACTGAGACAGCCGAATTTCATCACCATCGCCGACTACCTCGCGGGTGAGGAAACCAGCGGGGTGAAGCATGAATATCTGGGTGGCACGGTCCACGCCATGGCCGGCGCCAGCAATCAGCACAACACGATTGCCACCAGTGCAATGCTCTCAATCGGCTCCCAACTTCGTGGCAAACCCTGCCAACCCTTCAACAGCGACACCAAGGTCCACATCAAACTTTCCGACCATGCCCGCTTCTATTACCCTGACGCCATGGTCGTCTGCCACCCGAACCCGGCCGCCGACCACTTCCAAGACCAACCGGTCGTCATCATCGAAGTGCTCAGCGACTCGACCCGCCGCACCGACCTCGGCGAAAAACGCGATGCATATCTAACAATCAAGTCCCTGCAAGTCCTGCTCTTTGTCGAACCGGACTCCCCTGCGGTCACCGTGCACCGCCGCAAACCCGAAGACGGCTTCGCCATCGAATACCACAGCGGTCTCGACAGCACGATTCCCCTCCCCGAAATCGACGCCACTCTGCCGTTAGCCGAACTCTACGAGCGGGTCGAGTTCACGCCTTGAGACCATGCAAACCAATACATTGTTTTAACCCATGAAACCTAACCACCTGCTCCTAACCGTCCTCGCCGGCGGCATGTTCTCTGCCTGTGACAAGAAGGAGAATCCGCCGTCGAATACTCCGCCGCCTGCGGTCAACGCCCCGTCCGCGCCCGCCGCCCCGTCCGCGCCCGCCGCAACGCCCAACCCGGAGTTCCGCAAATTGCCAGGCAAATGGCAGCGTCCCGACGGCGGCTACGTCATCGAAATCAAAGCCGTCGATGAACAAAGCGGCAAAATGGATGCCGCCTACTTCAATCCGCAACCGATCAACGTTGCCAAAGCCATGGCCACGCGCGACGGCACCACCACCCGCGTGTTCATCGAACTGCGCGGCACCAATTACCCGGGCTCCACCTACACGCTGGCCTACAACCCAACCACCGACCAACTCCAGGGCATCTATTTCCAAGCCGCCATGAATCAACAATTCGAGGTGATCTTCCAACGCTTGAAATAACACTCTCCCCCAGATGGTATGCAGCACATCAGGGGAGTGGCGGCATTGCTTTGCGCGAGTCACTCTTCACACCGCGGCATCTTTGACAACTCCCCCGGTTAAGAATTTTTCTCGCGCAAAGCCGCAAAGCCGCAAGGTTTTTCAGAATCAGGAAATCCAATGATTGCAATAGGAGGTTGAGGTTTGAACGGTGAACGCCATTCCCCGTCTCCTACCCATCCAACGGACTCCGCACCCCGCAGCCGTTCACTCCCGTCGCCACATGGGTGTAAATCTCGGTCGTCTTTACATCCTCGTGCCCCATCACCGTATTGCAGTTCCGCCGCCAGTCGGTTTTGCCCTTCAAGCCGGTCCAGCATACCTAGCAGCTCCTCCTTGGTCAATACCACCGGTTCCCGTTGTTGGATGGTTAACCTATATTAACCGGGCGAACTCGGAGCGCCGTCCCCTGATGTCGGCCATGCACGAATTTCAATCATTCTTTTGCCCAACCTTTCTTCTGCCAGATGATGATCCAGTGGAAGAAGAGGGTCTCGCGCAAAGCCGCCAAGGCGCAAAGGAAGAGGGGAATGAATTGAGGGAACCCATACTTTGCGCCTTTGCGGCTTTGCGCTAGATTCTCTTGAAGCTTGCCAGGGGTGATTTTCAGACAGGCACTGAGACTTTCCCGCGAGAGCGCCGCGAAGATATTTCGACCGACCCGAACTTCTCGCTTGCCGTGGCGGGCCGTGTTTGCCAGAGTCGCGTCCTAGGCAAGGCTCGGTGGACCCGGACCCGCACAAGCCAAGACCGAACAAGGCGGTGGAGGCGACGGCGATAAGCTCTCAGTTTGGATGCGGAGTCCAGCCCGCCGCCGCCTCACCTTGACGTTGGTCCAGAAAATGAAGATAACCTCGTCATCCACGGTTTCCGAGCTTCTCTACTGGAGCTATGCCAATCTCGCGATGGCGGAGAAGGCCGTTCATGATCGAGACCAGAAATATTCGCGGCTTCATTTTATGATTCGAGCACGCCTTTTGAGCGGCCTCACCAAAGGAACAATGTCACCGAGGTCGCTCATGTTGGACCAGCGGATACGGATGAAGTTGCCGCAAGAGTGTGTCTATTGCGGGAGCGTCGATCATCTCGCAATCGACCATATTGTTCCCACCAATCGAGGCGGAGCGGATACTGGAGACAACGCCATCTGGGCGTGTCGTCGCTGTAATTCATCGAAGTCGGACCGGGACTTATTTGCATGGTGGTCCACCTACCGGCAGGACTTCCCCCCTCTTTTTGTAGTGCGGATTTACCTGAAGCAGGCGATTGAGTATTTTGCGTCTCGCGGTCTGCTGGATACACCCATCAGCGAGGTTCAAGAGAATCCGTTTTCCCTTGCGACGATACCGAAGACATTTCCACCACCAGAATCACTTTCGTTCTCACCATTCCATGCTCGGAAGGAATCGAAGAAAGACCAACAAGACGAGACTGGACAACCACCACTAGCCGCCTTGTCGGCGACATCGCCCGTAGCACCGACCTCACTCCCCGTCTTGACGCCCGCCCCCGCTAGTGGTGGTGCCAGCTCTTGACGTTGTGCCAAGAAATAGAACCATGAACTCGCTACCACACAAAAATACCACGCGCCTACTGCGCTTCACGCTGCTTACAGCAGCCATTGTCACCTCCACCTTTCCAACCTTTGCCGAGGACGATCAGCAAGCGGTCAAGTCACCCTCGATTGTCGTCAAGGACTTCCTCGGTCGGGATCGGATCATCTATGATTCTGATGGTGATGGTTGGGACGATCTCTGGTGCGGAATTTTCCGTGACCTCAAGCACCGCAACAAAACGACGGATACTGATGGCGACGGGCTGACAGATTATGAAGAGATGGTGATGTGGCGGGATCCTTTTGTCGAAGGACCGATGCCGAAGATTCTGACGCCAGAGGAACTGGCAGAGCAGAAGCGTAAGGCTGAGCTTGCGCGGGAAGCTCGTCTGGCTGAGTTGGAGAGAACTTGGCCAGCACGGAGGGCGATTTTGGAGAAGACGCTGGTGGAGGCTTTCCCCGCAGGCAATGAGGAAGGTGATCCAGAAGCGATTCGCCCAGACGATGCGGCATGGCGGGAGCGCTTGCACGCTCGCCGCGATGCCGCTTTCGCTGGTCGCTTTCAGGAGAAGGCGAAGCTGGATGCGATCAGGCAGAAATATAGTGACGATCAGTTGGATGTGATAGGAACGCTGGTCGGCGACTCGGAAAGCGGC
This sequence comes from Akkermansiaceae bacterium, assembly GCA_903888515.1. GTDB lineage: Bacteria > Verrucomicrobiota > Verrucomicrobiia > Verrucomicrobiales > Akkermansiaceae > Luteolibacter. Next base: position 19,925 of record CAISTY010000208.1, on the reverse strand, counting down.
CCCATATTCGCGAGTCCGCAAGATGCGGTATCGGCAAATACGATCTTTGCGGACGATGTTTGGCCGGCGGGATTGTATTCTTGGCAGAATACTTCGCTGAGCCGGAACCTCACTGGCTCTGGAGTCAAGGTTTCCATCTGGGAGGCCAGCGAAGCAGTCGGATCGGGAGTGGCCGGAATTCGCACGACGCATAGTGAGTTTTCCGGCGGACGTGCGGTACAGATGGACAGCACCTTGACAAGCAACCATGCCACTGCGGTTGCGAATACAATTACTACAATGGAATTCTTGCAGACAGCAACGGCAACGTGAATCTGCAGGGCACAAGCTTCGCCGCTCCGAACGTCACGGGTGGCCTCATGCTTGCGGAGCAGAGAAGGACGCAATTGTTTCCCTCGGCGTCTCCTCTTCTCGCGTCCACTTGGAGAGCAGCGGCTGTCCATACCGCCTTGGAGCTGGGCACTCCCGGTCCGAGCTATCTCACAGGATGGGGCAGCTTCGACACGGAGCGGCTTGTCAGCCTGTTAGAGGACGACGAGAGTGCGGGGCGCGGCACCTTCATCAAGGAGTTCACGATTGCCACGGGCGTTCCGAAGACCTTCTATGTAACACTCCCAGCGAACACGCAGGGAGACATCACGCTGGCATGGAGTGACCCGGCGGGAAGCCCTTCCGCATTCGGCAGTGACGTCGATGACACAACCGCCATGCTGGTCAACGACATTGATTTGGTGGCGGTGGATGCCGCGACCTCCACGACTCACCTACCTTGGATACTGAACCCTGATCTGTCGGGAGAGAGTGCTGCGGTTCGTGGTGCCGCCGCTACGCGCGGCACCGACAACCGGAATAATCTCGAAAAGGTCACGATGGACTCAAGCACACAAGATCGGCGCATTGCCGTTACCATCACTCCCAACGGAACCTTGCAGGGAGGTAGCCAGAAGGTATCCCTCATTCTGAGCGGAGTGGAACCGGAGGCTCCAACTGTCGTAAGTTCCGGCTTTACACAGAACCCCAGTAATCTTGACGAGTATGCCCTCACGATTAGTTTCGATCCTGGCACGTTTTACACGCTGGAGACCTCCACGACCCTACAGGCAGGCTCGTGGTCGGACGTTTCGACGTTCAAGGCAGAGGATTCTACGACGACGGTTCTCACGACGAGAGACACGGGATCGACGAAGCAGTTCTGGCGGGTGCGTCGTGGCGAGTAACTCATGGAGCGATGATTCGGATACTTCTCTTTTATTCATTGTTGCTCCTGCCTCTATTCGAGGCAGGAGCAGTCGTCGTTGTGACCTACCGGGGAGACGATCCGAATATTTTTCCAGTAGCACCCCCTAACGCGGCAAGCGGCTCTCTGGATATTAACGATGACGGCGTAGATGACTTTCTTTTTTGGAGAGATGCTGGATTGGTTGTTGGCATGCAGGCTCACGGCACCAATAGGTTTATCAGCACTTTATCTACAGGCTCTGACGTAGGTGGTAACATCAGTCCGGTTTATTATGGTAGCATTTTAGGGCCTGACACCGTGTCGCTAGGGGGCGATTGGCATCACCATACGGACAACAGAGGGAGCAGCGGATTCGGGTTATTCACGATGCAATCAGAGGATGCTTACATCGGAGTGGAATTCGACATAGACGGCAACACCCACTACGGATGGATTCAGTATACTGGGTTTTATGTTGCAGAGTTTACCTTCATTTCTCCTGACGGCCCCGTCACCGTGATCGGTGCGGATGTGCTTGGTGGATTCATCAATTCATGGGGCTATGAGACCGAGCCGGGAGTTCCGATTGTTGTAGGAATTCCTGAGCCATCAACTTATAGTCTTATTCTTTTGATCGGCCTTGCTGTGATCGGACGCCGAACCCGAAAACAACAAGGCCCAACAAGACGCAGCAGAGCAACAGATGGGGCGGATGTGTTCTCGGAGCGGTAGGGTAATTCCAGAGTTTATTGAGCATCGACGATCCCCCTCGCCCCATCTGTGCCTGTGCTTTGACGTTAGGCGAAGAAATTGAATCCGCTGAGAACCGCTAGGAACACTTTAGCAGCTCCGAAAGACCTCTTACGCATTCCCGGAGTGGGTCCGTGTCTTGCACGCGATTTGGCCGACTTGGGCATTTATACTGTTTCGGCTTTGCGTCGCCGTAGCCCCGAGCGTCTTTACCAGCAGCTTTGCACACTGCGCGGCCAGCATCAGGACAGGTGTGTGCTTAACGTTTTTCGTTGTGCGGTTTATTTCGCTACCGAGCCTGCGCCCGAGCCAGAACGCCTCAAGTGGTGGAACTGGATGGACAAGAATTCCACCGTCCCGAATCGCTGACCAACTCTCAAACACATTATGACACCACGCATCACCACCATCACTCTCGGCGTCCGCGACCTCAAGACCGCTACCGCGTTTTACGAAGCTAACACCCGGCAAGGTCACGCACTATTCACTTTACACTGGCAGGCCCGGCCCGCATCGCATGCCGATCCCGAAGCATCCCGGTTAGGAATTTTCTCGCGCAAAGGCGCAAAGGCGCAAAGTTTTTCAGAATCAAGAAATGGATTCCAACTCAGGGACTGCACAGTAACGCGATTACAGATTCAAATGCCTGGATCAGGAAGTCTGAATCCTTTCCAGGCTGATCACTTATGTTAGAACGGGCGCCGGCATTCCGGTTGCTGCCAGGCCACGGGTTGCGGTTGCACCCGCCAGATGTGTTCGCAGTATTCGCGAATCGACCGGTCGGACGAGAATTTGCCCATGCGGGCGACGTTGAGGATCGATGTGCGGGTCCATTCCTGCGGCTGGGACCACAGCGCGCTCACCCGCTCCTGGCACTCCACGTAGTCCTGATAGTCGGCCAGCACCAGGAACGGGTCGTGCCATCGCAAGTTGTCGACGAGTGGGCGGAACAATTGGCTGTCCCGGTCCGCCAGCGCGCCGGATGCGATGAAGTCCAGCACCGCGCGCAACCCGTCATTCCTCTCGTAGTATTCGTTAGGCCGATAGCCGCTGGATTGCAGTTCCCCCACCTGGTCGGCGGTCAGGCCGAACAGGAAGAAATTTTCCGCGCCGACTTCCTCGCGGATTTCCACGTTGGCGCCGTCGAGGGTGCCGATGGTGAGTGCGCCATTGAGGGAAAACTTCATATTGCCGGTGCCGGACGCCTCCATTCCTGCGGTGGAAATCTGTTCGGATAGGTCGGCTGCCGGATAGATATGCTGGGCGTTCTTCACATTGAAATCCGGCAGGAACACCACTTTGAGCCGGTCGCGCACCGCGGGATCGGCGTTCACCACATCCGCGACGCAATGGATCAGTTTGATAATGAGCTTGGCCATGGCATAACCCGGCGCGGCTTTGGCCCCGAAGATGAACGTGCGGGATGGCACTTCAGCTAACGGATCACGTTTGAGCTGTAGGTAAAGCGTGAGGATATGCAGCACGTTCAAGTGCTGGCGTTTGTATTCGTGCAGCCGCTTGGCCTGGACGTCGAACAGCGACTCGGGATCCACCGGGATGCCGGTGCGCTTGCCGATGTGCGCGGCAAGGTCGCGCTTGGCCGCGAGTTTCACCTCACGCCACTGCTGCTGGAACTCCGCGTCTTGCGCCAGCGGTTCCAGTGCGCGCAACTTATCCAGATTGCACAACCAGCCGTCACCGATGCGCCGGGTGATGAGTTGCGCCAGCGGCGGATTGCTCACCGCCACGAAGCGCCGCGGCGTCACGCCATTGGTGATGTTGCGGAACTTCTCCGGCCACAGCGCCGCGAAATCATGCATGACAGTCCTTTCTAACAGCTCCGAATGCAGGCGCGCCACCCCGTTCACATGATGGCTGCCGACCGTGGCGAGGTGGGCCATGCGGATATGACGTCCGCCCCGCTCGTCAATGAGCGACATGCGGGCCAGGCGCGCATCATCGCCGGGAAACCTCGCCCGCACCTCAGCGAGGAAACGCGCGTTGATTTCGAAAATGATTTCGAGGTGGCGCGGCAGGAGTTGTCCGAACAAGTCTAACGGCCATGTTTCCAGCGCCTCGGGCAACAACGTGTGATTGGTATAGGCGAAGGTGTTGCGTGTGACGTGCCATGCAGTGTCCCAGTCCAATTGATGATGGTCCACCAGCAGGCGCATCAACTCGGCCACCGCGATGGACGGATGCGTGTCGTTGAGTTGAACCGCCCATTTTTCGTGGAAACATTCAAGCGGCCGCTTCAACAACAAATGGATGCGCAGCATGTCCTGCAGCGAACAGGTGACAAAAAAGAATTGTTGTTGCAGGCGCAGGGTCTTGCCCTGGACCGCCTCATCATTCGGATAGAGCACCTTGGTGATGTTCTCCGAGTGCATCTTGTCCTCAACCGCGCGATAGTAATCGCCGTGGTTGAAGGCATCAAAATCAAACGATTCCACCGCCTCTGCCTTCCACAGGCGGAGCCGGCTGCAGGTGCCGACGCGGTAGCCGAGAATCGGCGTGTCATGGGCCACGCCCTTGACCACGGTGGCCGGAATCCACCGCACCCGGTGGTGGTTCTGCTCGTCGCTCCATGTTTCCGTGCGCCCGCCGAAGGGCACGTCGTAGGCGATCTCCGGTCGTGCGACCTCCCACGGGTTGCCGAAGCGGAGCCACTTGTCGGTGCTTTCCATTTGCCAGCCGTTCTTGATCGTTTGATCGAAGATACCGAATTCATAGCGGATGCCGTAGCCGACGGCAGGGATTTCCACACTTGCCATGCTATCAAGATAACAGGATGCCAAACGTCCGAGCCCGCCGTTGCCCAGTCCCGGTTCCTCCTCCTGCTCCAGCATGTCGGCGAGGTCCAGCCCGAGATCCGCCATCGCCTGCCGGGTGACTTCGGTGATGCCCAGGTTGAGCAGGTTGTTGGCCAAATGCGGACCGGGCAAAAACTCGGCCGATAGATAAGCCACAATGCGGACATCCTGCTCGGCGTAAACTTCCATCGTCCGCACGACTTGCCTGAGCATGCGGTCCCGCACGCACAGCGCCAGCGCCAGATAGGCATCATTGCGCGTCGCCCCCATCGGCACCCGCCCGAGGGCGCAGAACAGGTTGTCGAGAAACGATTGCTTGAGGTCGCTCACACTCAGGCCGGTGCGGACACCGGACGCGGGCAGGTTCTCAGGGCAATCGCAGGCGAATGGCGTGGGTTCCAGAGTCATGGTGGTTATGGTTTATCTATCAGACCATCACATGCGCTTGCGGGCCCGCACCGGCTGCTTGCGCAGGTTCGCGACGATGCGCTCGACTGCTGGTCGGGCGCGGGCGTGGAATTTCGCGGGGTTTCATGGCCTGAGAGTCCCGTGTTGCCGTGCTTTTTTCAAGACTGGTTTTCGCTATTTCACACCGATTGGGATTGACCGGACGTGCGGCATTCGGGAGTCTACCCGCATCATGACGCGCCCCAGCCTCGCTTTGTCCGTCATTGCCCTTGTGGCTCTCACTGGTCCGGCTCCCGCTGGAATCACCTTCGGCCCTGTCCGCAGCCGGCCCGGGGTGAGCGTCCGCCTCGTCAGCCATTCCGAAACCCCCGGTGGCACGCTCGAACTCTCCCTCGAACTCAAAGGAACCCTCACCTCAAACACCAGCAAACCCGGAGCATCCTCCAAACTGATACTCCCTATCAGTCTGGTGGTCACCAAGTCGTTCGTCACCGACTGACCGATGCCTTGAACCTGCTACCCTGGAATGGGACCGAACCCATGATCATACCCGCCCTCCGCGACGAGGATCCCGCCGCACCTAGGCAGTGCGAATATCCCTAATCCATGAAACCGCATCACCTACTCCAGGCTCTCCAAGGCCAGAACTACGATGTCGGTTTTATCCGCCTGAAATGAAACCGTGACACTCATATATATACTTTTCACACCGGCCCGCGGTCCACGTCGATACGGAACGGGCGTCCGCGCAGGCGGGCATTGCGCGTGCGCTCCATCACCTGATTGACAAATTCGCCCGGCACATCGACCAGCGAATGCTTGGGAAACAAGGTGATGCGGCCGAGGCATCCGTCGGGCAGACCGGCCTCCCGATAGAGCATGCCGACGATTTCCTTGGCCATTACGCCGTGCGTCTTGCCCAGTGATAGAAACAGGCGGGTCATGCCGGGCTCGTGCGGGATGGGGCCTCGTTCGAAGCGCGGATTCGGGCGTGCTCCGCGTTCTGGTCCGCGATCCTCCCTGCGCTCGTCGCGCGGTGCGCGGACGTCGCGGGTTTTTTCGCGGCGCGCGGGGCGTTCCGGCTCACGGTCTTCTTCGATCATGGAGCCTTCACGTCCGCTGGCCTCGCGCAGCATGGTGACCAGTGCGCCCGCAATGTCGGTGGGTGTGTGACCTTGCTCTAACAGGCGGTCGATGTTGTCCTGATAGGCATCGAATTTGCCGGCTTCGAGGCGTTCCTTGAGTCCGTCGAAGATCAGATCGGCGCGGCGGCCTTCGACTTGCTCGACGGACGGGATGCGTTCGCGGCGGATGACCGAGCGGGTGTAGCGTTCGATAGATTGGAGCCGATAGATGTCGCGCCCGAAGACGAAGGTCACGGCGCGGCCCGAGCGCCCGGCACGGCCGGTGCGCCCGATGCGGTGGAGGTAGTCTTCCGGGTCGGTGGGCAGGTCGTAGTTGAAGACCACGTCGATTTCATCGATGTCGAGACCGCGCGCGGCGACATCGGTGGCGACTAACAGTTCGACGGAGCCTTCACGGAATCGTTTGAGCACCCGCTCGCGCATTTGCTGGGTCATGTCGCCGTGCAGTCGGTCGGCGGCGTAGCCGCGGTTGACGAGATCCTCGGTGCATTCATCGACCGAGCGTTTGGTGTTGCAGAAAATCAGGCCGAGGCGTGGTGGATTCATATCGAGGATGCGCGAGAGCACCTCGACTTTCGAGCGTTGGCGCACTTCGAAATACGATTGGTCGACCGTGGAAACGGTGCGCGCTTTCTGTTGGATATCGATGATCTGCGGGTCCTTGCCGAAGCTGCGGATCAGGCGCGAAACCCCCGGGTTCATGGTGGCGGAAAAAAACAACGTCTGGCGCTCCTTGGGCAGGGCGGCTAACAACTCGTCCATTTCCTCCTTGAAACCCATGTCGAGCATGCGATCCGCCTCGTCGAGAATGGCCAAGCGAATGTGCGAGGCGTCGAAACTCCCGCGCCGCAGGTGATCTAACAAGCGGCCGGGTGTGCCGACGATCACATGCACGCCATCACGCAGGGCGCGGAGTTGGCGGTCCATCGGCGCTCCACCGTACACCGGGGTGGCATGGAGGCCGCGCATCTTGGCACCGAGGCGGTGGACTTCCTCGCATACCTGTACCGCAAGTTCGCGGGTCGGGCAGAGGATGAGCACTTGGGGCCACATCGCTTTGAGATCCAGCAGGGCCAGTGCGGGCAGGGCGAAGGCTGCGGTTTTCCCGGATCCCGTGGCGGACAGGCCGACCAGATCCTTGCCCTCCAAGGCGGGCGGAATGCTCAGCGCCTGGATGGGCGATGGCCGCTCGTAACCGAGGGTTTCTATGGCGGCAAGCAGCGGTGCTGGCAGGCCGAGATCGGAAAAGGGTGGGGTGTCCATGAGCAATGAAAAAGAGTCGGAACCAGGGGCAATAGGTGGTATTCCGTCCCCGGGAGGATCATGCTACGCTGGCTTGCCAGCGGAAAACAAGCACGGATGTCCGCCTGTTGCATGGTGGCCGCCGCCAAGAGTGGCTGTGGTTTCCATCCGCAGGCCGTGCCCGCAGCGTCACGCCCCGGAAATTCCGCCATTTGGAGACTCCCATGATGAAAAATCCCCCCTCCCCCCCGAAGCCCCGTCTTTTTTCTAGCCAAGACCTCCATGACAAGCTAGAACCTTTGCTCGTGAACGGACCACACGCAGAAGGATGCGGCAGAGTCGCTGTGAGATCTGGATCGCGATGTGTCGTGTAACACACCACCAAAGCCATGAAAAAGAAGAAGGTGATCACCCCGAAATCGGCAGTGCGTGAATTGGCGGCTCTATACCGGAAGAACGGCTACGTCCGCCGCCGCAACCCGGTCCGTCATGCGGACGAAGACTGCATGACGTACAAGAAAGGGGAGGAACTCAGACTCACGGCCGACTCCGTAGCGGAGCGTGCGCACGTCCTCCGCTTGCTCAGGATCGCGGGATTCAAGCCGGGGCGCCCTTATGTGAAGTACAAACCACGCGGCCGATATCGCGTGCCTGTTTACGGACGTGAACAGGTTGCTCTCTTTCTGAGCACAATCGAGTCCCTGCCCACCGAGAAACTTCCGGGTGCCAGCAAGGGCGTTGGCAAGAAGAGCGTCAGCAAGGCCGCCAGCAAGAAGATCGTTGGCAAGAAGAGCGTCAGCAAGGCAGTCAGCAAGAAGATCGTTGGCAAGAAGAGCGTCAGCAAGGCAGTCAGCAAGAAGATCGTTGGCAAGAAGAGCGTCAGCAAGGCAGTCAGCAAGAAGATCGTGGGCAAGGCCGCCATTCGTACGGATAGCCGCCCGCCGAAGACGTATAAGGTCAAGGCGGCTGTGAAATGAGGTGTTGGATCTCACATTCGCGCTAGTCGCTAGGGCAGGCTTTCCTACAGGCCGCACGTCGGCGCAACATCACGCGTTCTCTAGGCCACCCATGTCGCACACATCCCTCACCCGCTATGCCTGGATCTCGATTGCCGCAGCGGTCGTTACCATCGCCTTGAAAACCGCCGCCTATTATCTAACTGGATCGGTGGGGTTGTTGTCCGACGCGTTGGAATCGCTGGTCAATCTGGTGGGCGGCATCATGGCACTGGCGATGCTGACGATCGCGGCCCGGCCCGCCGATAAAGATCACGCCTACGGTCACAGCAAGGCCGAGTATTTTTCCAGCGGTGTGGAAGGTGCGTTGATTCTGATGGCGGCGCTGAGCATTGCGTTCACGGCGATTCCTCGCTTGTTTCATCCGCCGGAACTCGAACAAGTGGGAGCGGGGCTGGCCGTATCGGTGGTGGCGTCCCTGATCAATCTCGGCGTGGCCCTGCTGCTGCTGCGGGTGGGGAAAAAACACCACTCCATCACCCTGGAAGCCAATGCTCATCATTTGCTGACCGATGTGTGGACGTCCGTGGGCGTGCTGGCCGGCGTGGGCACGGTGGTCCTCACCGGATGGTTGTGGATGGACCCGGTGGTGGCCCTGCTGGTGGCGGCCAACATTGTCTGGACCGGTGTGCACATTGTCTGGCGCTCGATCTCAGGCTTGATGGATCCTGCTCTATCAGAGGAGGATCTCGCCACCATCAACCAGCTGCTGGCTTCCTATCAAAACGAGGAAGTGCAGTTCCATGCCTTGCGTTCCCGTCAGGCGGGTGCCAGGAAGTTTGTGTCCGTGCATGTCCTGGTGCCGGGCACGTGGACGGTGCATCACGGCCATGCCCTGCTGGAGAACATCGAGGAGAGCCTCCGCAGAGCCCTGCCTAACATTACGGTTTTCACCCACCTCGAGTCGCTGGACGACCCGGCGTCGTGGGACGATCAGGCGTTGGACCGGGGCTGATGCTCAGCCGCCGATTTCGGTGCGGCCGGATAGCTGGGCACCCTCTTCCATGGAAAACACCTTCGATTTGATATCGCCGTTGATTCTGGACTTGTCCTTCAATTCGCAGCGTTCGGAAGTGATCTTGCCTTCGATCTTGCCGTACACCTTGACCGAGCTGGCGGTCACGTCACCTTTGATGACCGCGTTTTCGCCGATGGTCACGCGGCCTTTGTCGGAGCTGATTTCACCTTCGACTTTGCCGTCGATGATCATATCACTGGAGAAACGGATGGAACCGATGATTTCGATTCCGCTGGAGAGCACGTTGGTCGGGTTGGCCATGACGAGTGAGAAACGAGCAAATGCACGCGCACTTGGCAATGACAAAATTCCACATGGGAATTCTGCTGCCATCCGCCGCTCCGTGATGCCGGAAATCAGGGCGGATCGGGAGACACGGGCTTGGCGGTGCCCAGCAACTTGGCCTGCCGGGCCAGGTCCAAGCGCAGGGCTCGCACATTGAATTGAGCACGGCCGCGGGTTTTCAATCTCCCCGGAACCGTTTCCAGTTGGCTTCTCGCGGTTTCACAGCCGGCACTGTCGGTGGGAAGTGAGGCGAAAAGCGCACCTGAGAGGATCTGATAGTCGGCCAGATGGTCGCGTGCCAATCCCTGATAGATCGCGGCCCACTGGTCATTGGCTGGCAGTGTGACGGCGTCCGCCAGGGTGAACCACGCGACGGCTTGGTCCAGCATTCCCTGTTCCCAGTTCTTGAGGCCGGCGAGCATGCAGACGATCACCCCGGATGCGCCGGTGGCGGCGAAATCCGGTTTTGGTGGCGCGAGTGGCGGAAGTTGTCCCAAGGCTTCGAGGGTGGCGATGCATTCGTCGCCGAGTTCCTTGGAGTTATGCGCCAGGGAACGCAGATGGTTGAGGGTTGCGCGTGCTTGTTTGCGGGCATCAGACGTACGACCGTCCAGAAAAGCCGCCAATACGGCTTCCACACCCGCCCATGACCGGGTGGGTTCCTGCACCGCCGGATCCTTGTGGAGCATGATGAACTTGCGTGCGGCTTTTTCAAAATCCTTGGTTTCCACTGCCGCCCGGGCCTCGCGGTAGCTTTTCATGATCTCAACGGACGTGTCCGGCATCACTGGGAGGGGGGCGATTTCGTCGGGTGGCGCAGTGACCACCGTGATTTCGGGTTGCGGGCGGTTCATCCGCGAAAGGACGATCCCTGAGACGAGAACCACTGCCAGCACCCCGGCTACCACGATGATGCGTTCCTGGCGTTTTTTCGCCGTCCGCCGGAGCATGGCGGATTCGGCAATTCCAGGGCGTCCGGATTTCAAGTGGCGGAGCACGGAGCTGAGGTTCGCGATCATTTCATCATACGACCTGAAACGATCATTGGGATTGTAGGCCATGGCCCGTTCGACGATCCGGCAGGTTTCCACAGAGATCGACGGGTCGGCAACATGCAGCGGCACCACTCGCTTCTTGGCCTCGCGCAGAACATTGGTGGCCATCGATTCCTCTCCGCAGGAGGGTTTGCCGCTCAGCGCGTGGTACAGGGTGGCTCCAAAGGCGTAAATGTCCGAGCGGAAATCCTCGGTATATCCTTCCACCGTTTCCGGGGGCACATAGTATGGGGTGGCCCAGATCTCGGTGGCTTGGGCCTTGCCTCCTTGAGTGACGAGGGCCAGACCGAAATCGACAAGTTTGGCGTGGCCCATGGCATCGAGCAGGATGTTCCCGGGTTTGACGTCGCGGTGGATCAGTCCGGCAGCATGGGCGGCTTTGAGGCCTTGGGCCACCTCAATGGCCAGGGGCAACGTTTCCAACTCCGGGATCTTGCCCTGATCGCGGATTTTCTGTTCAAAGTGCCCGCCGGGCACGAATTCCATGGCAATATAGAAGTACCCGAACGCCCGCCCGGTCTTCAGCACCCGCACGACATTCGGGTGGCTGAAGGATGCCGTGATGCGTGCTTCCTCTTCGAAAGCCGCGATTCTGCGCTCGTTGGCGGAAAACCCCTCGCTGAGAATTTTCACCGCCACTTCACGGTCCAGAGTATGGTCGCGGGCGGCGAAGACCATGCTCATGCCGCCCACCGCATGGCGGCGGACCAGCGTGTATGGACCGAATTCGCACTTGACCCGTGTGAGTTCGCCGCAGATCGGGCACGCCACGTTGGAAAACGGCGCCATCGCCGAGACATCCATCGGATTCCCGCAGGCTTGGCAGGAGGCGATGGATTCAGGATGATCTGGCATGCGTGCAAACTACCGATACGAAGTGCCAATGTGCAAACTTGAATCTGTGCGAACTTGAAACTTGCGACATCTGTTTGCACGGAGAGACTCAGCGGGTGGAACTTCTTGTGGATGCCCCAGCCGAGCGCCTTGATGCGTTTCTCGCCGCGCGTTTGCCCGATCTTTCGCGTTCGCGCATCCAGACACTCATCCGCGAACAATACATCGTCGTCAATGACCAGCCCGCAAAACCCCGCGATGCCGTGAAAACCGGCGACCGGATTGCCATTGCCGTGCCCGAGGCCGTGCCGCTGAATGCCGCTCCGCAGGATATCCCGCTCGACATTTTGTTCGAGGATGATGACCTCATCGTACTCAACAAAGCTCCGGGTATCGTCGTCCATCCCGCGCCGGGAAATCCCGATGGCACCTTGGTCAACGCCCTGCTTCACCATTGTGCGGGACATCTCTCCGGCATCGGTGGCGTCGAGCGCCCCGGCATCGTCCACCGCCTCGACAAGGACACCTCCGGTTGCTTGGTCATCGCCAAATCCAACGCCGCACACCAGTCACTTGTCAGCCAGTTTTCCGAACGCAGCACCATGGAAAAACTTTATCTCGCCGTGACCCAGGGTATTCCGAAACCGCCACATGACACGATTTTCACCCACCTCGGCCGACACCCGGTGAACCGCCAGAAAATGGCCGTCGTCAATCCGCCCGGCGGCAAGACCGCCATCACCGACTATCAGGTTCTCGCCAGCGATGCGTCCACTCACACCGCCTTGGTGCTGTGCCACCTGCACACCGGCCGCACCCACCAGATCCGGGTTCACATGCACCATAAGGGAACCCCGCTGGTCGGCGATCCCATCTACGGCAAACCTAGTAAGACCGCGGAACTCACCGGCCGCCTGATGCTCCACGCCTGGCGCTTGTCCTTCGATCACCCGATCACCGGCCGACACCTCCAATTCGAAGCACCCATCCCGTTGGAATTCAGGTTCTGGACATCCTCCGCCACGCTGCCCCGATGATATCTAACTGATTGCCCCGAACACCTCGTCGCTCATGCCTATGCGACCCGTCTGACCCGGATCAAACATTTCGAACCCATGCCAGCCGCAATGCCACACGACGGCACTTGATCCCATTCCTGAAATGCCAGCGCGTGCCAAAACAGGCATCCGCGAGTCTTGCAAAGTTTTGAAAGACACAACAAACTCATGCCTGCATTGCGGCGGGTTCTTCCAATCTGCCGACCTTTAGACATCAATTTTTTTCATTCCATGAAACGCACATCCAAGCGGTTTTTCTTCTTCGTCGTCACCGCCATCGGCCTTGCCATCACCCAGACCGGCCACGCCTTGATTGGCATATGGAACAATGCCACCTCCGGTGGCCTGTGGAGCTTGCAAGTTAACTGGTTCTTTGGGCAAGTGGCGACTGGTTCCGGCTACACCGCTTACTTCGACAACCTCAACATAACCGCAGACAACACGGTGCATCTTGATGCCGACCTCACCCTGAGCAACCTCGTTTTCGGCGACTCGGACCCCTCCTCCGAGGCCGGTTGGATTCTCGATAACAACAGCAATTCCGGCAACGTCCTCACTCTCGCGAGCACCCTTCCCGCCATTCCCACGATCACGGTCAACACCCTTGACACGGGGAAATTCGCCACCATTTCCGCCATCATCGCTGGCTCGGCAGGTCTCAACAAGGCGGGTGCCGGCATCCTGGCCCTCACCGCCTCCAATACCTACAGCGGCTTGACAACCGTCAGCGCGGGCATTGTGAAGGTTGCCAAAGGCAGTTCCTTTGGCGTGACCGGAACTAACAATGGCACCATCGTGGCCGCTGGAGCAGAAGTCCAATTCGACACCGGCAGCAACACCGGCGAGGCGTTCACGATCAACGGCGGCCACGCGAATGGTCCCTTCTCGTTCAACGTCGCCACCGTCACCTTGAGTGGAGCCATCACGCTGGGGAGCGATTCGACAATCACCGGGAAACAAAACATCATGTCGGGCACCATCGATCTTGGTGCCCGCACTCTAACGGTTGCCAAGGACTTCGGCCAGTCCGATAGTTGGAGTGCGCCCATCTCAGGGACCGGTGGCCTGATAGTGGAGCAAGAGGCGGGTGCCGCCAGCACGCTCACGCTGGCCGGTGCGAGCGCCTACACCGGCGCGACGACGATCAATCTCGGCATTCTCAAAGCCGGGGTCGCCTCCGTGGCGGATATTTCCGGGGCGTTCGGTAACAACTCTGCGGTCACCTTGGCAAACGCCGCGGGCGCTGCGATGGACATTACCGGTTTCAACACGCAGATCGGCTCGCTCAGCGGCGGCGGTGCCAACGGTGGCAACGTGACTCTCGGAAGCGCCACCCTCACCGTGGGCGGTGCCTCCACCAATCCCGCCGCCTACGCGGGGGTCATCAGCGGAACGGGCGGCAAACTGACCAAAACCGGCGCCGGCAGGCTGACCCTCAGCGGCACTAACACCTATGGCGGCGCGACCACGGTCTCTAACGGAACGCTCGCGCTGAGTGGCACGGGCAGCATCACCAAAACGCCGGAAATCAGCATCGCCTCCGGTGCCATCCTGGATGTTTCCTCCGCCACATTCACCCTCGCCTCCATCCAGACGATTTCCGGACTTGGCACCGTCAATGGCGACCTGACCTGCCAAGGGACGATCACGCCCGGCACCGCGACCACCATCGGCACTCTCAACGTGGATGATAATCTCGCCCTTGCTGGCGGCAAGCTCAACATGAACGTCGTGGGTGCCTCTAACAGCGATTTATTGCAGATGAACCACGGTACGGTGAGCGTCCCAAGCGCGTCCACCATTCAACTGTCCGGAGTGACCGTGCCGGGTACCTATCTCTTGATCGCCGGTGCGTCCGGAACCATTCCGACCGGCAACCTAACGGTTTTAACCGGCAAGGCGGATTTTGTCGCCACTCTTGACAATTCCGTTGCCGGTCAACTGCGTCTCGTCGTGTCCTACAAAGTGGGTGAGCATCTGGTCTGGAATGGCACTCCGGGAAATGCCGTTTGGGACATCGGCAATTCCACCAATTGGCTCAACTCGGGGTCCGCAAGCGTGGCCTTCGCGAATTTGGATGTGGTTGCATTCAACGGCATGGCGACGGGGAAAACCGTGCTGCTCGATAGTTCCGTTAGTCCGACGGCGGTGAGCGTCTCGGGCGTGGACGATTACACCATTGGCGGCAGCGGCAGCATTTCAGGCCATGCCACGTTGACCAAACAAGGTGCGGGCATCCTGACCCTTTCCACCGTCAATGTCTATACCGGTCTAACCACCATCGAAGGCGGTGCCGTCAAGCTGGGTGCCGCGAACGCTTCACTGGGTGATACGACCGGTGACACCACCGTCCTCACGGGTGCCACCTTGGACGTGGATGCGGCTGGCAGCGTTGCCGAACCCCTGGTCATCAGCGGCAACGGGCATGACTCTAACGGTGCCCTGCAAAACGCCAATGCCACCGTCAACAATCAGCTCACCGGTCCCATCACCCTGGCCGGAAATGCCGCCATCGGCGTCACCACCAGCACCAGCGTCATGCAAATCGACGGCATCATCAGCGAAACCGGCGGGGCGCGCTCCCTCACCAAACTCGGCGCCGGCACATTGGTTCTCACCAATACCAACACCTACACTGGCAATACCAACGTCGCTGCGGGTGGACTCACCCTCGCGCAGGGTGCCCAGCTCAAGTTTGTCATCGGCACCAGCAGCGGCACTAACAACCGCATTTCCGGTGCCGGCACTCTCACCCTCGACGGGAATTTTAACATCGA
The DNA here is from genome assembly GCA_903888515.1 of Akkermansiaceae bacterium. Classification (GTDB taxonomy): domain Bacteria; phylum Verrucomicrobiota; class Verrucomicrobiia; order Verrucomicrobiales; family Akkermansiaceae; genus Luteolibacter. Next base: position 4,305 of record CAISTY010000208.1, on the reverse strand, counting down.
CACCGCTGCTGCCGATGCCACCTCCCTCACGCACGGCACCTGGGTGCTGGAAAACGTGGCATCGCTCAGCGGGGCTTATGGCGCCACCTTCACCGTCGTCAGTCCCTTCGCCGATGCCGGTAACGACATCTGGACCAAAACCGTCGGCGACAAGATCTGGACCTTTAATGAAATCACCGGCACCCTCACGCTTGTTAGCACCAATACATCCTCCTATGCGATCTGGATCGATGGGTTCTTCCCCGGCGTAACCGATTCCGCCACCATCGGTGCCACCGCCGACCCCGATCAGGACGGCCTCGACAATGCCGTGGAAATGGTCCTTGGCGGCAACCCCGCCACTGGCATGGATGCGCTCCTGGCACCCGCCGGCGTTCGCGTCACCACCGATCTGGGCTTTGGTGCCGGTCCCACGGATTACCTCAAGTTCACCTACCGCCGCAGTGACCAATCCGTCGCCGCAGGAGTGACCTCGGGGGCGGAATTCAACAACGACCTCGGCCCCGCATGGACCCCGGCCGTCGATGGCGATCTGGGCGTGGAAGTGCTCGAATTCAATGATTTTTACGATGCCACGCCGGGCGCCGCAGTGGACAAAGTCGAAGTCTATATTCCCTGCGGATCCCAATCCACTCTCTTCGCTCGTCTCGCCGTCCATGTTCCCTGACCACACAAGTCACCCTGGACTTCGCGGTGCCTCCAAGCCAACTTCTCACCGACCAAGCAAGCGCGTGCTTTGCCCTATCAAGGGCGCTATCCCGCCGGATCGTTAGTGCACAATGGCATCTGGTACTACGGCATTGGATCACCACCTGCGCATAGTGATCGGCGGATTTCATTCCACGTAGCGTTTGAGCACCGTGAGCAACTCCCGCAGCCTGCGCTGGCTCTCCTTGCTATCGGTTGCGTGCTCGATGCATTCCCGCGTGTGTTGCTGGATGATTACTTCGGCAAACGATTTCAGCGCCTTGCGCACGGAGACGACCTGGGTGAGCACGTCCGTACAATCGCGGTCTTCCCCGATCATGCGCTCAATGGCGGCGATCTGTCCGGAGATCTTGCGCAGGCGAATCCGGAGCACCCGGTTTTGGTCGGGCGGATGGACATGGGCGTGCTTTGACATCGGAGAAAACCATACTGCCTGGCCCGTGGAATACAACAATAATTCCGGCTTGGCAAGATGGGGTATGGGGGTATGGTCCATTTCATGTTCTTCGCACTCACTGATTTCTCCCAAGCTCTTTCCCAAGGTGCCGCGCACGCCTGGCTGTTCATTCCCACCGCCATTCTGCTGGGTGCTCTGCACGGTTTGGAGCCCGGTCATTCCAAGACGATGATGGCGGCATTCATCGTCGCAGTCCGCGGCACGCTCGGACAGGCGGTTCTGTTAGGACTGTCCGCCGCGTTTTCCCACTCGCTCATCATTTGGGGGTTGGTGGCGGTGGCACTCAAGTATGGCGGACAATGGAACGCTGAGACGACCGAGCCCTATTTCCAGATCGCATCCGCTGTGATCATCGTGGCACTCGCGCTCTGGCTGTACTGGCGGACACGGCGCGATGTGAAGGCCGCCGCGGCGCATGAGCACCATCAGCACGGGCACGACAACACGCAACATATCAACACCGGCCATTCGCATGACCATGGTGATTTGCCTGCCGGCATCGATTTCCAGGACGCGCATGAAGCCGCCCACGCGCTCGATATTCAAAAGCGGTTCATGGACCGGCAAGTCACCACGCCACAAATTGTCCTTTTTGGTCTAACCGGCGGGCTGCTTCCTTGTCCGGCGGCGTTCACGGTGCTGATTGTCTGCATGCAGGTAAAGCAATACACGCTCGGCTTTGCGTTGGTCGCCGCATTCAGCTTCGGTCTGGCGGTGACGATGGTCACGGTCGGCGCTGTCGCCGCGTGGAGTGTCCAACACGCGGAGAAAAAATTCACAGGTTTAGGTAACCTGATGCGCAGGGCTCCATACTTTTCATGCGCACTGCTCCTCGCTCTTGCGAGCTACATGGCATGGCATGGCTGGCAAGGACTGGCACGACTCTGACCGGATGCGGCGCCACACCCCCACCGCGTCGGCGTCCTGCGGGTCGGCATCGATTTCCACCGAGACCGGCGCCTGGTCATCCTTGTTTTGCACGGTCGCCATGGCGGCGAGCGCTTTCAGGGTTTGTCGGCGGGTGGTCGGCATGATGGAATGCAACGGGTGGTGCGCATTACACATTACCCATGGACCCGTCGGGTCTTTCACGGTGCGGGCGGTTCTTCATCGCCCGCTGGCCAGCGCGTCCATCAGATACCGGCACGGCCTGAAATTCTCGATGAGGATTTCCTCCTGCGCCCCGCGTTTCATGCGAACTTGGCGGATGTTGAAATTGGGCGTCTTGTGCGGCGCGAACAGGATGTCGTCGTGCGTTGAGTTCTCGTGCTTCTTGAACATCGCGGGCAAAATATCGCCGCCCAGATGGTCGTCCCGACCGGTGGCGAGATGGCAGGTGCCGAGAATCTTCTCGTCCTGAATGTCCGCTCCGGAAACCGGCAGCACTTGCGTGCCGAGACCGAGTTCGCCAATCGTGCCGGTCATCGGATCATCCGTTAGACGCTGGTTGTGCGCGGCGATCGTCGCCGGATTGCCGGCAATGAGTGTGGACCGGATGATGCAGCGGTTTTCAACGTCGAGCACGCCGAGCGTGCCGTCCTCGTATTTCATCGGAAACTGCCCGCGCGCGTCGCACGGCACGAAGTAAACCTCGCCCGCCGGCAGGTTCGCGATGTCCGGGGTCCTGCCCAGGCACAGGCCGTGGGACTTCTGCGCTTCCTGCCCCCCCAGACCGAGCCACGCGGTGAGCACGCGGCCGTCTTCCAGCGCAAAATCGATTTCCACGGAATCCGCTTTGGTTAGAGCGAGGCGCAGGCGCTCGGCGTCGGCCGACACCTCGTGGTAATTCACCGCGAGCCCCGAGTTGAGGATTACGTCGTTGAGTCCGTGCAGGGTGGCACCGCGGAAACCGTAGGTCTTGCATTTCGCGGTCAACGGTGCGGTGGCGGAGAAAGTCGAGATGCAGAGGATCAGATCATACTTTGGATAGATATCATGCTCGAGCGACAGGTGCCTGCCGGTCGTGTCCCAAACGTCGTCAGCGAGGTCGAGGTTCGAGCCATGGGTGCATCGGTACGCATAGATCTCCCCGCCCGTCATGCCCAGGGCGTCCATCGCGCCTTGCCGCAGGCCCTGATAGAAATGACGGTGGGCGCTTTTTTGGACGGGAAAACCCTCGTGGTTGAGGAACGAGAGGTCTTTGATGAACTGCGCCGGTTCATCGAAATCAACCAGAATGCAGACCCGGCAACCTTGTGTCGGCGCAAAAACCGTGCCGAGAAGCCGGACCAGATCAAACGGCGCGAACTGGCGCTTCTCCGGATGGAGCAGGATGTCATCGCGCAAGTAGTCGGGCAGGGATGTTGTAGGAGTGTTCGACATAGGTTCCCATGCTAACATCATTGTTTGCCGCCGCAAGCGGCAAAACAAAAACCGCATGCCTCAAGGGGTTGGCCCCCCCTCGCCGTCGTTTTCGCGCATTTCCGCCAACACTTTCGACATGTCTTCCAATGAGTCCCAGAGCTTGCGTACCACGTAAAATGGCGCGCCGCAGCGCACCACCAGCGCGAGGCAGTCCGAGGGCCGCGCGTCGAGTTCGATGATCTTGCGTTCCATGATCTCGTTCTCGGCTTCCAGAATCAGCCGTGCGTAGTAAATCTCGCCCTCCATGGTCACGATCACCGCGCGCGAAACCTTCGCCCCAAACGCTTCCAGCGTGAGCAAATACAGGTCATGCGTCAGCGGGCGGGGCGGTCGCTGGCCGCTGAGCGAGGCATTGATCGACGCCCCCACCGCAGGGTCGATGTAAAAGACGATGGCTTTCTTGCCATCCCCCAAAAAAACGGCACAACCCGCTTGCGTCGGCAGCAGCGCGATCGGTTCAACCCGGACAAGATCTGACATGGCCTCAAGCATCCACCATTCAGCCGGGTTTTCCAAGGTCAAAAACCTTCTTTCGAAATGGGTGGGTTTTTTGGAAAACACCGCCGCCATCCCAATGCGGGGCAACTCGAGCGCTTCTCCGCACTCCAAATTTCCCGACCACTCAAAAAAAATCCAAAAAATTTTCAAAATGTGTTGACGTGGCTGGGCACGGGGAGCTAGTTTCGCGGGCCGCCACGAGAGAGGGTGGCCGGGAGACGGGATGTCGATCGTGGTGCGAGCGCACCCGATCGGCTTTTTAGTCGCCCCGCAGGAAG
>CAISTY010000207.1 GCA_903888515.1 Akkermansiaceae bacterium | reverse complement strand
TGAACTTCATCCATCGTCACCGAACCATACCACCATGAAACCATGTCATCCGCTCCTCAAGTGCCTGCTTCTGCTCGCGCTCCTCACCAACCTGGCCCACGCTTTCTATAATCCCGGCCAAGGACGCTGGGCATCCAGAGATCAGATAGGGGAAGAGGGCGGCCTGAACCTCTACGGATTCGTCGGGAATGATGGGGTGAATAGGGGTGATAATCTGGGACTCTCCGCAATCGAAAAATGTTGTAAGATTTGGGGTGCAACAAAATCGGTCCGGGCGTTAAACATGGGGAAAAATGTGATTGGCCTGCAAATCGACCAGATGGAGGGAAATGTCTATGAGTTAAAAATGCAGATTGCATTGAGTCAGTTTTTTCAAGCTAGTAGGGCGGCATGCGAAAAAGCGAAAGCCCAAGTTGAGGAGGAAACTGGAGAGTCCTGTAGCGGTTGTTGCATCACAAAAATTGGCATGAAGATGTCCCGAAAAGCAGGAAGTAGTTGGTTTGGGTCTCCGTATGGACCATCTGGGCGAATTGTATCGATAGACTGGGTTAATGGATGGTTCGCGCCAAAGCCATGTGAAAATACAGTTTTGGGATCTGATTACGATGAATCGATTTATGACTCGACATGGATTATAGAATCGGAAGAAAAATTGGACATGTGATGAAATTCCACGCAAGAAAGATATGCCTTTGGGTTTTTGTGACAATATTGATTTATTTGGGCACCGGTTTAGCCTTTCGCGAATACAGGATGAATCCGCCTAACGGATACTACGGGTTCTACCTCCCAAGTTCTACCCCCACAAAATCGGGTTCTGAGGAAGAAACCAAAAGAATAATCGATGCTTTAACTCGGAAGCCGACCCTTATGGAAAGGGTGTTCGAACCAGCTGAATTCATTCTCAATTTGATTGGTATATAGAGCCTAAATGGAGTCTGTCCTCATGATTTGTTACCACCATGAAACCATGTCATCCGCTCCTCAAGTGCCTGCTTCTGCTCGCGCTCCTCACCAACCTGGCCCACGCTTTCTATGATCCCGGCCAAGGACGCTGGTGTTCACGAGATCCAATTGAGGAACGAGTAGGGTCGAACCTTTATGTGTTCTCGGAAAACGAAAGTGTTAATGGGATTGATATATTAGGGGAATATGCCTCAAAACAAGCGGCTATTGATGCAGCAAAAAGTGCTGTTGGTGACGCGGCTGCCAAGTCACGGGAGTTGGGATTTCACCAAATTGAACAAGGAGTGAAGTTTTTGCCAATTGACGCTGACAGGGACATCATATGGTCAGATGCCGTGTTGTATTCCGTGGCAAGAAACAGCGGCACGTTTCGGGGAGTTGCTGGTGTCGAATTCTCAACGGTTGTCTATTGTTGTGGGGATCTTCCAGAAAATGATCGTTACAACTATGCCAAGCCATTAAGAGGAGCGATTCCTAACAAGAACGAACTGCTGAGCGGAAAAGAGGGAGTAGTAGGAATGCCAGCATGGCCTGAGAAATGTCAGCTTCTGGCAATGCTGCATACCCACACAATGACGCCGATATGGTATTTCCCCTCCAGCGGGCTCAATCCTGCGTCTCCCAGTCCTACTAACGGTCCTCCCTCAGATCAAGATAGGAAATGGATCGGCGGAACTGTGGAACATTATGTAGTTCAAGAGGTTTTTTGGAATTACAACCTGGTACCATTCAAATAAGAATGAAAACATTCCTTTTCCTGGTTGCCTGTCTCTGCTCGCCTTTCGCAAGAGCAGACATTTCGAGACTTGCATTAATTTCAGGAGATCTTGCTGACCCCGTCTCAAAAAAATCAGGCATGCTAGACGTCGAAACTTTCAAGCGCTATCTCTTGGCTAAAAAATTTGATCAGGGTGAAATTTTGGCGATTAAAATTGGAAAAAATAGAATTGCCATTCTTGTCAGTGATGAACTAAAAACTTTCTATGGAAGACCATCTGAAAAACTGCTAGGATACCTTTCCGAGTACAAGTCGGCCAAATGCCAAATTTGTAATATTGAATTTACAAGAATGAATTTGAGCGACGGTTTCAAGCTGAGCAAGGTCGCAGAACGGACCAACAAACCTTCTGATTAACGAACATGTAGTTCACGGAGCTTCATGCGTCAGGAGCAGCGTTAGCCTTGGGGTTCCATTGCGTTTTCAGCAGCGCGAGGCGGTCCTTCAGGGAAATCTCGGGGCCGTCCTGCACATGGCTGCTCCACCGCGTCCGGGTGCCGTTCCTGCGCAACAGGCAGTGCTGGTATTGGGCGAGTCGCGCCAACGGCATGAACTTGATGCGTTCCTCGGACCATCCGGTTTCGGCGGCGACGGCGAACACCTGGGCGGCTAAGAAGCCGGGCTCGTCGCACGGCGGGGCTTTTTTCCGCCGAGGCCTCCCATGGTTTCGACCTGGGACGCTTCCAGTTCACGGCTCTGTTCTTCCAAGCGTTTGAACGCGGTCTGGAAATCGGCGGGTGTGAGGCCACCGCAGAAGATGAGGAGAGAAGATCGCAGATCGAGGATTGTGGATCGTAGATGGAAGAAAAAGAACTGCGCCAGTGCTCTTCATCCACGATCTACAATCTGCTATCCACGATCTCCCCATTGGCATTTCACCCTTCACCAACGGGTTGCCAGTGCGCAAGAGCACGTCATAGCTGGCTCTCGTCCAGAAAAAACCTCATGCCACCGCCTCGTAGGCTGAAGTTTGATAGTCCGAAAGTTGGCTGGCAAATTCCAATGCTGCCTCAATATCCTCTTTGGTGATGTTAGGATAGTCCTCAAGGATGTCCTCAATCGAATCACCGGCACCAAGCGCGCCGAGGATTGTGGAAACAAGAACCCGTGTGCCGCGCACGACAGGTTTGCCGTGGCAGACATTTGGATCGATCTTCAGGCGGGAGTCCATGGACGGAGGATAGCGCATTCCGATCAGGGATCAAGTTCTGTCTTGAGCGATGCCAACGGCGGAAAACACCCGCACGAGCGCCAGTAATGGTGCCAGATGGGAAATCCATCAGCCGAATGCCTTGAGAAACCCCACCTCGATGGCGAGCGGCTCGAAAGCATTCGTTTCGAGCGTGCGGCGCAACGAGTCAAGGGACTCCATGCGCTTGAGCAAGCGGGTGGCCGATTGCTCGTCGACGATGCGTTGCAACGTCGGCGCGGAATCCGGGAAATCCAAACCGCCGGATTGCACTTTCAAGCGCAACAAATCCGCCATCCAAGCCATCAGCACATCCAACAAGCGGTTACGGGCATCGAGATACTCGACCTCGGCGGCCGCCTTGTGGAAATCCTCGCGCCCTTTCAACCAGGTACCGTCCGTGGCATCCCGATAGGCTGCGGTTTCCTCCTTTTCGGCGGCCTTCGCCGTGGCCTCGGCCGCCTCGCGCGAGCGTGTTAGAAACGCGGCGAAGGTGGCTTTCAAATGCAACGCGCCCGGCGGAGTGCCGAATCCGCGGGTCGCCGCACGATTGAGCGCGGCGACCAGTTCGCCACCGCCATCCGCCAACAACGGCATGCCACCTAACAACGGAAGCCGCACGCAGCGGGACAAGATCGTCGGCAACAGGCGCTGCGGATTATCCGTTAGAAGGAGCAGCAGGGTGTTGTTAGGCGGTTCCTCGAGGGTCTTGAGAAAGGCATTGGCCGCCTGATCGTTCATGCGGTCCGCCTCGGTGATCACGCCGACCTTGCAGGCACCGCCGGGCGCGGCGAGATGGAGTGTGTGTTCGAGGTTGCGGATTTCCTCCACCCCGATGCGCCGCGATTTCATGCGCGGCCGGATGATGCGCACCCATCCGCTTTCCAGATCATCCAACGGCGGGGTCACCACCGCCACCGGCTCGCCGAACAAATCCGTGCCACCGGCAGAGTCCGCGCCGTTGACCAATTGGATGATGCGGGCGGCCAGCTTTTCCTTGCCGGACCCGCGCGCGCCGCTGATGAGAAACGCGTGTGCCAGCCTGCCGCGCCCATGCGCGGATGCCATCAACTCGAACGCCCGTTCTGCCGAATACGCCATGCGTGACCATCGTCTCCGGACCGCCCCGCTGGCAATCCGAAAACCCGGCAATCATTCTCCCCTTGAATCCGGCGGCATCCCGCCAGACAATGTGCCCGAGCATGGCCACCGCAGCATTTCCAATTCCCGTCCTTCCCGACACCACCGGCCACTTCGGCCACTTCGGCGGCATGTTTGTCCCGGAAACCTTGATGGCCCCGCTGCAAGAACTCGCCACCGCCTACACCGCCGCCCAGGCCGATCCCGCATTTCTAACTGAACTCGACGGGTTGCTCCGCGACTACGCCGGCCGCCCGACCCCGCTTTATTTCGCCCAACGCTGGACTGAAAAACTCGGCGGTGCGAAGATCTATCTGAAACGTGAGGACCTGCTGCACACCGGCGCCCACAAGATCAACAATACCCTCGGCCAGATCCTCCTCGCCAAACGCCTCGGGAAAAACCGCATCATCGCCGAAACCGGGGCCGGCCAGCACGGCGTCGCCACCGCCGCGGTGTGCGCCCGCTTCGGCATGCAATGCGTCGTGTATATGGGCAAGGTGGACATGGAGCGCCAGGCACTCAACGTCGTGCGCATGCGTCTGATGGGTGCCGAAGTCCGTGCCGTCACCGCCGGTCAGGCCACCCTCAAGGAGGCGGTCAACGAAGCCATGCGCGACTGGGTGGCCAGCGTCGATCACACCCATTACATTCTCGGTTCGGCGCTGGGTGCGCATCCGTTTCCGATGATAGTCAGGGATTTCCAACGCATCATCGGCGTGGAGGCACGCCGCCAGATATTGGAAAAGGAAGGCCGCCTGCCAGACCTGCTGGTCGCCTGCGTCGGTGGCGGATCGAACGCCATCGGCTTGTTCCACCCGTTTCTAGCAGATGAAAACGTCCGCATGATCGGCGTGGAAGCCGGCGGTGACGGTATCATTCCCGGGCGTCACGCGGCCCGTTTCCAAGGCGGCAAACTCGGGGTGCTCCAAGGCACCAAAACCTGGCTGCTCGCCAACGACGACGGTCAAATCCAACTCACCCACTCGGTGTCGGCCGGTCTCGACTATGCGGCCGTCGGTCCGGAGCATGCGTATCTGCAGGATATCAGCCGCGTGGATTATACTTATGCCACTGATGCCGAAGCGCTGGCCGCCTTCAAGGAACTCGCCCACTGTGAGGGCATCATCCCGGCGCTGGAGAGCGCTCACGCCATGGCCCATGTCGCGAAAATCGCCCCCGGACTGTCCAAGCACACCCTGATCATCGCCAATCTATCAGGCCGCGGCGACAAGGACGTCGAGCAGGCGTCGAGGTTTCTGCTCCCTTGAGCATAGGATGCGAGCGCCTGAAATCCAGGCATTTACGGGGCTATGACACGGAGGCGTCCGAAGATCCGGGGATTGACTCCACATGGGATGAAGACTTGTACCCGGTCGATGCCAGTTCCGTAGAAGCCGGGATTTTCCAACACCTTGACTCCACCCACCCCATCAATGGCATTGGTCCATGGCTCCACGAGGTTCTGGCTGTACTGCGCACCCGAAGTGATGCCCGTGGCGACGGATAGGGCGGTGCGGCGGTAGCTGAACAGGAAGTAGTTCGCGGCACCCGTGCCCAGATTCGTGTTGCGCAACTCGCAGGTCGGCAGCAAGGCGCCATCCATGACCGTGGCGGGATTTCCGCCCAGCACCATTTCCACCGCGTTGCGGAGGCCATCCCGATCCGGGTCGGCGGTGGTATTGATGATGGCGGGATCGATCTCACCGGGGAAATACCCGGCAACCCATGACATATAACCTGCAGGGAGATGCAAAGGTTCCACGCCGACGGCCGGGTAGCCCATCCAAGTCGGCGAAGTGAAGTCCGCTTTGTCAGTCGAGTAATACACCGTGAAACCACTGCCAACATAATCAAAAACAGATGCTCCCGTCAACGGGGCGTTGCCCATGAAGTGCGCGCTCGTCAGGCTGAAGCAGTAAGAGAATGCTTGAGCCCCGATGCTGGTGATGCTGGCGGGGATGGTGACGCTGGTCAGGCCGCAGCCAGCGAACGCCCAGTCCCCGATGCCGGTGACGATCTTACCCCCGATGGAGGATGGTATGACCAGCGCGCCGCCGGATCCGGTGTATCCGGTGATGGTGATCAATCCGTTAGTCATGATGTAGGTGTATGGCACCGTCACGCCGGTTGTAAACGTCATGTCCACACCCGCGTTCGTGCCGATGCCGTTGAGCGCGGTGAGGCGGTAATGATAGATCGTTGCCGGTTGCAATCCGCTGATGACCGCGCTGACGCTCTGTGCGCCCACTGCGTTGTCCGGGGAAAGCGTTACGCTCGCCATGCCGCCGTATGCGGCGGTCGGGCCGTATTCAAACCACGCGGTGCTCGGCAGTCCGTACGGGTTCACCGTGCCTTGCAGGGTTGTGGTTGTCGCGGTGATCCTGCTTGCGCTGCCGGCGGTGACCCCCGGGGGAAGCATGGGACCCATGCTAACAGCCGGGTAACCCGACCAGACCGGCGAGGCGAAACCGGATTTATCAATGTGGCAATAGACCGTGAATGCACCGGCGGCAGCATCAAAAACCGAGGTTCCCATGGATGGGGCGTTGCCCATGAATATCGCGCTCCTCAGGTTGCTGCAATTTCCTAACGCCCAATCCCCGAGGTGGGTGACGTTGCCGGGGATCGTGACGCGGGTCAGGCTGGTGCAGGATTGGAATGCGGAGGCCCCGATGTTGGTGACGCTGTTAGGGATCGTGACGCTGGTCAAACTGCCACGGTTATGGAACGCCGCATCCCCGATTCCGCTAACAGTCATGCCCCCGATGGTGGACGGAATGACAAGCGCGCCGCCGGACCCGCTATATCCCGTGATGGTTATCATTCCGTTAGCAAGCGTGTAAGTGAAGGGCTCCACCGCAGCGGTTGCAAATGTCATGTCGCCGCCGGTGACCGTTCCGCTGCCGGCGGTGGCGGTGAGGCGGTAATGATATATCGTTCCCGCCTGCAGTCCGCTGATGCTCGCGCTGACCGTCGGCGCGCCCGTTCCATGGGGCGGGGAAATCGCCGCACCAGCCGTGCTGCCGTACGCGGCGGTGGGACCATATTCAAACAGGGCGGTGGACGCCAGTGCGCCGGGATTCAGCGTGCCGTCCAGGGTCGCGGACGTCATCGTGATCCCGCTTGCCGCGCCGGTTGTGACCCACGGAGGAAGCGCGGGATTCATGCTGACGGCCACATAACCATACCAAGTCGGCGAGGTGAAATCCGTTTTGTCATTGAAGTAATAGACCGTGAATCCACTGGCTGCGGCACCAAACACGTCCGCTCCCATCCATGGGGCGTTGCCCAGGAAGAACGCGCTCGTCAGGCCGCCGCAACTGGCGAACGCCAGATCCCCGATGGCGGTAACGCTGTTAGAAATTGTCACGCCGGTCAGGCTGGCGCACCAGGAGAACGCGGCGTTGCCGATGCTGGTGAGGCTGCCCGGGAGGGTCACGCGGGCCAAGCTGGTGCAGGAAGCGAACGCGGAGATCCCGATGCTGGTGACGCCGCCGGGGATCTGGACACTGGTCAGCCTGGTGCAGGCCGCGAACGCCGCGTCGCCGATGCTGGTAACACTGTTAGGAAGAATCACGCGGGTCAGGTTGGCACAGTATGCGAACGACCAGTCCCCGATGCGAGTGACCGGCATGCTATTGATCGTGCCAGGGATGGTTGCCGTGCTGTCGGAACCGGTGTATCCGGTGATGGTGATCGTTCCGTTGGTTGTCGTGTATGTATATGGCTCGGGGGTCGCAGCGGGCAATGTCAACTGGTCCACCCACCCGCAGTCACTGCCGCTGTTGATCGAATCATCCTTGGAGTATATCCATTTGAGGGTATGGCTCCCGGCTTTCAATGTATAGCTTTTCTGCTGCCAGTTCACATTGCCGCTGATCGCCCCGCTCTGTTGGACGTCGTCGATGTGGAATGTCAGGTAGTCGCAGTCGCTTTCCGAAGACACCTTCCACCAGAAGCTGAATACTCCCGGGCCCGTGACCGTCGTTTGCATGACCGAGGTTTGGTCGTGGGTGATGGCACCGCATTGCGCGGCGTCCGCCCCATCATGGGTGCTCGTCGTTTGCGGGCTCCATGGCAGGTTGCCGGAACTCGTGAAGACCAGCGCCGTTTGATCCATGGCGTCGGAAATGGAAGGGCTGATCGCGAGGCTGAAGGCCTTGGTGGCAAAAAGTCCGTTGTTGGCCGTCACCTTGATTGTGAAACTGGCGCTTGTTACCGCGCCGGGTGTTCCACTGATCACGCCCGCAGCGCTCAAGCTCAGACCCGTCGGGAGGCTGCCGCCAGCGAGTGTCCAGTTATAGGGAGTCGTGCCGCCGTTTGCCTCCAACGTCTGGTTGTATGCCACACCCCGCACCCCTGGCGGCAGTGGGCTGCTGGTCGTAATGGCGGGCGTGGTGGCGATAATCGCAAGACTCAATGTCTTGGTTGAGTACATGCCGTTATTACCCGTCACCCTGACGATGAAACTGGCGGTCATCGCCACATCAGGCATGCCGCTGATCACGCCTGTATTGCTCAGGCTCAACCCTGACGGGAGGTTGCCGCTATTGAGGGTCCATGTGTAGGGCATCTTGCCGCCGCTCGCCGTCAGGATCTGGTTATATGCCATGCCCCTCGTCCCTGACGCCAGTGGGCTGCTGGTCGTAATTGCCGGTGCGGTCGGGGCCGTGTTCAGGAAATCGATCCCCCATTGGTTGCCGGAAGTGGAGGAAAATTTCGTGGACTTTCCCGTGGTGGCGCTGCGGTCCTCGAAAAAGCAACCCGTCTTGTGGGCGCTGACCACATACTGGGATGAGGAGGGGATTTTCGCGAAGGCATAGATTCCGTTGGCGTTGCTCGTCGCCGTATATGTTCCTCCGCCGACGCGGGTGGCCGTCACCACGGCACCGGTTACCGGAGTGCCACCGCTATTGGTGACGTGGCCGCTGATGATCTCACCCGTTCCAGTGGTCCACACGTTGTAAAGAACATCATGGACCGACGTATAAGTTCCTCCAGACGAAGTGTCAATGATCGGTAGAGCATACCATGCGTTAGAGTTTCCGCCCCAGCCGAGATTCAGATGGTGGTACAGTGTGGAGTTGCTATACCCGTAACCATCACAGACGACGGCGTGACCACCTGGCGGCCCCCAGATCGAAAGCACCACAGGGCATCCGGCATCGAGGTTGGGATTGACCATATCATACAGTCCGACAGGCATCGTGTCAGTGCCGTCGTACACGCAGACGGCATTGGCGTATCCAAAGGTATCGACCAAAGCATCTGCGGCGTCGCTGATAGCAGCGCCTGATCCATCGCTAGCATAAGCCATGAGGGCTGCAACACCGGCATCGTGACACAGTGCCCCGATCGCCTTCCGTTGATCGAGCGTGCTCGCACTGCCGGGATCCAAAACCATATTGGTCCAGACATACGGGCCGCCCGTACCGTTGCCCCCGCGCAGGCTCCGACTCTGCGTCACGCCGTTGATGGAGATCCAGAAGGAGGCGGTGCCAACGCCAGCCACGGGAAACTGCCAATACCTCATGAGTTGTGCCATCGCCGTCGCTGTACAGCCAGAATAGTAGTTGGCGGCGGAGCCTTCCGCATTCGGCGGCGTGTAGTAGTTGTAGCACGCCCCGCCAGCGACGGTTGTCTGGCTCCAGAGCGTCTGGATAAGCGGCGCAACCCAGACGTCCGAGATGCTCGCCGGCCCGTATACCAACTGGGAGTCGCCGCCTTGGGGAACATTCGCTGCGCCAAGCTTCAGTTTGGCCCACTTGTTTCTGGCGGTTAGATGCGGTCCTTGTGCTCTGGCTGCCTGCATGCCCCTTACCTTAGCCATGCGATCCCGCAAATCATGACTGACCAGCGCACCCAAAGGATTATCGATCGAGGGATCAAACCGACCGCTGGGCGCAAAGCCGACGATCGGCTCAATGAGGTCGTCCGCCGCCACGATGACAAATCCCTGTGGGTCCAGATCAATGACATAATAGAGAGGCTCGCCCCCGGCGTCCTTGAAAGTCTCCACCCGCTTTGGTCGTTGTCCCACAGTCTTTTCGAGGGGAAGCCGGCCGTCTTTGAGCCATCCTCTGACGGCTGCCCCGGCATGTTCAGCACTCACGGAATCGGCTGCCGCATCCCGCAGGGACCCGAGCAATGGGATGATGATGAGGAGGAATGTCCTAAGCGCGGAAATGACCATTCTGCCTATGCCGGAATCGGAATGCGTGCGGGTTCTCATGGGGCCGTGACTGCTAGAGGTTTGCTGCTACATTAGTGATGAGTTCTTGGTTTGCCCTACAGTATTTTTTTGCCGCAAAAATGCGCAAGATACGCAATACGCCCGATGGTATTCATTTTTTGTGGTTTCTGTGCCTCTTTGCGGCTAACCGAATGTATTTCAACTCAGGAACTGCTCAGTAATGAGTGCGGGGCGCATGGTTTTCGAGGCTGTGAAAGCGCGCGACTGCCATGGAATTGCTATTGAGCTTGGCGCGCATGGGCAAGCATGATCAGAGCGCATCACGGGGTTATTGGATTTTTCGTGGGAGTTGGAGTTATTCCAAGGTGGGATGGGCGATTTCGCCGCGAAGTTGCGCCTCGCCGCCCTCCTTTTCATAAACACCATAGAAGAGCGAACACGAATCCAGCCAGACAGTCAGGCGATGCAAATCCGCCGACGAGAGTTTTACGTCGTGATGACCGGCTAACAGCATCGCGTACAGCTTCGAGGCGCGGGCCCCGAACTCACCCGGCGTGGTGCGATACCATTTCGCGTCCGCAAAGTTGCGCCCACCATAATTGAAGAAGCCGAACTTCGGGGTCAGGCTCATATAAGACGCGAAATATTTCGACCTGCCATGCTGCACCGGCGCGGCATCGAGGCGCGGTGCCTTCGGCGACTTCGCATGGCAGGCGACGCAATTCCGATCCAACACCGGTTGCACCAGGCGCGGGTAACTAAAGGGATTCGTTCCGTCCACGTCCGCTTGCAGGCGCGATGGCGGGCGCTTCATGGCGATGGGTGTGCTCATCGAGGAAAGCGGCGCACGCGGTCTCGAGTCGTGACATCCCAGACAGGTGAGGTGTTCGCCCGGTTGCAACTGCGTGGCTGAACGCATCGATGTCACCGCCAGGCCTTTTTCATCGAGTGCTTGGAAGAACAACTCGCGCCGCGCCGGCACGATGAAATGCGCGCTGCCATCCTTCTCCACCGGCACGGTGCCCAGCACCGCGCGGGCGATGTTCACCGAGTCGGTGCTTTGCGGGATGCGCAGGCCGGTCTCGTGCGGCGGCGCACCGGATGGCACGGACATCGGAAACACCTGATAGACGCGCAGCGCGGTGATCCTGGTCCCGCTCGGCCAGGGTTGCTGGCTTTCATAGGCGTTCACGATGGACACGGTGGCTTCAGGCGCTTGGGACGAAGCCACGCGCCGCGCGGTTTCCGGCACGATGGGTGGACGCAAACGCGCCTTCACCGGGATCGGGTTGTGGCAGGCGATGTCGGGATCCTGATAGACGAGTTCGCGGTTGCCGAAGCTGTCCACCAGATACAGGCCATACAGTCCGCACTTTCCCGGGACGGGCTCGAAGGCACAGAGATAATAGTCTTCGCTCAACGCCCACGGCGTGCCGTAGGACTCCGTGCCGCCCTGGGTTTCGGGGAAACCCACTTCCGGCGTCACGCGCTTGACCGGCCCCATGGAGTCGTCATCCGGGCGGTTGGGGTCTATCAGGAGCAGCGAACCGAACGCCTGACTGTGATGCGGCGCGGCGACGGCCACGTACTTGTTAGATCCCGGAATGGCGCGCACATCCAGTTCCATGTCGGCGCGCGACGGGCGCGGCGAGAAGTTGCCATGGACGGCGCGCGGGTCGCGGCCATCGGGAGTCATCACCCATGGATGATGGGCGGTGCACCCGTGGCGGTCCACGTAATCCCAGCGTGTCCACACCAGCAGGCCGTCGTTGTTCACGCTGGGATGCCACTCGTTGGTTTCATGGAAACTCAAACAGCGGATGTCGTTGCCGTCGTGGGCCATGTCATACACCGTGAAGGTCGGGCACACCCGGCCGCAGCGCAGGTAACCGCCGCGCCGCTCGCTCGTGAAGGCAATGCGTCCGCTGGGCATGAAGCACGGGTCGAAATCATTCCAGGTGCCATCTGTTAGCTGGCGCAGGTCCGAGCCGTCGAGGTTCATCCGGAACACATGATACGATCGTCCCTGCGCCCAGTGGCCGCGGCTCGGATCGGTGTGGTGGTCGTGCCCGCGTCCGCCTTGGCATTCGACGTAGGCAAACGCCACGCTCTTCCCGTCAAATGACAAATCCGGCGAGAGGAACGAGCCGCCTTCGGTGGCCTCTCCTGATAGATTTCCGCCGCCGTCGTAGGCGAGTTGCCACGGCCTTTTGGGTCCGCCGGTGAGTGGTTGGTTCTTGAGGCGGCCTTGATTCACGACGGAGTTTTCCAGCAGATCGCGCACTGCGGGTTTTGCGCCGAATGGGTTTGTTAGAACGAACAATCCGCCGCCGGGGCGTTGGGTGATGCCGTAAAACTGATCGCAACAGTGATTGTAAATGGCGCGGTGGCGCTTGAGGAAGAGCAGGGAATTGAAGTCCAACAGCGGATTGGCAAAGGCAATCTGGCGCCGCACATGGCAGGTGCGGTCAAACAGGACACGCCGTTCCGGGGCGCTGGCGGGCGCGGTCTGCCCGGCGAGGGTGCGCAGGCTGGCGAGTTCCGCAGCCGCCGCGGTTAGATCCGGTGCCTTGGGCATCCGGCGCAGGTCTGCTAACAGCGCCTCGGTGCGGCGCAGGATGACATCGAGCGGATCGCGGTCGGTGTCGTGGATCAACGCCTCAGGCCGCAAGGTTTCATCGGCCACGCGCTGTAATTGCGCCCGTTGTTGCAGATCGTGCGCCAACATGGCGAATTGCCGGTCTTCGTCGCCCGCAGGATACGCGGCGCCCGGCGGGACCGGGCCGAGCCACGCGGACGGGGCGGCCGGGCACAAACTGGCTGCTAGGAAAATGGCGGGCAGGATGGCCAAGACGGTCAGTTTGGCAGGAGGACAGGCGTTCCGCCTGTCTCGACCGACGGGCTTCCAGCCTGTCGTTGCATTAGCGGACAGGCGGGACGCGCTGTCAGCCCTCACAGGCGGGACGGCTGTTATCCTATCATACCTGGGCAATGCCCGCACCACGGCGTGCTGGGGCGGGAGGTAGGTGGTGTGCTTCATGGTGTTTTGACTTTCTTGAGCAGCGGTGCGCATTCCTGGCGGAATGCGGTGAGTTGCGCTTCCTGCTCATCGCTGTAATGGCCGGCACGTTGCGCGTAGGTATCCATCCATGTCACAAGCCGCCGGGTGCTGTCGGCGTCGAGTTTGACGCCTGCGTGGCCGTCTTTCTGGCTGAGAAGTTTCCAGAGTTTACTGTTAGACGCGGTGCCTGTGCCGGGCAGCGAGCGGTCACGCTCGAAGGCCAGTTTCTTCAAGTCGCCACCGCCGAAGCCGATCAATGCGGCGTAAGACTTGTCCGGGGTGAGGTCGAGTTTGGCGGCCAGCGGGTCCTTGGCGTCGGGGCGATGGCACTCGACGCATTGCCGGTCAAGCAGCGGTTGGACTAACTGGTCGTAGCGCAGCGGCCAGGATCCGTTAGGGCCAGGCGTGATTTGCGATGGTTCGCGGGTGACTGCGAGGGCGGGCGGGCGGGCGGGCGGCGCGGACTCGCGGTGCTCGTGACAGCCGATACAGGCCTGCGTTTGGCCGGGCATGGCGTAGGTGAGCGTGCGCATCGATTGCACCGCCAGGCCGCTCTCGTCGAGCGCCTGGAAAAACACCGGCACGCCGCTGGGAACCAGGAAGTAAGCCGAGCCGTCGGCTTCGACCGGCACGGTGCCGAGGACGAACTTGCCGGGATCTTCCGCGGAGACACCGATGCTGGGCTGGTTCATCCTGGGCTGCACTTTC
Organism: Akkermansiaceae bacterium; assembly: GCA_903888515.1. Taxonomy (GTDB): domain Bacteria; phylum Verrucomicrobiota; class Verrucomicrobiia; order Verrucomicrobiales; family Akkermansiaceae; genus Luteolibacter. The sequence goes on along the minus strand of CAISTY010000207.1, from coordinate 15,669 downwards.
GGTGGCACACCTACCAGACGGAGTTGTTTCACCGTGCCGCGTGGCACCCCGTCGAGTCCGCGATAGACATCCTGCAAGAACATGCAGCCTTTCTCCTTGCTGTCCCGTCCGGCGAGCCGGGGCTGCATCGGCGGCCGCGCGCGCGGTGCGACGGGCATTGGCGAGGCGGATGAAATATCGGCATCGCGGTGCAGCAGTTCCATGTTGCCGAAGGCGTCTAACAGATAGATGCCGGTGCTGTTGCGCGGGTTCTGCTCCTCGGTGGCGCGGCAATGCGGCGGCAGTTTCCGGTTGGACCAACTGACGAGGAAATATTCTTCTGATAGAGGCCACGGGTTGGCGAAGTATTGATCCACGTTCCGTTCGGTTTCCGGGAATGGCACGTCCGGGGTGAGGCGGGTGAGCGGCGCGTCGCCTTCGGTACCCACGTTTCTGTCCAGCAGGCAAAGTGACCCGCCGTAGATCGAGTGGTGTGCCGCGGCAATGAAGGCGATCTTGGTGGATCCGGGGATGGCGCGCGCCTCGATCGCCACCTGGGGTTTCACCGTGTAATTGCCATAGACGAGTTGTGCGTTCGTGCCGTCCTGGTTGGCGGACCAGAGGCTGAAGAAATGCCCGTTGAAGCGGTCGATGTAATCCCAGCGTGTGTAGAGGATGCGGCCGTCGTTGGCGAGGCTCGGCGTCCATTCGAAGTTTTCGAACGCGGACAGCGGGCGGATGGCGCGGCCATCGGCGGCCATGCCGTGCAGGGTGAAGACCGGGACCGGACGGAAGTTGTCTCCACCACAGCGGACGTAACTGTCGGGCTGGTCCTTCTCGCGGGTGGATTCGGAAAACCACTGGCTGCATTGGATGGCGGTTCCCTTGCGGGTCGAGACGAAGACCAGTTCGCCGCCGGGCAGATATCGGGCGTCGAAGTCATCGTATTTGCCATGGGTGAGCTGGCGGCGCGCGGTGCCGTCCACGTTCATCTCGAAAATGTGGTGGAAAGCATCTTCCGGCACGCGTGACTTGTCAGCTTTGTTAGGTTCGGCGGCGAGTTCCGGGTGAAACCGGCAATAGGCGAACAGCAGTTTTTTTCCATCGAACGAAATGTCGGGTCCCATGAAGCTGCCTTCGGGCATGTCGCCGGTCAGGCAGCGCACGCGCGGCATGCCGGATTTGAAGCCTTCCAACACAAAAACCCCGCCGCCGCCGCGCGACCACCAGCCGTAATGCTGGTCGCTCATGTGCGGGAACAGCCCGGGCGAGCGTTTCACAAAAAGCAGCGAGTCAAAGTTGAGCAACGGATTGGCCAACGCCAATTCACGGACTGTCCGGCGGGCGCGGAAGTAGAGTTCGCGGCGGGTGTTCGGGTCCTTGCCGGACGCGGCGTCCAGGCGGGTGATTTCGTGGAGTTCGAGTTCGGCCTGGTCCGCGGTTTTCGCGCCGAGCCGGCGCTGGCTGGCGGCGAGTTTCAGCCCGCGCTCGATCACGAGTGCCAGTGGATATTCGTTTTTCAGCCCATCCACGGCCCCCGCCGCCGGCATGGCGACACGTTTCGCATCCTGCATCAACCAGTCGGCTTCGATTTGGGCTTTCCACGCGGCGGCGGATGCGGGCGGCGGACTCGTGTCCTGTGTGCTGCCCGCCGTGAATCCGACCGTGGTCAGTGAAAGACAGAGTGGAATCAGGAAACGCATGCCGATCATGGTGAGGGTTCGCTTTGTGAAGGATGCCAAAGTGGATTCAGTGGGTGCTGTTGGTCATTCCAATACGACTCGCATTTGCGGTTTTGTCCAATGATTTCACCCAAATTTGTAGGCATCACACTTGCCTCCACTTACCCTGAAGCGGCTGATTTCCTCCAGCGCCGGAGTTTCCCGCAACCAATCGAGGTGGGTGGTGGTGATCCACTTTTGCGCAAGCGGCGGAAGATGGGCTAGCAGCGCGTTGCGGCGGCCGGGATCCAGTTCGCCAAACATATCATCCATCAGATAGATCGGGGCCTTGCCGCCGCGCGACTCAAGCAGCTTTCCCTGGGCGAGCTTGAGGGCCAATGCGATGGTGCGCTGCTGGCCTTCGCTGGCGAAGTCCGCAGCGGGCATGCCGTGGAGGCGCAGCGCGAGTTCGTCGCGGTGCGGTCCGACGACCGCCTGGCGCAAGCGTGATTCGCGGTCACGGGCCTGCAACATCGACTCGCGCAGGTCCGGTCCGCTGGCAGGCAGGTATTGCAGGGTGAGCGGTTCTTCCTGCCCGCTCACGGCACGCTGCGCAGCGGCGGCGAGTGGCGCGAGTTCCATCACAAGCCGGTGCCGGACATCTATCAGGACGGTGCCGTGTTCCACCAGGATTTCCTCGTAGGCAATGATTTCCGCGTCGCGCGGGCGTCCATCCTTCAGTAACAGGTTTTTCGCCCGCAGCGCACGGCGGTATCGCGACCACGACCGACGGTAGGCGGCGTCGATCTGCACCCCGATGAAATCGAGATACCGACGTCGTCCCTCACCCGGCCCGCGGATCAGTTCGAGGTCCTCGTTGCCCATCCACACGACGAGCCCGCCGTCTTCCAGATAGGCGCTGCGACTGGCCGGGCGATCCTCGTCCGCTTTCAGCAACAGTCCCTCGCTGGAATGGCGGACTTGGCGTTGGCTACCCCACGGGTCCCCGGCAATACCAAATCCTCCGCTGCCGATTCGCGCGAGCGTGCCCATGCGGTGGGTGCGCGGCGAATGCAGACGGATCAGCACACAAAGGGCTTCCAACACCGAAGTCTTGCCCACCGCGTTGGCACCGACCAGAATCGCACCCGCAGGACTCACCTCAAGTTCCAGCGACCCGAAACACCGGAAATCCATCAATCGCAACGAACGGAGCACGGCGCGGATGTAGCGCAGAAATGGCCGGGTGGAAAGTGATGAATGTAGCCACGGCGGCAACTCGGCAGAAACGCGAAATCCAATACCGGATCCCGGGTGACAGAAATTTGGCGCAACCGGCATTTTTCCTGTCGGAGGTTTTCTTCTTGCATGTTGGTTGGCTGACGGATGGATTTTTCCGCCTTCGCATTTCCATGGTGTGAGTTCGCCGTTGGCGGATCGGAACTCCTGGGTGCGGGTGACGAGACTGCGGTATCGCCGGCTGGCACGGCGTACCCGGGGTTGCACTGGCAGCGTAGGCCGGTTACGCTGTCACCATCCGCATGAAAAAACCACCCCTTGCTCATCCGATCGCCCAACGTACCCGAGTGATTCTCGCAATTCTGCTAGCGCCGATGCTGGCGAGTGCCGGGAATTGGCCGCAATGGCGGGGGCCATGCTCTAACGGCTCAAGCGATGAAACCGGGCTGTCGGATTCCTGTGATCCCGGCAAGGCGAAGTGGGTGACGCCGCTGCCCGGTGCCAGTCATGCCACGCCGATTGTGTGGAACGACCGGGTTTTTGTCACCTCCACGGATCCCGCATCCAAAGGACTGTTAGGGATGTGTGTGGATGTCCGGGATGGCAAAGTCCTGTGGCGGAAAAGATTGGGTGACGAGATCAAGGCGCCTCAGAACAACGGGGCGACCCCATCTCCCGTCACCAATGGCAAACTGGTCTGCTTTCTTTTCGGCAGTGGTGACCTTGCCGTACTGGACATGGATGGCAATCTGCTGTGGACGAAAAACCTGGTCAGGGAACACGGTGATTTTTGCACTCAATTCGGATATAGTTCGAGCCCGTTGTTGTGGCACGACAAGATCTACATTCAGTTGCTGCGACGTACGAAGCCCTATTCCAAGGCAGCCGCAGCCGGGCAACCTCATGATTCCCTGATATTGGCGTTCGAGTTGCCAACAGGCAAGGAACTCTGGAGACACATCCGGTCATCCTCCGCGGTAGGCGAATCACTGGAGTCCTACACCACGGTGGTCCCGTTTGAATCCCCACACAGGAAGGAACTTCTGGTTCAAGGGGGGGATTGCATCAGCGGCCATGATCCAGCCACCGGCGGCGAGTTATGGAGGTTGGAATATAACCCCAAACGGGAAACATTGTGGCGCTTGATCCCGTCGCCGGTCACCATCGGCGACATGATCGTGGCGGCCACCCCGCGCGGTGGCCCTTTGATGGCCGTGAAAGGCGGCGGCAACGGCACATTGAAACCTGATGCCCTCGTCTGGACTTATTCCGAGAGAACGACTGATTCCGGCACGCCGTTGGTCTATCAGGGAATGATTTATGTGATGCAAAGCGATAAGAACGATCCGTGGAGCAAAGGCAGCAAGAGCAGTCCCGGAATCTTCCTGTTGGTGATCGATCCGGCTACGGGCAAGGAGGCCGGGCGGTGTCAGATCGCGAATGGCGGGGCCTGGCGCGCCTCACCCACCGGCGCGGATGGCAAAATATATGTCATGAGTGATGACGGCGAGGCCGTGGTGGTTTCCGCCGGACCTAACGGAAAAATTCTTTCCCGTGCGAACCATGCGGATCGTCCGGCATGCGCCACGATCGCAGTGGCCAACCGTTGTCTCTTTATCCGGACCGCCAGCAAACTCACGTGTATCGGCCAGTGATCCACGGGCCCACCAGCGCCGTCATTTGGAACGCGGCGCGTCTGCGTGCGGGAAGAATCGTCGATTGCGGGAGCACTGCCGCCGGCATGGTCGGCGAAGGAAAAACGCTTGGCCGGATCGTTGGTTCTTGAATCCTGTTTCCGCCGTGATTTAACTCCCGCCGTGAAGACCCTCTCCAGCCTTGTGGTGGCGTTGTTCCTCGGTGCCTGTGCGGGTCCGCCGGAAACGTTGGTGGTGAAACAATTCCAAGTGCGTGATCAAGTCCGCAACAGCAACGATGAACCGATGGTGCGGATGGAGAAAGCACGCCGCCTGCACGGGGCCGTCAGCATGGCCGAGCGCCGTCAGCGACTCGGACAGTATTACACGTTGCTGTGGCACGATCCCGCAGGTGCCGGCCATGGTCCGGTGGAAGTGGTTTTCCAATACCAACAAGGAGCCACCGCCAGCCGCATCAAACACATGACCCGACAATTCCCCGCATCCTCCGGCGAAGGAGTCGCCGAGTTCGCGGTCATTGGCGACCAATATTTCAAAGGCGGCAGGGTGCTCGCGTGGAAGGCCACCCTGCGGCGCGGCGGCCGGGAATTGGCAACCCGCCAGTCCTATCTCTGGCAGTAAGCGGGATTTTCAAGATGGATGGTTGACCTCCGGCGTCTCCAATTATATGCTCTCCGAAGTCGGGCCGTGCAAACGACGGCCAGCTTGTTGTGACCTCGGATAACTCCATTTCAATCGGACTCTTCAATGGCTTCAGTTGGATCCATTGTGTAGGGAAGGGATCCTTCATGAACAGTCACGCAGTGAAAGCGTTTGGCGACGAACGCATTGCCGCAGGGGAATCCTGTCTGGTCATCGATCTCGGCGACTGCACGGGCATGGATTCCACCTTCATGGGCACCCTCGCCGGAATGGCCACACGCATTGCCGCGCGGCAGGGAAGTGTTCTTCAAATCGCCGGATCCAGTGACCGCAACCGCCGTTCGCTTGAGGATTTGGGGTTGGATTTTCTGCTAGAGATCGACCCGCCCGCCGCCGTCTGGCGCGGCATGGAGAAAGCCATCCGCAGCAAGCTCACGCCGCCGCACGCAGCGAGGCCCATCGGCCAGGTCCAGCGTACCCGTCATGTCCTTGATGCCCACCTCACGCTGGCCGGCATCAACGACAAAAATGCCAGCGAGTTCAAAGAGGTCGTCACCGTGTTGGGAAACGAGTTGGCCGCAAAAGAGAAGCTGGTACCATTGGACGAACCGCAGTAGGGATTGCCAAGGACACGTTCGCAATGTTGATTCCCTCCGAAATGCCGGATCCCGAGATTCTCGTTTTCGGCGTATGCGCCATAGTTCTGGCAGGTCTGTTGTTGGCCCTGCGCAATCAGCGGCGGCGCAGCCTGTCGGTCCGCCGGAAATTCCGCGATTTCGCAGGCGAGGAACAACGCATGTTCACCTTCTTGCATGATCTGGGGCTGGCCATCGAAAACGAACCGTCCCCCTCCCTGCTCTCACGCATCATCGTGGATGGCATCATCAAAGTGGTCAACGCCCACGGCGGGGCCATCTATTTCTGCGACGCGACCCACGGTTTTTTGCACCCCTCCTACATATCCGAGGATTGTCCGCCGTTGATCGGCATCCCCGTGGAAGTGCGCAAAAAGGCCGCGCGTGACCCCCGTGCGCTTGCCAGCCACGTCCGTTTGTCGCGCGTGGTCGTGGACGAAGGGATTCTCGGCCACTGCCTGACAGTTGGCGGGCCGCTGCATGTGCGCGACGTGAAAAGCCATCCCTCGTTTCGGGACGCGTTCACCCGTTTCACGGATGACGTGGCCGTGCTGCTCTCGCCGTTGCGCCATGCCGGCAAGGATCTCGGAGTGCTCGTCATGGCGCGGCGCCATCAGGACGGCGGTTTCACGGACAATGACTTCGCGGTGTTTCGTGCTGCCGCCGAACAATCGTCGTTTGCCATCGGCAACGCCCGGGTACACCGCGAGGCACATGAAAAACGGGTGATGGAGGGCGAATTGCAGAATGCCCGCGAGGTCCAGCGCATCCTGCTGCCGCAGAGCGATCCGGTCGTGGTGGGATTCCGCATCAGCGGCACCAACCGTCCCGCACGCATCATCAGCGGCGATTATTATGATTACCTCAACCTCGGCGGGCAAAAATTCGGCATTGCCATTGCCGATGTTTCCGGCAAGGGCGTCCCCGCCGCCTTGTTGATGGCGATGTGCCGCAGCGTGCTGCGCTCGGTGGCTCCCGGTCGCACATCGCCCACGGAAGTACTCGCCGCCGTGAACCGCCAACTCTTTCCGGACATCCGTGAGGATATGTTCATCAGCATGGCCTACGCCATCCTCGATGAATCTAACGGAAACCTGGTGATCTCCCGCGCCGGCCATGATCCACCACTGCTGTTCAAGCGCGAGTCCGGCAAGGTCGAACTCCTGCGCCCGCCTGGCATCGCCCTTGGCATCGACGGTGGCGCGGTTTTCGAACGCGTCACCAAGGATCTGGATGTCCATCTGCAACCCGGCGATTGCGTCCTGCTCTACACCGACGGCGTGCGCGAAGCGGTCGATGCCCAGGGTGAGGAATTCGGCGTGGATCGCATGTCCGAATGCTTCCGCATGGCCGCCCCGCTCGGTGCCGAGGCCGTGCTCACCCGCATGCTGGGGGAACTCCGCCAATTCACCGGCGATGGCCCGCAAATGGACGACATCACTCTCGTTTCTATCGAAAAAAGAAGTAGCCCTGATTCGTGTTGTATCGGCTCGGGCACATGAACCAAAATCCGGAAAACACGGAAAACAGCCGTCCCGGCTGTGAGGGCAGTCAGTGCGTCCCGCCTGTCGCTGATTTCTTCGAGCAGAAATTTTGTTACGCATTTCCCCTATAGGCGGAACACCCGCCGTGCGTCAACAACAGCCGAAAAAAATACCATCCACCCGTGTATCATTTCCCCTTCCGCGAAGCCGTGGCGCGTTTTTTCGCCGGGGCGGGCAAGACGCGGGGACGGTGGGCGGCCACCGGAGCGGCCCGCTTGCCGGGAGGCCGCCCCCTGGTGGCATGGCTGACCACCGCGCCGGCCTTCAGTCCCAAAGCCTTGCAAATCATGAACAGGGTCACCAAGCTCGGCACGTTCACGCCGTTCTCGATGAACGTGATGGTCCGCTGGTCCAATCCGGCCTTCTGCGCCAGCGCCAGCTTCGACAAACCGAGCTTGAGACGACGGAACACCAGATGCTCCGCGACTAGGCGGGCGAATCGTTGTTCCTCGGAGAGTTTCGGCACCCTTCTATGCAACCAAACCGGGTAACCGCAGGTGTATCAGAGAATTCTCTGAATGGCCGGACGGTTTCCCGCAGCGTCCTTTTGGTTATTTCCTGAAAAATTTCCTTCAATTTTCTTGACGCGCAGCGCGAATCCGACAGCCTGACGTCTAACAATTCAACCATGAAAGCTGCTCTTCCTTATTGTTGCTTGTTGGGGATACTGATCGCGGCGAAATCCGGCGCGGCCACCCCGGAACCCGCCGTGTCCGCCACCGCTCCCGCCCCGAAGCCGGATTTCGTGATCCAAAGCACCGTGCGCAAGCTGGTGATGGCGGTGGAGCCCGCGCCATTTCCGGGCATGATGCCGGTGGAAAGGGAAATCACCATCACCCAGCATCTGGTGGAGGATCCGGGGTTGACCTATCCGGTTCCGCCGCCGCATGTGGAACCCAGCCCCGAGGCCATCGCCCGCATGAAGGCCATGGCCGCCCTCCGGCCCAAGCATGTGTTCGTTATCCTGTCAGCCACGGTGTATGACCATCAACGTACGTTATTGCGCTGGTTTCCCGATGGCGCCCGCAATCACGAAATGGTCGCATGGAGCGCGTTGGACTTCACTGTTCTGGCGGGCATGGGCAGCTTCACCTATGGCGGCGTGGATTATGACCTGATGTTGGGGCTCGGCCTGATCATGAACGAAAACACCGAGCAGCGACAGCGCCTGGCGCAACACCGGGGGACCATCTATCAACCACCGGTGTGTCCCGAGCTTCCGCCTGTCGGCACACCCGTTTTCGTGGTCACCAAGGGTGATCCGGCGGACGCCGCCGCACTGGCTCCGATTACCGCCCTGCACGAGTTTTACAAAACCGACTCCGCCCGCATCATCGCCGACTATGAGGCGCGCCTGCAAGCCAACCGCGACCGCGAAGCCTACATTCGCGCCCACCCGCCGGCTCCCAAAGACGTGACGATTCATTTCTGGCAACGCGATCATCCGGTGGGAATGCCGGCCGAAACCATCAAGAAGGAGGGAGGAAACTGATGAAACCACTGCGCAAAACCATCGTGGCCCTGGTGCCTCTGTCATTTCTGATAGGCCCGCTCGCGGCGGACCTTGCTCCCCAACCGCAGGTGATTTTCTCCAAGGGCTTGCAGGGAACTTTTGCCGCCGACTGGCAGGGTGTGGCGGGCCGGACCTATTTCATTCAGTGGTCGCAGGATCTCGTTTCATGGAACTACGCGCCGTTCATCGACTTCGGCGACGGGATGCACAGCCGGGGAATCGAGAGTTCGACTCCCAAGGGTTTCTTCCGACTCCACTACGGCGAATTCGAGGGAATCAACAGCCTTGACGACGCCATGAACGCGGACTTCGACGCCGACGGGCTGTCCAACATTTTTGAAGTCACCTACGGCTACGATCCGTTCCAAGCGACCTCGACCATCGACGGGCCGGACGCCTCGCTCGATCCCGACGGGGACGGCATGACCAACACCACGGAAAACGTCATGGCACTCAATCCGATGGTCAAGGACAACCCGAAGGTTCTCTTGCAGGTCACCGAAGAATGAAGCCCCCTTTTTTCATTCGAACCAACCCTGTTCAGTTCCGAACAATTTGATGATATGACAATGCATCCCCGAATCCTTCAATGTGCTCTGGCCGGTCTGACGTTTATCTCCATCCAGAGACAATCGTTTGGCCAATCCCTTTATGACGTGGTCATCTCGCTATCCGACCGCCAGCGGGTGGTCAGCCAGCAGAACCAGGTTCCCACATTCTTGCGCAACCAGACCAACGATCCGGAGGATACCGACCTGGCTATTCCGGCAGACACTCCCATTACCTGGCTGAATGTCGGAACCGCCCCCACCCAGTCCGCCGTTGAAGGATTGGGTATCGGCGCGAAGATAGAGTTGCTCAACCAGGCCGTGCGGGAATTCGACCGCTTGAAGTTTGAGTTCCTGAACTCCAGTCCGGGAGAGTTCGCCTCCGGTTCGGTCGTGGGTGCGCTGCTGCCCTACACCACCCGCGACTTTGATCCCCTGCCAAGGGCCACGCCGGAAAATTACAGCGCACTTTTGAGATTGCTGGCACAGCGCGTCAGGGCACTGCGTCTTATCCAATGGCCATCGGCGTTCGGCCGGAAGTCCCTTAGCGATTCGACAAATGTTCAAGAGGAGGTGGCTTACGATGACGATGGCAATCCGTACGTGGAAATCATCAAGTGGCCGAATGGCCCCACCACTCCCGAGCCCGCCAACTGGACACCCGACTCAATAGGGACGGGCAATCTTGATGTCGCGATTTCCGGTCCGGCATCCATTGTCAGCTCCTATTTCGAATCACACCTAAGTGTTTCCGGAACCTATAGTGAATACCTTTCCGATGATCCTGAAATCACCGACCCCCTGCGTTGGCTGCAAATGGACTTCTCAGCCGACTATCCCGACGGGACGCAGGTCAGCGCCACGGCTCCAGGTGGAACGGGAACGCAGATCGACGGCACGGTTTACATCCTGCGCCGCAGCCATTGGAACCAGATCGACATCGAAGGCTCCCCTGCAAAATATGAGACGGCCGATGCCGGATATGTGGTTGAGGGCAGCGGCAATTCAGGAAGCGTTGCGTTGTTCGGCAGCCCGCCCTCCGCCACGGTCAACGGGACATGGGTAACGACCGGTGAGGGGGACGGCAGCCTCAGCAAGAAGTTCGTGGAAGGCGGGTATCAGTACAAGGAGGCCAGCGTACTGCCCTCCGGCGACCCCGGATATTCCAATGACTACGCTCACTCCTACGAGAAGAACTGGAAGGTCGGCTGTGTCTTTTATTCGGTTTTCAAACCCACGTTCTCCCGTGGAGTTGATGCCACGGGCATGCTTGCCAAACTCGAATCGGCGGCCGGCATCCTTGCCAACAATGCAGCCGATGGAGCACTGCTGCTCCATCCCCGTCCGAGCCTTTTGTTTGGTATCGATCTTGGTCCGGGATTGAAGGGAACCGGAAACGGATACCTTTCCGGAGGTTCGGTGAACAGCGGCTTTTATCCCAACTATGATTATGCCTTATGGGGCACCGCCCTGAATCCAATGGTCCGGTTTGATTCAACCTACGCGCTGCAGCTCGCGGGGAGTTGTTCGGATTATCATGTGGTTTATGAGAATGACCGCACCAGCAGGGCACAAAGCCTGCCGGATGACGGCTTGGGCTGGTTCTATACCGATGCCTACAGTTCCGTTCATTGCAACACCTCGACCTTGTACCGCGCATGGGACAGCCCCCGGCTCAAACAGATCGCAGGCAGGGACCTGGTGGCCGATGTCACATACAACGCAAACCACTATGGCGGCTACACGGTCAGTATCTACCGGCGGCCAACGGGCGGTGCCACCCCCACGCCGGGGCAGGCACTTGACATTTCAGAAATGACTTTGATCCGCACCTGGACGTTCTCCCACGCCGGAGGCGATACGCCCCATCCCAACAACGACCCGGAAAAACTCGAAGTTACCACCGGTATCACCGGCGAAAAATATGTGATCCAAGCCAACCACATTCTTCCCAATCAGGGCCTCGGAATTGAGAACGAAGGCGGCTTCGGTTACGATTGGTGGTGGAACGAGGCGGGAACGCACTCCTGGACGCTCAATGTCTCGAAGGGAACGACCGAAAAGCTCAGGAAGGAAATCGAAATCGACACCGATTTCGGAACCGGGAATCTGACAAGTCTGCGCGAGTTTCTGGACGGTGTGCAACTATCGTCCCTGTCGTCCATGACGCTTGATCCGTTCGGCGAGGATTTGCCTGCGGATTGGGAAATCGCATCCGCGGGAAAAACCATCATCGGCTCGGCGACTTTCGACGACGAAGACCCGGCGTCCGGCTATGGCAAGCTGCCGACCTCCGTGACCATCGAATACGACGGCATCCAACCCGACGCGAATTACGCTTGGGACGCCAACGGCCTGCTGTCATCAGTGACCGCCGGACCGTGGTCAGGTGAGGGCGCGGCAGCCGGGGATACCCACACGCTCACCAAGAAATTCAACGATTTCACCTATGCCACCGAATCGACGGCCTTGCTGGACGGAGGCAGCAAGGTGAAGACCAGCTCCGCGGCGGACGGAAGTGCGAGTGCTGTAGTGTCGTGGAGCGAGGTGGAATACGGCACGTCTTCCAACGGACTGCCCGGCTTGCCGCTCATCGTCAGGAATTCAGACGGCAGCGGGGCCACGTATAGCTGGAATGCGAGTGCTGACGGTTCCTATATTCTCACCCTTGAGGAAGGCCTGCTTGACGGAACTTCGGTGAGCAGGGGGACGAAGCTCATAAACAACGTCAACGCCCGTGGCTATGCCACTCAGACCGAGTCCTTTGTGCTCAACGGGGCAACGGTGAAAACCGGGGGAAGCGTATCGTCGGCGCCGGATGATTTCACGGATTGGGGAATGCCCGTGAAAAGCACCGATTACAACACCGGCCTCGCCTCCACTTGGAGGTTCTCCAACAACCTCTTGCGTCTATCATCCCACACCGGCTTTCTGGGAGTCGTTTCGAGCTTCTCAAATTACGACGTGCTCGGACGCGCCGGGACCGTCGCCACCAACGGTGTCAGCGCCGCCAACACCTACACCGCCCATGGCATCTCCAGCACAATCTCGGGTGGTGTGACAGGGTCCGTCGCTGAAAGCCGCGATACCCTCGGCCGGCTCACCTCCTCTAACACCACATGGGACGGCGTCACCGACAGCCTTACCGTGACACCGGATGCCTCGCCAATTGGAATCTCCCGCACCCAGAGTCTGCTAGGCACACATCAGGCAAGCGTTCGCAAGGATGACGGGTCTGTCGCCACCGCTTACGGCCCGACCATGCCATTCGGTGGCAATGATGGAACCGGTTTGGACATTGAGGACGGACTCGTCAAAACCACGGCAACATTGCTGGATTCGAGCCATAACCCCACCGGTACATTCATAACCACATGGACCAACGCGTGGGGACGCGTCCGCAAGACATCAACCCCGTCCACCTCCGGCACGGGTGTTGATGAAACCCTGATTGAATACGCCTTGCTGGATTACTCCACCGGCCACCAGGATCCCCAGCGCGTCCGCACCACCGATGCCGCGGGGCGGAAATTCATCACCGAGTCCGACCCTTACAACGAATTGGGCATGATTACCCGCAGCGGCATCGACATGAACGGAAACGGCTCGCTCGCTTCACCCGACCGCTACGTGCAGCGCGTCATCACCGCTTCTGGTGGCAAGCTCGTCACCACCCTGTATCTCACGGAAAATTCCGGCCTGCGTGAAATCCTCCGCACCGAGTGGGACCCATCAAACAATTACACGACGGTCAAAATAAACTCCAATGAGGAAACCATCATCCGCGAGCCGAATTATTCCACCAAGACCGTTATTACCTCCTCCTCGAAAGGCTGGAGCAAATCCGAAACCTTCAATGCACTGGGACTAACGGAAACCAGCAATGTATCCGGCACCGGCATCCCCACCGCCGATCTCAACCCCACGTGGCGGGCCGATGGCTCGCTCGCGAGCGCTTCCCTAACCATTAGCGGACAGGCCCACAGTGCCAGCTTCAACAACGACGGCACGCTTGCCTCGCTCACCGCCCCCGGCCGTGGTAACATCCTCGAAAGCCACACCGTCAGCGGCGGTGTGGAATCCATGACCGTTGATGGTGTCACCAACACCCGCAGGCTCGACGGCACCGGGCACGCCACCAGCGGCGACGATGTCATCGGCAAGAGCGAGACACTCTCCCTAAACGGCGGCGGCTTCAAGAATACCATCCATCCGGCGATTGGCGGCACCTCCACCACCATGGACACCTCCATCAGCTTCAACGCCGCCGGTGCCCCCACCGCCAAGAACTACCCCGACGCAAGCGGCGAAATCTACACCCATTATGCGGGTGGCCTCCTTCACACCGTTTCGCTCGCACGCGGCGGCTCACTTGAATTCGGCTATTCGCCGGACGACTGCGCGAAGGACCTCACCTCAGCCGTCTGGCCAACCGTCACCTCCGGCGACCCCGTTGTCTTCACCATCCCCGCCGTCGCCCAAAGCTACGGCTACGACCGGGCGGGCAGGCTGGAAACCATCGGCGACTCCTCCGGCGGCCGCGGCATCACCTATCAGAATGGCAGGCTCAAGCAAACCACCTGGACTTCCGGCGCATTGTCTGGATACAAAGTCATCAGGGGACTTGATAACTCCGGGCGGGATACCGGCTTCGAACTCTGGCGCGGAAACTTGCTCATCCATTCGGCCTCCAAGACCCCTAACGGTGCCTCCGGCGAAATCTCCGACATCACCAGCGGCAGCCTCAAGGTCGTCATCGGCAGGAACGCCGCGTCCCAGATCACCGGTCTGGAATGGGGAGCCGCCACCGACCGCAATCCGAACACCGTCGTCACCCAAACATGGGAACGCGGAACCGGTGGGCGCATTCTGGCAGCGTCTAGCAACACTGGCGGCGCCCCCTCCTTCGATTACCGGGGCGCAGACAACAATGAAGCCACCGCCTTCGACACGAAAGGCCGCCGCCTCAAGTGCGCCACGGCGGGAGGCGAATGGACCTGCACCTACACCAACGGCCAACTCACCTCCGCCGTTCACACCACCCTCGGCAGTTTTTCCTATCAGTTTGACGGCATCGGGCGGCGCACCGATAAGGGCACCGCCAACACTTCCGACCTCCTCAACCGCACGCTGGCCTGGACCAACGGCCAGAACAAAACCGTCAAGGTTATCGCCCACCCCGACGCCCGCGTTTGGTTCAACGGCAATGAAGTCCAAAACTTTACCGGCACCTACAGTTACGCCGTTCCATCCCCCGGTGCGTCCGGCGGCTGGGTCGCCTGGAACACCCTCGCCGTATTGGAAGGGGAAGGCGACGCGGGAGCCAACGCCGACGCAAAAGCAGAACAAAGCGGTGCCGTCTGGGTGCCTCCTACCGCTGAAAGTTTCTCTTACGATGAAGCCGGAAACCGCGAATCCAGCGCCCTCTGGGACTACGGATGGGACGCCAAAAACCAACTCGTTAGAACGCGGACCAAGAATTACAACGCCGCCACCACCGCGCAGGGTTACGACGTCACCAATGCATACGATGCCGAGGGACGCAGGTTCAGCAAGAAGGTCAACCGCTATCAGAACGGGGCCATCGTCGAGCAAAAAGTCATCACCTTCATCCACGACGGAAATGACATCATCTACGAGCGCGAACAACTCCCCAGCGGTCTCACAACACTGGAGCGCAAATACGTCTGGGGACCGGACATCAACGGCACTCACGGTGGTGCCGGCGGCGCGGGCGGATTGCTCCTCATCCGCGAGACCAAAGGCAATCAAACCATCGATCTCTATCCACTTTATGACGGAACCGGGCATGTCGTCGCGCTGGCCACCATGATCGACAATGTCGCAACTCTCGTCGCCGAATACGCTTATGGTCCCTTCGGCGAACAAATCCACGCAAGAGGACCCAACGCTCAAAGCAACCCGTTCCGCTATGCCACGAAGTATTTCGACGCGGAAACCGGCCTCTACTACTTCGGGAAGCGGTATCTCGATCCCATAACAGGCCAGTGGCTGTCCCGCGAACCGCTGGGAGAAAGTGAAAGCGTCAACCTGTATGCGTATTGCGGGAATGACCCGATCAACAAGGTCGATGTGAATGGACTGTGGGAAATCAACACTCAGGAAGCCGCGAACGACCAGCGCACTGAATGGCTTCTGATGCAGCTTTCGGCAGGAAGCGGCTTGCCCACCGCTCCGCTCGACGAGTGGAAGCTCTACTTCCCGGAAAGCGGCGACTTCGGATTGTTCAAGC
>CAISTY010000206.1 GCA_903888515.1 Akkermansiaceae bacterium | reverse complement strand
TTTGTTGTCGGGGTTGGTTTGGCTAGTTTGCTTCATAGCAGAACCAGCTTGCCGCCCAACCCCGCAACGATCCATCCCTAACATCTCCCACCACGGAAACACCCTCTAAATTCCTGCCGCGGAGCGGCTTAGTTCAACAAGCCGTCCGCGCCTACCAAGCAATGAACAATCTGGAATCTGGCGCTCCTCTGAACTTGAAGGCAGTGATAGCGAACCTTCAGATGGAAACCTTCAACACGACCTGCCCAGCCGGCGGCACCTTCACAATTTCTGAATCCATCCCTCCCACCGGTGTGCTCGTGGCAACGTGTACGCACGCGAATGACATGGGCCACGCACCCAAGGAGCACAGTGACTGGTAAGCTACAAGATTGATGCCGACGAGAAACAGACCTGATGCACAAGCCATGCCCACCAACCACGAACAACTGAAGGAACAACTTCTTTTCCCCGCCCGCCGGTCCGGACAACGGCTATTCCAACGGCCTTCACCTCAAAAGCAATTTCCTGGCAATCGCGCGCAACCATGATGCCTGGCCATGATAGTGATGCGCGATGGGTAGTGTTAGAAAGAATCGCGATCATTCCGGAGAGCATTCCACACTGGCATCGCACCCAGCCCCCTGATACCCTTGCAGGATTCAATCCATCCATCATGACCTCCGACCTGTCCATTCTCCAACTCTCCCTCCTGGCGCTTGCGTGTCTTTCTTCAGAGGTAGGCCGTGGCGGCCCGCCGCGCCGACCTGGAAGATGGCCTGAAGAATTCCCTTGCGGAATCGCAGCGCGGTCGATAAACGGGGGTTGTCTGACGACGCTTTACAGCGGCGATGGACGAAGTTTGGACTTCCGGGCGGCATTTGTACCTTATTATACCGCACGCTGTATAAGAAAGGACAATTGCCGCGCGCGGTATAATAAAAATGTTCGGTAGGAGGATAAGACCATGAAATTGAATGCTTGTCTCGGAATTGCGCTAACATTCTCTACTTCTGGGATCGCAGCAGGAGAAATGAAGTATCCTGACGGACGCCCCGTCGCTGTCCTGCGCGTGGAGGCGAAGGATCAGGGCGTCGTGCTCAAACACGGTGACGGACCGGACCAGTGCGACATGCTCGGTGCCCGTGATGTCTGGGTATATGAGTCTGACGGAACTTATTACATGCACTATGACGGGGCTGGGCCGAAAGGCTGGCTGTGTTGTCTTGCTGTCAGCACGAATCTGGTTGAGTGGAGAAGAAAAGGACCGATACTGGATTTCGGAAGACCGGGCGAGGATGATTCGGCGTCGGCCTCCTACGGCGTGACATACTTCGACGGCAAGGCATGGCACATGTTCTATCTCGGCACCCCACACGCGTCGAGAGCGCCGGATCTCGTGCCCAGTTTTCCGTATCTGACGATGAAGGCGAAAGGCACCTCGCCAACAGGACCGTGGACCAAGCAGAAGGACGTGATTCCATTCCGGACGAAACCGAACACCTACTATGCTGACACGGCCAGTCCGGGACATATCATAAGGCAGGGCGACGAATATCTGATGTTTTTCAGCGCCTCAATGAAACGCACGCTCGGCATCGCGCGCACCAAAGACCTCAACGGGCGGTGGCAAATCGATCCGCATCCAATCGTGCCGCCCGCTGAACAAATCGAGAACGCATCGCTGTATTTTGAACCGGCCAACCAGACTTGGTTTCTTTTCACAAACCACATCGGCCTTGAAGGGCACGAGTACACCGATGCGGTGTGGGTGTATTGGACGAAGGACTTGAACAAATGGAACGCGGTCGATAAAGCCGTAGTGCTTGATGGCCGCAACTGTACTTGGAGTCGCAAATGCATCGGTCTTCCGTCGGTGATAAAGGTCGGTAGCCGGCTTGCTGTGTTCTACGATGCACCCGGCGGAGACAGCAAGAGCCATATGAAACGCGACGTCGGCCTCGCGTGGCTGGAGTTGCCGCTGTCGCCGCCCAAACAATGACTATGGGAAGCCGAACCAGCAAATGCTCGGTACGGCTTCGCCGCCCGAGATTTGCGACGTTGCTAAAGAAATGAATCCCCATCTCATAGTGTTTGTGCTTGCGATATTCTGCTTATGCGGATGCCGTAGGGAGCCTTTGGGAACAAAAACAGCACTGGCCCCAGCAGTAGCGATTGAATCTGCAGTGAACTATTACCTGACAGAATATGGATCGATGCCCTATCCTGGCGCATCCGATGCCACCATATTGACCAGCACGGACACAGAACTGCTTCATGTGCTACTAGGACTAGAAGACGAAATGAACAAGAGATCGATCAAGTTCCTTATTGTAAGAGAAGGCAAAGAGAATAGGAATGGCCTTATTTACACGGATGATAGTCGTAGTGTTGTTGGTTTATTCGATCCGTGGGGAAGTGGTTACAATGTGCGCTTGGATCTAGATTCCGACCAGAAGATCGATGCGCGTGGCGAGACCTTGAATAATCGGCGAGTTGCTGTCTGGAGTAATGGTCCTGACCGTAAGTCTGGAACCAAGGATGACGTAAAGACCTGGTGACAAAAATACCCAGCTAATCGGCTCCCCTTGACTGACTCGGAGAGCAGGCCCGGCGCACAGCCTTGACCCAGCCGCGCCGCCCGCGCAACACCTCCGCTTTCCGAGTTATATACTGATGTGGCGTCCCCGTCGCATGCTCGTTCCTTGAACCTGCGTGCCTGCCTACCTGCTGTAACCGTCCTAAAATTCTCCCCCTACCCACGGCGGCGCGGTCTGCTAGGCTCGGGCCATGTCTTTGAAAACATCACCCCGGTTCCGGGGACGTAACGGACGGGCCGCCCGCGCGCGGTTCGTGGAAGTGGAGATGCCCTC
>CAISTY010000205.1 GCA_903888515.1 Akkermansiaceae bacterium | reverse complement strand
GTCATGGAAGGACTATGGTAAGATCGGAATTATCACGATCAACAAAGGATTATGCTACAGCTCGCCTCCCCGAGGTAATGGTGGAGGCACGTATTACGCATATGATCGAGTTTCTGGGCGCGCCTACTATCAACAATGTCCAAGATGAAAAACAAGCCGAACAATTCAGTGCTGCCGACCAGCATGAGCCCCACAACCTCAACCCCAAATCGCACCATCTGCCTGGCGGCAGACTGAGGCGTTGTGCCAAATAATTCACCACCGCCATGTTATGCGAGAAGATTAGTCGATGGATGCTCCGGCGCGGTTTGCGATTCCCCGAAGATTGGGAGGTGACTTGGTCGAATGAAGGATTTGTCCTGCGGTGCCAGATGGATGAGCAAGCGGCTCCGTCTTTTTCAGTGCGATGGGCCGAAGTTGACGAGGTTGAGGCATTCCAGATCGACTTGGTCACGATCGATGGAGTCGTCTTGGAATTCATCTGCATCGACCGAAGATATGAAGTGATGCAAGCAACGCAGGGCTGGGAACAATTTGCCACTGCGATTCCAGAGTATCTTCCTGGGGCTGTCGGGTTCCATTCCTGGTATCGGCGGGTTACCCGCAAAGCCTTCGACGAGAACCGCGAGCAGATCTACAAACGAACCAAGGCCCAACAAGCCGGTGGATGCGACGGCGAGAAACCCCGTAGTTGAATCGACGTCCACCGCGCCGCCGCATCACCTTTAACGTTCGGCTGAAAAAATATGAAGATCATCTTAATTGCAATATGCTTTGGATGTTGCTGTGGCTGTGCTCGCAAGGAAATTCACACTAGACAAAAACGACAAATAGGATTTGAAATAAGTGGAAAAGTTATTGAGCCGGATTTGCTTGATCGTTCTGAGTTTGCCTCCAAAGGAGGCAGCGTGTATTCCTTCTATTTGAAGAATGGAATTCGAGTCAAGGACGGGGAAGAGATTATCTACAATAGCATATATGAAAGCGCCGATGTCACAATTAAAACTTACGTTGATGGCACTTTTATCGAAGGAAAAACAGTGTTTGATACGCCCCCATAAGCATGCTAAGACGTTGGCTCCAATTTGCCGAACAAATCATGGATGCCAACTTTCCATTCGCCCCTCAACCACCCAGCAACGCCACCCGATAGCGCGGTGGCATCACATTAGACGTTCTGCAAGAATTCATGAAAGCATCAATCATCGTCACCATCGTTCTTCGTCTCTTCGCAATCCAATGGGTTGTAACAGGCGTCGTTGGTCTATTGGGAGTCTTGGGCTATAGCACGACCTTTCCAGTGGGCTCAGAGGCTCGGGTAGTCTACTGGTTTCAGATGCTTGTCGTCCCTGTATGCTATATTTTTCTGGCATTGGCCGCATGGTTCTTCGCCGCACTAATTGCAAAGTGCGTTGTCCCCAATTCAGACCCGGAACTTGGGATGGTGAGTGTTTCAGCACGGGATTTGTATGGGCTCGGCATTCTCGTTGTAGGCATCACGGCATTTCTGTCGCACTTGGCGCCCATGTTGAATTGGGTTCACTATCTTGTATTGAACCGAGCCGGCGAAGCTCTCATGCAAGGAAGGAATGGACTTTCATTCTACGACGTGACCAAGGAGGCTATTCCATGCATCGGAGGCGCACTTCTTGCCATTGCTTCACCTAAGATCGGCGCTCGATTAGCCCGCACAGAAGGAACTCCAGAGGCAGAACAAGCCGCGGATGGCAAGACGCCAGAAGCACCTCAATCACCCCACTAACACAAACCAATCACGCGTCTGCCATCGCTCAGACGTTCTGCCAAGAAATAAAAAAAAGAATGATCTGAAGATCCAATGCCGCAGACTCAAAAGATGATTTCCATATCCATACTTATCATTCTATCCGCATTCGGGTTAACCTTCTTCTTACTCAGAAGGAAGAAACTTTGGATCCGTGCGGTCGTTGGATTAGCGCTCTCGGCTTTAGCAATTGTTCTTCTTCTGACATTACTGATCCTCGGCGGCGACCCAGCACCACCGGGATCGATTCCGTATAGCCCCAGAAATGAAGGGACAGCAGAACAAGTCGTGCCATCCGACGGGCATAAGCCATCCAGTCACATTTCACCCACTAAACCATCCGCGCCCGCGGATGCACATTAGACGTTGGCCGAAATGAATCAAACGACCGATTGTATCCCAAGACTCGATTGAACGATCTAAGAAGGGAGAATCTCCACCAATGGCCTCCTCACTTACCCGTCCTCCACCCCAATCCAGATCTGCGAGCGCTCAGAGAAATGAGGCTCGACAATTTGGTGAATCAGGGGTAGCTTATCGCCGATGAAGCTCACCGAGATTTATCCGAAAGACGGCTACAGGCTATTCCTCCGATACGACAACGGAGCGTGTGGCGAGGTGGATTTGTCTTCATATGCGGGGCGTGGAGTGTTTTCCGCATGGTTGAGGCCTGGTGTATTCGAGCAGGTGGTCCTTGCAGAAGCGGGTCATCCCGAATGGCCTGGGGATCTTGACCTGTGTCCTGACGCGCTGTACATGAAGCTGACCGGGAAGAGCCCAGAAGAAGTCTTTCCAACCCTACACAAGCTGCCAGCCCATGCCTGAGCTTTCGAGATTTTACGGTATCGTAATCCAGATGTATTTCGGTGATCACCAACCGCCGCATTTCCATGCGCTTTACGCTGGGCGAAAGGCGGTCATTGATATCGACACCTTGGCGTTCATCGAGGGGCAACTTCCACCGAGAGCCCGTGGGCTTGTCATTGAGTGGGCTGCGATTCATCAAGACGATTTGAGAGAAGCTTTCCGCACCGCTCAAGCGATGGAGACCCCTTCGAAGATTGCGCCCCTGGACTAGCAGATTAAATCGTCCAACAAGATGTGGATGCCAACCTTCCATTCGCCCCTCAACCACCCAGCAACGCCACCCGATAGCGCGGTGGCATCACATTGAACGTTCTGACAAATGAGATGCAAGAGTGCAAACCACATCGGCATCCACTTGTCTTTCTTGCATTCATGCTCGCGCTTATCGTGTTCATCCCGCCAGCGCACGTGGATATGATGTCGTCTGCCATCATGATGCACAGTCCAGTGGCCATGGCGATTGTGACCCTAATCTCTTTCGGAGTCGTCCTGCTTCCCCTGATCGCAGGTCAGCTCCTCACGCGCAGGAACCCTGATCGTTGGAGCAAGTCGAAGCTGGCCACCGCCACCTGGGTCATTCTCGGGCTTGCGGCCTTGTTCAACTGCTTTGGGTGGCACACACTGATCAGCAAGAAAGAACCAGCGAATCGCGTCCCCGTGACTGACTCTGAGAGCCGGCCCGGTGCACATCCTTGACTCCGTTGCGCCGCCCGCGCAACACGTCCGCTTTCAAAGTTATAAACTGATGTGGCGTCCCAGTCGCATGCTCGTCCTTGAGCCCGCATGCGTCATGCCCTGCCTGCCATCCATTTCCCGGATAGGTCTCTCGGCGTTCCGCATCACCCTTTCTGACGAAGGTCTGCTGCCCGCTATCAACCCGTCCTGACAATACACCCCTGAAACCCGAAGACGCCCGCCCCGGTCACCAGATCGCGGCGGGCGTCTCGTTTTCCCGCCTGCAAAACCCTCCCCTACCCCCCACTCCGGCCACCGCAAGGTTCCCGGATGGGGCCGCTGCGCGGTGGCCTTTCGACAACAACAACAACGAAAGGAAACCACAAAGATGAGTCCCGCCATGGGAGAAATGCTAGTGTTTGATGTCATGCCCCGCCTGCGTGCGGCGGCCCGTTCGATTCCGAAAACCGGCTGCGAGGACGACGAGGAAATCGTGCAGGACGCCACGCTGATGGCGGCACGCATGATGGAGTCCGCCGAACAGGCCGGGCAGCGGTTCAGCGCCTCCAATATCGCGTACTACGCCACCAGGGCCGCACGCAGCAGTCGCCGCAGTTATTACACAGGTCGTAGCGATGTCATGTCGCCCGGTTGCCAGATTGAAGGCCGTGCGCGGCACGTGTCGCTGGACGATGAAATTGATATAGAGACCTTTGAGGCCGGCACGCTTCACGACATCATTGCGCGGCCCGACTATCAGGGTCATGAATCCGACCCCTCGGAGGAAGCCGCCAGGAACATCGACTGGTCGGCATACCTCGCAAGCCATCCTCCGCGCCACCGTGCCGCGATCAGTGTCCTGGTGGCGGGTGTTACGATGCGCGAGGCTGGCAAGCGCTGTGGTCTTAAAGACAGTGCCGCCGCGAGCCTGAAGCGCAGGATTGCCGAGGATCTGCTGGAGTTCTTCGGCCTGGGCGTGATCAGACGCCTGTTGGGTGGCTGCCGCCCGGATTGGGAATCCGATCTGCGCATGGCGAGGGAAAGGCATCTGCATTTGTGCGATGTTGGATGCGGGCTGGATGCCGCGAAGCCCGTTCCGTGCTAGAAATGCTGCATATAAATCACCTCCCCCGGTGCCCCGCAGATGTGGACTGCCGGGGGAGGTTGGGCGGGCGTGTTGTTATCCCCTGAAACCCTGACTGCTTGCGGACGCCCTGGTCATCGGCTCCACCCTGCGCCTGATAGACTGCTTGACTCCCGGCGTCGCCACCGATCCCGCCACCGGCAATTATTGCCTCATCATGCCATGCCGCTTCACCGAGGTCGCGAAGGAGGAAGTTGTTGAGAACAAAGTCATCGCTCCGGCCATCGCCGCGTGAACATCGGCATTACCCCGTGGCAAGGCCTATCAAGCCCTCTCGTTAATACCGTTGTGGATTGGCGGGAGGGTAAACCACGATGAAACCGAAACCAAACCCCGATGAGAGCGTGAAAATCCAACAAATTGGCGACAATGTCAATTTGCGAATCTCATACGATATCAATTCGGCCTGCAACAGGTAGACCCGTAATCGTAGTGCAAAACAGGATCGTAAACAGGGTGAGCAGGAATCGTAGTGCAGGTTTCATCTAATTTTCCATTTCGTATTCCCGACGCGCATAAACAAAACCGTCGAGAGCATCCATTCTATTTGCTGGTCCATCATAAAAAACGCATTCAACGTCAATCTTGTGGAGAGAATTTTGCGGCGATGTGGCATCAAAGTTTGTTGCCACTACCTCAATGCTTTCACGGTCAAAATCCGAAGGTTCGCGATCTAAGTAGTATCTTATCAACAATTCCCCGCTAATTTCATATTTCACAGCAACCGCTCTAATCGAGGGGTATATTTCTCCCAGCAAAGCAACTCGAAAGCAGCTCACGACCCAGTCTGGTAAATCATCGTTCATCATTATATCTCCTTAGTGTCTCACGTCCGGGACGATGTGAGCCCCATTTTGTCCAAAGTGGATTTGGCCATGCGACACCGCTTGGCCTGTTCGTCCATCTACCCCAATAGATTTTCCAAAATCAACAATCGGGTTACCCCTAGTTCCCGTGCCGACAATAGGGTGTTTCCCGGCATGGACTCCCTCGAGAAGGCTATTGGCATCAACCCCTTCATTGAGGTAGCTACGGCCTTCAATAAAATTGTTATGACCTCGGATATGCTTACCTTGTTGCCCCATGTGAATATTTTTAGGCAGATCATTAGGTAAAGGTAGACTCTTTGTGGCTTTATTAGCCGCCGAAAAAACATTGGGAACGCCATCATAGCCTTTTGCTCCACCACCAATAAGAATTGCTGCTTCTGTATATGTTCTTGCAGCTATCGGATTTGTTATTGCCCACGTAATCGCCGCGCTACCGGATGCCGCTATCACCGGTGCCGCCGCTATAGCTGCGCCGCCAATCTCCAGAGCTTCCATCACGGGCTTGATTTCCTGCATTTTGCCGGGGATCCTCGCTATGGATTCGGCCCTGAAGGCATTGCTACGGGCACCCTCCGAATGGAGTTTCCATACACCGTTCTCCTGATAATAATTGTTGGCCATTTCCCCGGCGTTGGGGGCTTGCTCCCATGTCTTGACCTTGCCTGCGGCGAGGGCGTTCCAAAGGTAAGCAAGGCCGCTTCCCGCCCATTCCTTGTAGATCATTGTTGGAATGCCGTTGCGCAAAACTGGTTCAACAGGAACCGCCTCCAGTCCCAGCACATCCACGTTGTTGACCGGATCATTGTGGCAGTATCGGGTTTCCGGCGTGCCGTCCCAGCCGGACGGATCAAAATCCCTGGTGCGGTCGAGGGTTTCCGGGGGGCTTTCCCGGATTGCTTCGGAGGACCTAACAAAAGAATTCCCTAGAGGGGGTTCGGCGGTGTACACGCTCTTGCCGGAGGCGATGCCGAGGAGGCACAGCCAGAGGGCAAGGAGGGTTTTCACAAGGCAGGACACCGGCAAGAAGATGGCAGCTTGCGGCAGCTAAAGGAAGTCCGGAGTTCGCCGGTGGCGGCGGGATCAGGCCTCGGGAGTTTCGTCGACTCCGTTCGTGCGTTCCCGATGACATCGTCAACGGATTTGAAGACTATTCTCTCATCATTCAGAAGCCTTCATCGTGACGCATTGAAGGCCGGTTCATTCACGCCCGAACAGGTCACGAGATCGCATCTGCCGTGCCTTCTTCACCTTTTTCGCGTGCGATCTCTGCTGCGGTTGCACCAGCATGATCCATCTTTGCGCGATCTGCACCGTTCTTTAACAATAGCTTTGCGACTTCTAAGTTTCCCCAAGCTGCCGCACACATTAAAGGGGTCGAGCCGTTGATCGTTTCAGCGTCAACTTGCCCCCCCATAGACAGCAAGTAGCTTGCAACCGATGCTTTATCATTTGCAGACGCTTCATGCAACGCGGTCATTTGGCCGAGGCCGGTCGCGCATACTGATGCACCATTCCTCACTAATAATTTGACTACTTCAAGGAGGCCCTCAGCAGATGCCACCATCAGCGGCGTCCGTCCTCGTATGCCAACTTCGTTTAAATCGAGCCCCTTGCACTGCATCTCTAATTGTTCTGTGGAATTTCGATCCACAATACTCTTAATAAGATGCTCAATATTTGGGTTATTGTTCATCGGATTATATTCGAAAGGCCAAGCCTAACTTGATTCAACAACTGCTGGTAATGTTCGAAGGACATAGGTGAAGAGGGTGAAATAACAAAGTGCCCTGCCCCTCCGCTCTGCACTGCCTGCAACCCTTCTGGCAAATTTTCGACAGGAAAAGCCCCCCCATACTTCTGAATAAACTGATTCTTCGGATCAAGGTTAAGTGACAATCCTTGAGGTTTGCCATTTTTTGTCAACGGACTAATCAAACCGTCGGCTCCTTGCGTAACGTCCACGCCTAATCTGGCCTCTAGACCGTTGCCACCTCGGAACAGTGGCGACTCTGCGGCAAATGGGTTTATCACCCCGCCGGGTGCCAAACCCGGTCTTCCCGTGAATGAGGGGTTCAGCACCTCACCGAATCTGCTGCCCTTCAAACCTGAAAAAGCCTCACCCACTTGCAACTTCACTTCCGGTGCGATGAAGGCGGCGAAAAGCGTTCCTATTTCAGCCCCGGTCCGTTGCCCGTAGGAATACTTGGCGTTGTATCCCTTGACAAATGCAGGGAAAACCTCGTTCCGAAACGAGCGCGGCGATCCAGGATCCAATGCTATCAACGAGCCCGCGAAGAGCCTAAACGTGTCCACTGCCAACATGAAGGTGGTATTCGAGCCGTCTGCCGCACCTGCTCCTTGCGGGCCGCTGCCGGGGATCATGTGCATGGCTGCAACTGAGATGCCGCCCACCGTATTGATCAACGCCGGATTCTTCCTGTAAACGTCTCCCACTTGGGTTTCGTATACGTCCAATCGAGCCGCTTGCTCCAATCGTGGATCGTCCAGATTGCCGTCCATTCTCATTATTCCAAGGATCTTGGCAGTGACGTCGCTATCAAGGCGCTCGCGAATCGGCCATTCTGCTAGGAGTTTGTCGAATATCTTTGATTGTTCGGGATTCAAACCCGCTGGCGCCAGCCCCAGCACGTCAACATTATTCACTGGATCGTTGTGGCAATAGGCATACAGATTCACGCTTTCACTTTCTCCCAGCGGTTCCCGGCTCAGCCACTGGCCGGTAATCGGATCGAGATACCGCTCGCCGTAATAGTAGAGGCCGGTTTCCGCGTCGTAATACTTGCTGGCGTAGCGGATCGGGTTGATCTGGGCCATCGGGCCTTTGGCATGGATGAGTTCGCCAAACGGGCCGTAGGCGTATTCGGCGAGCAGTTCCTTGTCCGAGTTTGTTAGAGCAACGACTTGCCCGCTTCCGTCGTAGAGCGGATAGTAATCCTTGGTCTGCGAGCCCCGCGTTTCGCGGATGAGGAGCAAGCCGCCCGCGCCGCCCGCACCCGAGTCCCCGCCTGTGCCGCCCGCGATGTCCGGTCCCCAGACATATTTGCGCTCCAGCGTGGTGAGGCCGCTCGGGTTCTGGTGGAGCTCATAGATCAGATCCCAGCCGTCCCAGACGAACGTGATGCGATCCTGGGAAACGATGGAGCCGTTCTGATAGGTGGTGACGTTCTTCTTGAAGCGCCTGCCCTCCGAGTCGTAGTCGAAGGTGATGTCATAGCCTCGGACAGAGGCGTCGTGGTTCTTGGTGCGGGCTCTAACGAGCTTGTTGCGCCCGTCCCAACCATAGTCCCAGAGCGCGGACGACTGGCGGTTGCCTGCGGCGTCAAACCCGAATGTCTCGCTGACCGGTGGCACCCAGACGGCACCCGTTTGCTCAGCCTTGGCGTGGGGACTGGCATGGGGGTTGGCCGGCGGGCTACCCGCACCTTCGCCTTGTCCCTCAAGGATGGCAAGGGCGTTCCATTCGACCCAGCCGCCATCGGTGCCGGGGGATGTCACGGCGTAGCTGGAGCTGCCGTTGAAGTTCTCCACCTCGCTGCCGTTGATCCAGACGCGGGCACCCTGGGCGGCCTTGACAGTCAGTGTCTTGCTCTGGCTGTGCGTCCAACCGAGCGTGCGGTTGAGAAGGTCGGTGGTGTTCGCCGTGCCCATGTCGGTGCGCCGGCCGATGCCGTCGAAGGCATAACTGAAGGAACCGAGTGAAATGGTGCCGGTGTGGACGGCGGAGGTCAATTGCCCTGCGGTGCCGTATTGATAGGTCCACTCGCCGCCCGCCGTGGCGCACTTGAGGCGGCGGCCGAGGGAGTCGAAGGAATAGCTGTCAGGCTGTCCGTCGATCAGATAGACGAAAGCCGGGGCTCCTGCGAGATTGCTGTTGGCGGCCTCGACGCGCCCTGCAATGCCGCGCGTCCATGACTGGGTGACGGCGGGCACGAAGGTGCCGGTGGCGTTGCCCCATTGGAAGCCGGTGATCCGGCGTGCTCCGTCTCTATCAAGGACGACTTTCAGGACCCCGCTGGTGATTTCGGAAATCTCACCGGATACGTCGTTGTGAACCTTGACGGCGGAATGAATGACGGTGGCCCCCCGCTGGAGGGTGAAACCCGCGTCCCGCCCGTATTCGTCGAGGGTTTTGACAACCGAGTAACCCGCGAGCGCACCGGAACTCCAGGCGGTCTGCTGGAGCCTGCCGTTTTGATAGGCCAGACTGCGCGTGCCGGAGGAGTCGGTTAGGGAATTGATCCTGCCCGCCCGGTCATAGCCATAGCCTTCGGCAAGGGCGGGTATGGTAAAGTCCCCGGAGGTGACGGTGGGCCAGGCGGCGGAAATGAGATCCTTCGCGCCGTCATTGGAATAGCCGAATTGGAGGCTGCCGCCGCGTGCCAGGGAGATGGATACGAGCAATCCGCCGGGTGTGTGGACATAGCTTTCGCCGGAAGCATCGGCGTAAAGTTTTCCGGTGGGTGCGCCCGCTGCATTGTAGCCGATGATGGTAACGGAAACCTTCGCATGTGCTGAAATCGCGCCGATCAGGAAGACGGCGAGAGTCAGGAAAAATGACAGGACGCGGCGCAAGGTTGGGAGTGGTTTACGAAGTCGAGGCTTGTGTGGAAAGAAGGAAGTCGATCAACCTCGCTTCGACATCGTGGGAGCGTGTCGCATTCCTTACTGAATTCTTGCCGAAAGTCCGCCATGGCGTGAAACAGGGCTTTCCATGGTTGACCAGGACAGCGCTCAGAGGTGGGCATGGCGTTGGGGTGTTTGGTGAAATGTAGGCGATCTTTTCCCGGTAAGTGGCGACGTGGGGAATGGAACGAGCCGGAACGAGGCAAGTGCATGTGGAAAGTCGGGCAAGCTCCATTCGTCATCAGCCAAAGGGTGTCCAACCGTCGAGAAGCCGCTCCTGCTTCATTGTTCAGTTGGGTTGGCACGGCCAATGCCATTGGTTTGGCTTGTACGGTTCACTTTGATTGTTAGGAGGAGCAACGACCATTTCGGGTATCACCTAAATTGTGAAAAATCTTGGAATGGTGGTTCGTGTCCCTGATCAATTTGATCAAGGATCGAGCCAATATTGTCATCGATGTTTTGATGTAGTTCCAACAAGCTCGAGCTTCCTTCAATTTTTCGGCCAAGCATTTCATCGGTAGCCTTCTCAAGCATACACCAACGACTTGAATTGTGCGGATCAATAAGAAATGCAAGAAAGGTTACTGATGCACCTTGCCTTGTGATCTCCTGTTGTTCTGCAATTCTCAGTATGAGTTTTGAGGAATAAAAATGCGCCTGTCTATAGCGATATCCATTCTCTTCAATGCAATTGGTGAATTGTCCTGAAGTCAGGAGAGAGTCGAATGTCTCTCGTAGTGTTCTATTATCCATGGCGGTTTATCTCGTTGGAGGAACCAGGCTCTTAAGATCACTTCCCCATGTATATCCACGTCCGAGCAAATCATCGATTTCCCAACGCAAGGTTTTGAACGCGTTCGGATTACTCTGGATTATGGCCTGCATTTCAGGGCGGGAAATATTCAAACGTACCAGATCACCACGTTTCGCAATGCTGTCCAAATACAGTTGGTTGTAATATAGAGGATTTCTATGAACCGTCTCAGCGCGTTGCACCATTTTTAGGAATTTATCATCAGGGAGCGCAAACCGTCTCGCTCCAATTTCCTCGGCAAACTGCACATAAGTTTTTCCATTATGCGGCAAATAAGTTCCGAAAACTGAAACCCGCTGTGTTACGCCACTGCCTCTTGCCCCCGCTCTAACAAAGTCATCCACGAAGTTGCCGCCACGTCCGATGGGGCCAAGTGCGACAAACACGCCAGCAAGTGCTCTTTCGCCGGGAGCGACTTCCGCTAGACCGAGGCCGCCACCGTTATTCAAGCTGTTCCAGGTCACGGCGCTGCCGGTGGTTACATCCGTGGCAAACGCCGCGCTGATTCCGAATGCGGCTACATCGAACGGAAAGTCCGCGAACTCCCTCCATTTGTAACTCCAGGAATTCTGATAGGCGGTTTGCTCAGCGCTCGCAGCGCGGCGGCGGGCACGGTCGAGCGCGGCGGCATCGGCGCGGGCGGCGAGAACGGGCGAGACTTGCGACATCAGGCCGCCCATGACTTCGGAACTTCGCGGAAGTTCGGTACTCCACCATGAGGCACCCGCGCCGAGTCCGGCGGCGTTGCCGATTTTCAGCCATTCGTCGCGGCCATCGCCGTAAGCGTCACTTACCGCAAGTTCGAGGGCGCGGCGGGTGGCGCTTGCATCCGAATCACTGCCGTCCCCCATCATACCATCAAGGCCCGCGCCCGAAATCTCCGCTTCGAGTTGCGCGGCAAGCAGCAAGCTCCGTGCGGCTTGCGGGTCTTCCTTGGCAATGGCGGCAAGCGCGAGACCGAAGGCATTCAAGCTGCGGTCGTCGTTAATGGCAACTTTCGCGAGACCGAGGCGATCCACGAAATTGATCGGATCGTTTCCGGCGAACGCATACAGATTCACGCTTTCACTTTCCCCCAGCGGCTCACGACTCAGCCATTGTCCGGTGATCGGATCGAGGTAGCGTTCTCCGTAGTAGTAAAGGCCGGTCTCGCTGTCATAATACTTCGTGGCGTAGCGGATCGGGTTGATCTGGGCCATGGGGCCTCGGGCATGGATGAGTTCGCCGAACGGTCCGTAGGCGTATTCGGCAACGAGGACGCCGTTGCTGTCGGCCAGGGCGATCACATGCCCGCTGCCATCGTAAAGCGGATAGTAATCCTTGGTCTGCGTGCCGCGCGTTTCGCGGATGAGGAGCAGGCCGCCCGCGCCGCCTGCGCCCGTGTCCCCGCCGGTGCCCCCGGCGATGTCCGGTCCCCAGACATATTTGCGCTCAAGCGTGGTGAGACCGCTCGGGTTTTGGTGGCGTTCGTATATCATATCCCAGCCGTCCCAAATGAAGGTGATTTTGTCCTGGGAAACAATTGAGCCGTTTTGATAGGTTGTGACGTTTTTCTTGAAGCGCCTGCCCTCGGCGTCGTAGCCGAAGGTGATGTCATAGCCTCGGACAGAGGCGTCGTGGTTCTTGGTGCGGGCTCTAACGAGCTTGTTGCGCCCGTCCCAGCCGTAGTCCCAGAGCGCGGACGACTGGCGGTTGCCTGCGGCGTCAAACCCGAATGTCTCGCTGACCGGTGGCACCCAGACGGCCCCGCTTTGGTCGGACTCCGCATCGGGGTTGGCATTTGGATTGTAAACGGGATTGGCTCCCAAGGTGCCCTCACCCTGGCCGGTGAGAACGGCATGGACGATCCAGGGAACCCAGCCGCCATTAATTCCGGGGGATGCCACGGCGTAGGACACGACGCCGTTGAAGTTCTGGACTTCGTTGCCGTTGACCCACACACGCGCCGCAGGATCAGCGGAGACCCTGAGCGTCTTGTCCTGACTGTGCGTCCAGGCGAGGGTGCGGTTGAGAAGGTCGGTCGTGTTGGCGGAGCCCTTGTCGGTGCGGCGGCCGATGCCGTCGAACGAGTAGCTGAAGGAACCGAGCGACGTGGTGCCGGTGTGGACGGCGCTGGTCAGCTGTCCGTTGGTGTATTGATAGGTCCACTCGCCGCCCGCCGTGGCGCATTTGAGGCGGCGGCCGAGGTCGAAGGAATAGCTGTCAGGCTGCCCGTCGATCAGATAGACGAAACCGGGAGCGCC
>CAISTY010000204.1 GCA_903888515.1 Akkermansiaceae bacterium | reverse complement strand
GCATCTTCATTCAGCATGTTGGACACCCAACTGGACCTGCGCCGCGCCCATGTCATTGAAGGCACTTTGGAAAACGCTCCGCTCGCGGCCGCGGCCGGTGGCGGCCCCGGCATTTTCTTCGATCTGGGCAACGGTAATGGCTGCTGCCTGCTGCTGGCCCGCGAGGCCGTGCCATTCGGCGAAATCAAGGCCGATGGTAGCGGGTTCAAAGTCCTGCAAACCTCAAGTCGTGACCTGGACCTCGGGCAGCCGCTCAAGTTCCGGGTGGTGATCATGGAGAACATGATGGAGTTATATATCAACGATTACCTGATGAACCTCAAACGGCTGAATTGCAACGGGCGGATCGGATTCATCAGTGCGGACAACATGACCTCCTTCAAAAACATCAAGGTCTGGCAAAGCAAATGAAAACGAAAGAGATTCTCAAAATTGTGTTCCTCGCGGTTGTTGTTTCCCCTGTAGTGTGCGGCGCCGAACCACGGGAGGCTGACAAGATGCAGGCCTATCGGTCGCCGATTCATTTCATGCCGTCAAAACGCGAGGTTGGAGACGTCATGCCCTTCTACTGGAAGGGCGAGTATCATGTCTTCTACCTGACCAACCCAACCGGCAACCATGACGTCAACTGGGAGCATACGGTATTCAAGGTGCCCGAGCATTACATGTTGGACTGCCTTGTCACAATGACGCCAAAGAAAGAAAACTTGGAGTCAGCTCGGAGGGTGGCAGTGTGGAAATCCTCAAGCTGCTGGTGAAAACGTGTGAATAGAACGGGTCAGCAACAAGTAACAGACGAGTCCAAAATTGAAAGTTGCTCTCCATCCATGAAAATGAAACGGATTTACTGGACCTCCGCCATCCTGTTGATGGCAAAATCGCTTTTCGCTTCAGCTCCTGCATGGCCGGAACCCACTCCGGTCAACCAAGTATTCCAGTATCAGAGCAGTGGATCCTATATCACCTCGATCAGCCGTGAGGAGCGCAGAGCCACATGCTATCTCTGGATTCCAGAGACCTGCAAGCGGTTGCGGGGGCTTCTTGTCCTGGGGGCGAACGTGCCGGAGCACCGTCTGGTAGGGCATGAACTCATCCGCCGGATGTGTTCGTCAAACGATCTCGGCATTCTGTGGAGCACCCCAAGTTTCCTGCACCCCGTGGATTGGACCAAGCCGTTCCCACCTGAAGCGGAGATGAAGCCCGAGCGAGAGGCCATGGTAGTCTTCTTCCAGCAGCAGCTTGAGTCTTTGGCGAAGGCGTCCGGTTATGACGAAGTGGCCACCGTGCCTTGGTTGCCTATTGGCGAGTCCACTCACATGTTCCTGGTCGATGCCTTGCTGGAAAGCCGTCCTGAACGCTGCATCGCCGGAATCTACGTCAAGAATACCCACATGCCGCCTAACAATCGAACCACCCCGGTGTTGTGTATCCATGGCACTTCGCAGGAATGGAATCAGGAGAAGATGGATATTCGTAGCAAATGGAACGACCTGAGCAGGTTCTACGATGCCAGGCTCAATGAGCGCAAGAAGGACCCCGGATGGCCTCGTAGCCTGGTCATCGATGGCCATAGCGGCCACTTCGACTGTTCAGATCGATTGGTCGCCTACATGGCCAAGTATATCGAACGGGTGGTCAACGCACGCTGTTCTGCTGATGGCAGTCCATCACTCAAGCCGGTGGAGATCACGTCTGGATTCGTGGCAGACCTCCCCGTTCCCGGTCACGGAGGAACGTCCATTGCCCCGGCGAAGGCGGATGATCCCAGGCCTTGGTTCTTCGACCGGACCGCGGCTCTGGAGGCCCAGCAGATCGCGACCATTGACTGGAAGGCGGAGAGTCAGTTGCCGATCCTGCTGGATGAGCAGGGCGAAGCCATACCGAATGATTACAGGGGTATCACCAAACTGAAGTCTGTCCCTTTCGAGGCAGACGGATTGACCTTTCAGTTGCGCTGCGGCCTGGCCGACAAGATCCCGCCGGGTTTCGTAAACGCCGGAGAGAAGCTCGCCCAGGCACCTGGAATCCCAACGATCGAGTGGCTGATCGGTCCCTTGGAGCCCATGGGTGGAAATCGGTTTCGGATATCACTGGAGCGGACCTGGCTGGGAGCTGGAATGGCCTGCCTCGCCATTCGGCAACCCGGGGCCGAACATATCCGTGACGTGGTTCACCCCGTCTACATCGATCTTAAAGCATTGTGTAACACGAACGGAAAACCGCAGAAGATCACCTTTGCCCCAATTGGCGATGTCCCCGCGGGAACGGCTAGTGTGCCGCTGCTGGCGACTTCTGATGCCGATTTGCCTGTCTCGTTCTTCGTCGTGGCAGGTCCGGCTGTGGTCCGGGAGAAGACACTCGTCTTCACCACGATTCCGCCGCGCAGCAAATGGCCGGTGAACGTTACTGTAGCCGCTTGGCAGTGGGGGCATCGCGAGAACCCCGCCGTGATGATGGCCGAAATCATCCAACAGACCTTCCGCCTTACCGCTCCAACTCCGCAACCTTAGAAGTTGAGGGTTGATTGGCGTTTATCAAACACCGAGGATTTCCACTCCGAGGAGGCAGACGTCGTCATCGAAGTGGCGGGTTCCGGAGAAGGTGAGCACACGCGCGAGGATGGCGTCGAGCACGTGATCGACGGATTGATTGGAATTGCGGCCGATGATTTCCATGAGGCGGTCTTCAGAGAACGGTTCGCCCTGGGGGTTTTCCACTTCGAGAATGCCGTCGGTGAAAAGGATCATGCGCTTGATGGATGCCAACGGAATCGTGCTGGCGGGAAAGGTGGAACCGCGGATGAGCCCGAGCCCCGGGCCTTTCTCACGGCGTTCGGTGGCGAGCTGGCGGATGCCGCCGGGTCCGTCGATGACCGGGCCCGGGTGGCCGCCGCAGGCATAACTGAAGGTTGCGGCGGAAAGGTCGATC
Organism: Akkermansiaceae bacterium; assembly: GCA_903888515.1. Classification (GTDB taxonomy): domain Bacteria; phylum Verrucomicrobiota; class Verrucomicrobiia; order Verrucomicrobiales; family Akkermansiaceae; genus Luteolibacter. The sequence continues at coordinate 9,269 of CAISTY010000204.1, read as the reverse complement.
AAGCCGTAGAAGGTGGTGGCGAACATGGTGGTGCCGGCGCGTTCGAGGATGGCTGTTAGACCATCGTTGAGGCCCTGCAGGAAGATTCCGGGTTCGGCGGCCTGGGAACGTTGTTTTTCCAGCAGGCCACGCAGCATGGCAACGATGAGGGCGGAGCGGACACCATGGCCCATGACGTCGCAGATGAGGAATCCGGCGCAGTCATCACGGACTTGGATGACTTCGAAGAAATCCCCGGCGAGTCCGGTGATGGGGATGTAACGGGAAACGCAGTCAACGCGCTGCCGTCCGTTAGAAACGGATGGAAAACCCTTGCCGGTGAAAGCGTGCTGGATTTCCCGCGCGAGGTGGAGTTCCTCCTCGTAGGTCTGGTTTTTCTGTTGGAGCTGGGCGGCGAGGTGAGTGGCCTCGCGCTGGGCAGTGACGAGTTTGGTGACATCGCTGGAGACCCCGAAGGTGCCCTTGATTTTCCCGTGACGGTCGCGCCACGGGAACTTGGAGGTCATGACCCAGGTTTCGTTGCCAACATGCCACGTTTCGCGCTCTATTTGTCCGGTGATGGGTTGTCCGGATGCGATGATGCGGTGTTCGTCTTCCTCGGCGGGTTTCCAGTGCTCCTCGTCGAAAAAATCGCGGTCATGCTTACCCGTGAGCCCGGAGCTATCGGTGAGTCCCATCCATTCGGTCATGCCCTTGTTGACCATGACGAATCTGGATTCGAGGTCCTTGAAATAGACATGCACGGGGATGTGATCGAGCAACTGGCGCAATAGGAACCGCTCGTCCTCGACTTGAGCTTCGGCGGCCTTGCGGCGGCTGATGTCGGTCATCGAGCCGGCGATGCGATAGGCTTTTCCGGAGCGTGATCTAACCACCGTGCCGCAGATGCGCAGCCAGCGCCAATCCCCGCCGCCGGTCAGGACGCGTGCGTCCACGACCATGGTTTCCGGCCCGTCATCCTGAAGTGCCTGGGCCAGGGTGGACTCGAACGCGTGACGATCCTCCGGGTGGATGCAATCGTGTGGTGGCAGGAACAAGTGGGGGGCTTGCTTCTTGCCGCATTCGAGAAATTCGAGGATGCGCCTGGAATAGTAGATTTGCCGCCGGTCGGTCCACCAATCCCAAATTCCCTCGTGAGAGGCCTTGAGTGCCAATTCGAGTCGTTCGAGTTTGACGGCTTCCCGGTCCTGAAAATCATCCTTCTCGTCCTTCATTCCAGTGCGAAGATGGTGTTTTCGATGCGAGTGCGCAAGAGCGAGTTCGAAGATTTTGCACGCGGGTCTTGCGTGACATGCCGCTGGATGATTGTTTTCAACACATGAGGAACGATTCAGAAAAACAACTGCTCAAAGGGGTGTCCCGCTCGTTTTACCTCACGTTGCGGCTCCTGCCCGGACCCATGCGCGGACCGGCAAGCCTGGCTTATTTGCTCGCCCGCACCAGTGACACTCTCGCCGATACCGCCGCAGTACCCACCGACCTGAGAATGGATTGTCTGGATCAATTCGGCCATGCCATTGCCGGATTGGCTGAACCGCCGCGCTGGCCGGCATTGATGGAAAACGCGCTCGCGGACCCGCGCGAACGCCGACTACTGGAAGAATCGGCCGGACTCTTCGCGTGGCTCGGATGCCTGCCCGCAGGGGAGGCGGAACTGGTGCGCGAGGTGACGGGCATCATCATCGGCGGCCAGCAACTCGATCTGCAACGATTCGCCCGGGCGGATCGGGAAAACCCGGTGGCTCTAACGGACGACCCGGCGCTTGAAGACTATGCATGGCGTGTCGCGGGTTGCGTCGGCGCGTTCTGGACCAAACTCGGATTCCTCACCTTGGGAGAGCGGTTTTCCACGGCACCCGCGAGTGTATTGTTAGAGCGGGGAGTCACCTATGGCAAGGGCCTGCAGCTCGTGAACATCCTGCGGGATTTGTCGGCGGATCTGGCCGCCGGAAGGTGTTATCTGCCGGTGGCGAATCCGCATGACACGGCGTCTCTGTTAGATATGCATGGCCGGTGGGTGGAACGCGCATGGGATTGGGTGGGAGTGGGAATTGACTACGCGGACACGCTGCATTCGCGGCGCTTGCGCGCGGCCACGGTGCTGCCGGCGATGATCGCCCGGGAAACCTTGGAACGCATGCGCCGCGCTGGTGGGGAAGTTCTGCAAACGCGCGTCAAGGTGCCGCGGGCGCGGGTCTATCTGGCACTGGTGCGGGCCGGCCTGGGAATGCGGTGACGCTCGTGCGGGCGCTGGTTCTGCCGGGCGCGGGGCGCGGAAAATGGCGGGAATAATGGCGGCCGGAAAAGCGGTCCGGGAAATGGCCGCTCCTTATGTTAGAACCCGCAGTGGGTGTTTCCCGGATCAACGATTGTTGTTTCTGGCATTCTGGGCGGCTTGTCTGGCCCGTTCCTCGGCGTTTTTGTTGAATTCCTCAGCCTTTGCGGCGAGTTGGTTGTCGGTGCGGGCGATGATGCGGGTCGCCTTGAAAACCGTGTCGTTGCGGGTTTTTCCGAATGTCTTCGGCGATCCCGCAACCGAGACCTGCATGCCGGCTTTCAAATCGACAAGGGTGGCCTTTTTGCCATTCACAGTCACGGAGGTGGATTCGCTCACCTCATAAGTACGACCGTCCACCGTGACGCTCGATGCGGTGACCGATGTGATGACGGGAAGTTCCGCAGCCTTGCCTTTTTTGGTGAACGGCAAGGGCTGGGTATTTCGATTGACAGGATTTTGTGCGTTTCCGGGCAAGGCACTCATGACGAATGCGGCCAAAACCAGGGCAAGCTGACAGCACAAGGCGGGGCGATGAGTGTTCATGCCGGGCATACTAACCTGAATGGGCCGGTCTTTCAACTCGGATTGCGATGGTGAATCATGGCTCATGATCAGAAACTTCTTCGGGTGTGAAAGCCCGGCTCGCCGAGCGTGTCCGTTCCTCCTCGTTTTCCTGCGAACCTTTATTTCAGGCGATGAAGGATTGCGTTCGCAAAAAAAACTGGCAAGGTTTCGGCGCTTGAGGGACATTCGAACGCATGACAGCGTATCTTTTCAGTTGTGAGAACGCGACGTGCGCGGTGCCGGAGGCGTATCGGGAGATCTTCCGCGGGGCGGAGGATGAGGTGGCGTCCGCCGAAGGCTGGGAGCCCGGGTCGCTGAATTTGGCGCAGGCGTTTGCCATGAGATACCGCACCCCGTTGCTGCATGGTGACGTGACGCGCTTGTTGATGGATTTCGAAAAGGACGGCGACAAACGCTGGAGCCGGTTTTCGATGAAACTGCCCGAGGCCACGCGGCTCAAGATCGTGGATCGCCACGAACGGCCTTACCGGACGTTGCTCGTCCAGAGGATCGCCGAGGATCTGCGGCGGCATGCGGCGGTGCTGCATGTGATGGTCCATACCGACCCGGCGATGGACGGCTGGATCACACTCAAAACCCCGAAAGGCGGGGTGCTCGCTCAAAAAATCGCCAAGGCCTGGCAGGCGCGCCTGAAAACGGGCGAACTCGACGTCCACCACGTTCGGAATGCGGCCAGCGTGCCGCTGGGGACGGCCTTGTCATTGGAATTTCCGGCGGCCCAGTATGCGCAGATCCGGCTGAGTGTGTCGCAGTCATTTTTCCTTGAAGGCCGCCCGTGGCGCTGGGAACCGCTGAAAAAATTGCTCTTGGAGTCGCTGGAACAGGCGGTGGCCGATATCGAACTGGTCAGTGACCCAGAATTCCCTTCGATTGCTCCATACTGAGCGTGCGTTGTTCCTTCCAATCAATGATTTCCGGTTCCTTATACACCTTGCGGCGGATATCGGTTTGGGTGTCGGATGGCTTGGCGAGGTTGCTGCGGCCCGCCTCGCGGGCGGTGTGGGTGGCATAGGCGCCGGTCTGATAGGGGTCCGGAATGGCGGCGGCGGTGCCGGCTTCACGCGCGCCTTGTCCGGTGAGGGGCGAGGGTTTTTGGAAGCGGCTGCCGTCGGTGTTGCCGGAGTATTGGGTGCGGCCATATTCCTTGTCACCCCACCAGGATTTTTTCGGATAGGCGTTGGTCTGATAGTTCTTCTTCTGATAGTCGCCCTGGAAGTATGGGGATTTTTTCTGTGCTTCGAACGAGCTGCGTTTGTCGTTTTGGGGCACCCAGTTGCCCTGATCATCCTGTTTATAGCCGTTTTTTTCCCCCAGCCGCTGGCTCAGGGGCTTGTGGGTATCGGATGCGGCGGGCTTGTTGCCATCCCCATGCGACGCGCAGGAAACCGGCAGCAAGGCCAACAGGCACCAGATGGAACTGCGGAAATTCACGGCTTGGCGAGGCGTTCCTCGAGTGCGGGATCCGGCACGGCGCCGCGTTCAAGGGCTTGTTGATAGTAATTCAGCGCGTCTTCAAACCGCCGCTCACGCGAACACAGCAACGCGAGATTGTAATACGGCTCGCTCAACACCGGATCGGCGCTGATGGCGGCCTTGAAGTAGGACTCCGCCTCACCCGAGCGGCCCAGGCGATAGCACAGGGTGGCGAGCAACATCTGGCTTTTCGCATCATTGGGCGCGAGATCCACGGAGCGGCGGACCGCTTGCTCCGCAGCCGGTAAATCGCCGAGTTTCATCAGCGAATACCCGAGCATCCGGTGGGCATACGGGTTGCCGGTATCCAACTCGACGGCACGACGGAAGGTGTCCACCGCAGCGGTCGGTTCGTCAAGCCGCAGATGGACGACCCCCAGCTTGCAGAGTGACGGCGTATGTCCCGGGTGTTGTTCGAGGATCATCTGATAGAGCTCGCGGGTGGGCAGCAGGCGGCCGGCCACGAATGATTTCTCGGCGGTACGCTCGAACACGGCGATGTCGCGGTTCAGTTCGGCGGTGGCCATGCCGACGGTGACGCGGTCTCTCGCGAACGGTGAAACGAACTCACCGTCCACCTGGTTGTTCGCGATGAGTTTTTGTTCCTCGGGTGAAAGCGCGATTTCCTGGGTGTCGAACAGCTCGATGGCCTTGGCGAGGCGTGCGTCCTTGGAGCCGAGTTCCCTGACCGCCTCGACTAACAGATCGCGCGCCTGGCGGCGCCGTTCCTGGACGCGGAGTTGGCGTTTGATGATATCACGCAGGACTTCCACTTCCGCCGGATCGGCGTTCACTTGGTTTTTGGATAGAGCGAGTTCCTCTTTTTTGAGGCGGCTTTCCAATTCCGCCAGGCGTTGGTCCTGTTCGCGTTTATCCTGATGAAGGCGGTTGATTTGGGATTTCGCGATGGCGAGGTCGCGCAGTGCGGCGGTGGTGGCATCCTTGTCGGCGTTGCTCTCGCGATTGAGGCGGTCCACTTTTTCGTTAGCTTCGCGCAGGTTTTTCGCGAGTGCCATGTTTTGTTCGATCAGGTCCTGGATACGTCCCGCTTCATTGAGTTTGAGAATGGCGGCCATCTGATCGCGTTCCTGCAGCAGGGAATCACGTTCGTTGCGGAGTTGGGCGAAGGCCTCGCGGCTTTCCTGCAATTCGCGAATCAATCCGCTGACGCGCTCATTCGCCTTGCCGAGTTCGAGGTCCTTTTGTTTGAGTTCTTTTTCGAGGGCTTCGAGTTGGCGGCGTTGTCCGGCGACTACCGAGTTGGCGACTTTCCGCTCGGCCTTGAGATCGCGGTCGAGGTCGGCGTGTTTTTGTTGCATCACTTTCAGATCCGCCTCCAGGGTGGCGATGCGGCTCATGGCCTCGGTATGGGTACCGCGGCTTTGGGTGAGGGCCATGGCCATCGCGGCGCGTTCTTGTTCGAGCGTTTCGATGCGCTGGTTGAGCGCCTTCATTTCACTCTCCATCGGTGCCGACGCCATGCGGGCGCGGAGCGACTCGACGTTGGTTTCCGCAGCACGGATCTGGGATTTCAGCAGGTCGTTTTGCCGTGGCAAATCGCTGGCGGCGGCCACCAACCCGCGGAGTCGTTTCACTTCGGCCTGCGCCTCGTCGAGGCGACGCTTGTGCAGCGGGTCCACATCGAGGATTCCGGGCGGTGGCGACACGGCATCCTTCGCCGGATCGATCACGCCACCGGGCTTCTTGACTCCGCCCTCCAACTCAGCCACCGCGTTCTGGTTTTTCTGGAGTTGCGCGTCGGCCAGTTGGCGCACGCGTGCCACAGTCTCGGACGTTTTTTCCATGCGACCGCTCACCATGGCTGCTTTCCATGCGGGATAATATTGACGGACCGCGCCAAACAACTGGTTCGCTTTTTGCAATTTCTTCAAGGCCCCGATGAAATCTCCGGCGGATTCCAAGTCGTCTGCGGCCCGCGTCGCCAGATATCCTTGAAAATAGACGTCTGACGGATCGAATTGCGCGGAAGACACGGGTGGCGGTGCCTGCCCGAGCGTCGGCATAGCCAGCCACAAAACCAGCGAGCCCGCCAAACCGCCAACGGGCATCCGCAGAGTGTTTGCAATCCGATCCAGCATGAGAGCGGATTCTAAGCGCATCCCGCGACCGGGGCAAGCGGGATCTGCGGGATGACAGTCATGCCGGAAAGCGGGGTGGGATGGGGTGGGGGGGACGCCCCCGGATATGGGACACGCGATCATTTGGCTGCGATCATTTGGCTTGACCTGAGGGTCTCCACAGGATGAGACATCAGGCGTTATGAAAAACATGTTGCTCTGTGTCGTGTGTGCCGTGTTGGCGCTGCCTTTGTCCGCTCAAATTGCACCGCAGTTTCGAAAGGATGCGGCCGGTTCCAAAGACCATCCGTTGCTCAAACGCATCGAGGGATCCATCGTCCTCAAATATAACACCAAGAAATTCGACTCCCATACGATACCCATGGAGCGGATTGTCTTCGACTACGGAGCGCAGAAGTTCAAGGATTGGAAAAAACTCACGGTGGAAGGCGCGCGGACCACGTTGTTTTACCGCGAGCCGGCCGATGCCGGCACGCTGGAATGCATCCGTTCCTATCAGGAAGACCTCAAGGGTCGCGGCTTTGAAGTGCTGTTTGAAGGTGCCAGTAACAGCACGCCTACCGGAGAAACCAACCAACTCGACAACGGCTACGGACGCTTCATCAAACAAGTCTATACCAGCGAAACCGACTACGCGATCCAACAATACACACTCTCGGGATGCGACGATTTCCGCTATGCCGCATTGAAAAAACCCGGCACCGACGGCGCGGGCGAGATCCATGTCACGATCTTCTGTGGAGCGGTGACCGGATCATGGAAAGATCCGCAAATGGGCATCGCCGCAGGCACCGTGCTGGCGCGCGTCGATGTGCTGGAAACCAAGGCCATGAACAACCGCATGGTGGTGGTCAAGGCCGATGAAATGCAGCAGCAAATCGACAAGTCCGGGCGGGTCGCCCTCTACGGGATCCTGTTTGACTTCAACAAGACCGAGTTGAAGCCCGAATCCGATGCCACACTGGATCAGATCGGCAAGTTGCTGGCGGCGGATGCTGCCTTGAAGCTGTTAGTCGTCGGCCATACTGACAATGCGGGAGCCTTTGAATTCAATCGGGATCTATCGAACCGGCGTGCGGCGGCAGTGGTCGATGTGCTGGTCAAACGTTTCAAGATTTCGAATGAGCGACTGTTTCCCTTTGGTTGCAGTTTTGCCAGTCCCGCCGCACCGAACACGACCGAAGAAGGCCGCGCCAAAAACCGCCGGGTCGAGTTGGTGAAATGGAATTGACCCGCCCGCGCGGCAGGTGAACGGCGGCGGCACTTCACCGGTGAACCCAGCGCAGGATGGGTGGCACGGATGCTTCCCATGCGTGGGCGATGGCGCAACGGATCACGGCCTCCTCGTCGTCACGGTTCGGGAAGTTTTTGCCATCGCGGACATTGCGGGCGGCGCGGGCGATCGCACTGAGTTCTGATGGCAGCGAAAGTATGCCGAATACCGCAGCCATGGCAATCGCACCTAACAAAACAGCGACGGCTCCCATGACGGGGATTTTCCCCACCAGCACGGCGAACACGGCGACGACCCCGCTGAGCGGTGGCACTGCGGCACCGAATCGCCGGGTGCCTTCGCGGGAAGCGGCGGCTTTCGGATTCTGATCGTGCCATTCGGCTAGGGCCTTGAGGCGCAATTGACGGCCGAACTCGCAGGCCGATTCCTCGGCGCGGTGGACCATGGCGGAATCGCCGGGCGAGGGCAGCCAGCGGGCGAGATCGCAACGGCACGGGCGGCCGCCGTCGCAGGCTAACACCCGTACCCCGAACCACCAGCGGGCGGCCAGCGCAATGGCTATCGGAAACAAGGAAATGAACAATAACAGGCGGAACATGGATTATTATGTAGCGGCGGTCTGCGACCGTCGGGTATTAAAATGACCCCACCATTGAATGGTGGCGTTATTGACCATGGGCGGCCAGCCCGACATTGAAGCTGTGAAAGAAGCTTAATGCAAGCCGTATCCACGAACAAGCGTTTGACTGCTCCAATCCCTTCAACTCTGCTTGAAGAACTCACTTTGCAGAATGAGATCCACTCGATCATGTCGAGACGCCGTTGTCCGCGCAGAATGTCGCTCACTGTCGATTGGCTTACGGCCACCTTGCGGGCGTGCACCTGTTGGGGCAGGCCCGCGTCGGTGCGAATTCTTCCCATCACTTTCAACAAGGACTCCTGATCGGCTGAATAGATTGACTTTGCCACCATGAAAGATTGCAAAATCAGGCCGAATATCGAAAAAGCTGGTAAAATTATCGAATAATCTCCCAGAACGCTGCTGGTGTAGCAACCGTCACACAGCGCTTCCTCAAAGAGAGGATCACCCTCCTAGAACTTCCATGGAAAATCCCAATCATGAAGCGTCCCTCGATCTATCTGGCCTTGTGCGTTTTAATTCTTTCCCTAGAGGGGCAGTCACAAGACGGGAGTCCGCAGAATATCGCCGCCTTGCCAATACCAACCCCAACAGTGACTGCTCCGGATTGGGGGGACGATTGCTCATCAACCGACAGAAACCACGATGAACCCGGAACCCAAACCCGATGAGAGCGTGGCAATCTAGCAAAATTGCGACGATGTCAATTTGGGAATCTCATACGATGTCAATTCGGCCTGCAACACCTCACCTGTCAAGGGTGGGGCACCTCCAGAGGGATCAAAGGGGGGAGTGCCCCCCTTGCCAGAAGTTATCGGGTCCCCGATAACGTAGCTGGCGGTTTCAGTTTGTTAGAGAATAATTGTTAGATTGGCAGAGGCGGGGATTCATTTAGTCTGGTTTTACAACAAACTGACTATGAGTAACAAATACCACCGCCTCTGCGCGGGAGAACGTATC
>CAISTY010000203.1 GCA_903888515.1 Akkermansiaceae bacterium | reverse complement strand
TTTTTTGCCGCAAAAATGCGCAAGATACGCAATAAGCCTGATGGTATTCATTTTTTGTGGTTTCTGTGCCTCTTTGCGGCTAACTGAATGTATTCCAACCTAGGGACTGCTCAGTAAGTCGCTCGACGTGCGCCGTCGTTAGTTCGTTAGGCCCCAGCCTGACCACCCGCTAACCGGCGAGCGCGGCCTCCAGGTATTTGCCGACGCGTGCCCGCGTCGCCCTGCGGGCAGCCTATGGCTGGCTATCTCGCTCCGCTCGGTTGCCGACGCGTGCCCGCGTCGCCCTGCGGGCAGCCTATGGCTGGCTATCATTGTTTCTTATTTGGGATTAATGTTGTGAGGTCCATTCTGGTCGGCGCTACAATCACACCTATGAAAAAGAGTAATGCTTTTTTCATATTCTAACGTTCAGATTCGTCACTTCACCTGATACTCGGCGTGGACGATGGTGATGATGTCCTTCTCGTAGGAGGAGGTGTCGTTGTTTCCCTCGTTGGAGGTGTTGGTGGAGTTCGCCGGGTTGATGTTGATGACGCCCATGTCCGCATAGACGAGCTTGCCGACGCTGGTGTTGCCGGCGGAGGTGAGGATGTTTTCGGCGCGGCCGCGGGCGTCCTTGGCGGCTTCCGCGAGCATCTTGAGCTTGAGTTCACCCAGTCGCGTGTAGTAGTAGCGGGGGGAATTGGAGGTCACGTCCACGCCCTGCTCCAGCAACGCGGTGATTTCCCGGGCGGACTTTTCGACGAGCAGCACATTGGTTGAACTCACGGTGATGAGCTGCCCTGCGCTGAAGCCTTTGGAAACCTGCTTGGTCGTGCGCAGCGGGACGTTGGTGCCCGGCAGCACCTTGTCCTCGTTGACCGTCACAAACACCTCGTTGACCGATGCCGACTGCGCCTGGATTTCCTCCGGCTTGATGCCCTGGCCCTTGAGAAACGCCACCACTTTGTCGGTTCCGCTCTTGAGCGCGACGTAGGCTGCGGTGCGGTCCGCCGCCGTGGCCTCGACCCCGGCGGACCAATGGATCAGATCGGACACGATCCGTTCGCGGGCGGAGCCGGTGATGCGGATGTTGTTCTTTTCCTGGCGCTTGCGCACGTCCTTCCAAGTGGCGGCAGCGATGAAGGTGGACAATACCATGCCGAGGGCGAGCGCGAACGCGGCAAGCGGTGGCAGCGAGATGTGGCGGATGTTTTTTTGCGCGGGTAAGTGCGGGGAGGGGCTGATTTCGTTACTCATGATTGGTTCGATGTTGGGGTTGCTGATGACAGATGAAAATTGTCATCACCTGTCAAGCCAGTGGATGCGGAATTCTTCCGCCAAAAGGATCAGAAAAATATCGGGGCCAACCGGGTGCCCGGAAGTCAGTGACTATCCCGGTCTCAGAGCTTGTCCGAGAAATCGTAAGTCGATCACCTTCACCATCGGCTTGTCATCGTTTGGCGAGACCAGGATGTTGGACGGTTTAAGGTCCCGATGGATGATAAGCTTCATGCACAAGGGCGGTCGCCTGCAGGGTATGTGCCTCTCCTTCCCGCCCCAAGCGCCAGGCCGCCAACTTGCGCAACTCACCATAGACGAGCGGAATCAAGTCTTCCGCCGCCTGTTTGTCTCCCTCGCACGCCGCATTGAGAATGAGAGTCACATTGAATAGCTAGGAAGTTGCTTTTACTGCAAGGAAATGACTCTCCCGGTGAAGGTCGTTGTAAAGAGCCGATAACCGGAACAAATGGGGGGGGGAGTGGGATAGTTGTATTCATTGAGAAATTCTTCATCAGGTAGAGCGACTAACCGTGCTCCAGTCGAGATGATTTTTGAAAATCTTCCGCAGCGAGCGGTTTCCGTGGGGGGACGCATTGGATAGACCGGCATATGTCTCATGATACTATGGTCGGCGGTTCAACTCCGCCTACTGCCGCCGGATGTATTGCAGTGGGATCCGCCGTACATTTCACGCCATTGCCCATTGCTCGCGCACGAGCTTGACCATATTCAGAATCAATCTCGTCTTTTCTTCTTGCGGGATGCTTTTCTTGGGATCGGCCGGATCCCTGGGCCAACCACCTTCAAAGCTGATTGCGCCACGATAGCCAATCATTTTCAAACCCTTGAATCCATCCACGTACTGATCCGCTTCAGGATGAACGCCAGGGATGATCCGCTCTTTCAAGCCTGCGATATGCACATGCGAGAGCAACTTGCCCGCACAAATAAACGCCCCCATAAAACTCGTTTCTTCCAAGCCCATGTGCCAGAAATCGCCCATCACGGTCGCCCCGGGACCAATGTCCGCCGCCATCCGCGCGCCATCTGCCACCTGCCGCAGGAACGGCGTTTCATTGCGGCGCAACGGCTCCAACACGATCGACGTGCCATTCTTGGCCGCATGCTCCGCCAAGCGCTTGCCGGTATTGGTTACAAAATCCTGACGCAGTTCTGCAAAACCCATCGGCACTTTGCCGCGTGCGGGACACAGAATCAAGCCCACCGCTTTCATCGCGCCCAAAGCCTCGATAACCGGCAGGAATTTCTGCACCTCGGCTTCGCGTCTCTCAGGTTCGGCATGGGAAAAGTCACTCGGGCCGCAGGCAGTGGCAATGAATAGCTTGCGCCCCGTCAGCGATTTTTTCATCCCTTCACAATTCTTCATCGGCCAATCACCAGACGGAATCTCCACGGCGGAAAAACCATTCGCCTCCAGGAAATCAAGTTTCTGATTGATCTCGTCACCGGGAATCGCCCCCCACTGCAGACAAAGATTCAACTCGGCCGGTTTTGCTGGTGGAATCAGTTTGGGCATGTGGTTTTCTCCTGATAAAACTGGCGCTTGCGCCGCTGTCTGTTGCGTTCCGCACACCACGGCAGCTCCGACCACCGCACCGGTTGTTAAAAAATCACGCCGTTTCATATCGATCTTGTTCATACTGCCGGGAAAAGTCTTCATGGCTGACAATGGGTGGGTTGTGGTTTGACAACAGCGGAAAACATGGCGATCCGTCCCGCATTGTCAAGATATTGCCTTGGATCATTCAGGGAACGTTTCCAATACCACTCCGCATATCTTAGATCTTTGCCATCACCTTGCCCACCTGCCGTGCACTTCGGGCAAGCGTCCGTAGCTGATGACGGTATAATCGGTGGGGCCCTTGGCACCTTCCAGCGGAAGTCCGAGCGCGCGTTTCCAGACGGCGCTCATGCTTTCTGCGGTATGGCACCCCCAACTCTTGCAGTAGGCATTGCGCGCGAAGATCGATGCCTTGATGCGCGGCAGGTCGCGCTCGTGAAGCCATGAGACGGAAACCGCCATGATTTCGTTGCCGTAGTCGAACATGAAGGCAAAGCGGTTCGAGTGGCCGAAGAAGTCGAAGGTTTGGATCGATCCGTGCGGTCGGGAATTGAGTGCCTGAATGAAGCGTTCGGTGTTGTTGAACCAGATGAGCGTGGCGTGGCGCGCGGCCGCGACTTCGGTGATCCAAGTCGTATAGGGTTTGCCGTCCTCACGACCGCGGGTTTGATAGCCTGGCTGATAGACCACCCACACGAGCGGGGCATCGGGGCCGTAAATCCTGCGGATCTCGTCCATGCGGAGGGTCGAAGCCCGGACAAAGTTCGCCCACCAGCGGTCGTGTTGGTCGGGCACAATACGCAGGTTTTCCCATTTGCGCAGGGCGGGACCGCCGGTGACGATCACATGCTCGGCGCGGCTCCATGCGGCTAGCAGGAGCCAAGCGAGAGTCAGGCAACGAAGGAAACGCATCATGGGCGATGAACTCACTCCACCAATGGCACCGTGCCGTTGCGGATGATTTCCAGAAATCCATGAGGCTCTAACGACGCGCCGCCGATGAGTGCGCCATCAATGTCCGGGCAGGCCATCAACTCGGCGGCGTTGCCGGGCTTCACGCTGCCGCCGTATTGGATGCGGATCCGCTCGGCGGTGTCCGTGCCGTAAAGCCCGGCGACGAGCGAGCGGACGAAGGCGTGGGCGTCCTGCGCCTGTTGGGAGGTGGCGGTGACGCCGGTGCCGATGGCCCACACGGGTTCGTAGGCGATGACGATTTCGGCCATGTCCTTTTCGGTTAGGCCTTGGAGGCCCTCGGTGACTTGGGTGCGCAGCACGGATTCGAGCATGCCGCCCTCGCGTTGGGCGAGAGTTTCACCGATGCAGAAGATGGGTTTCAGATTGGCCTCGCGGGCTTTCTTGAGCTTGGCGTTGATGATCGCATCCGTCTCGCCGAAGATCGCGCGGCGCTCGCTGTGGCCGATGATGACAAAGTGGACGAAAAACTCGCGCAACATCAGCACGTTGACCTCGCCGGTGTAGGCCCCGGCATCAAACTGCGAGCAGTTCTGCGCGCCAATTTGGATGGCGCTCGCATTCTGGACGGCGCCGTGCAGCAGGTCCGCGAGCTTCGGCAGCGAAACAAATGGCGGGGCGATGACGATTTCACACGGGAAACTCTGACCTTGGATTTTCGATAGAAAACTCCTGACGAAGTCTTCCGTTTCGGAAGCTCCCTTGTTCATTTTCCAGTTGGCGGCGAAGATGGGCTTGCGGATCATGGGTGGTGGATGAGTGGTGTGGGTATTACAGTTAGATATTATCGAGTGCGGCGACGCCCGGGAGGTTTTTTCCTTCGAGCAATTCGAGGGATGCGCCGCCGCCAGTGGAAATGAAAGTCATTTGGTCATCAAGGCCGAATTGGTTGACGGCGGTGACGGAATCCCCGCCGCCGATGATGCTGACCGCACCGTTGCGGGTGGCTTCGGCGACGGCTTCGGCGACGGCGCGGGTGCCTGTGGCGAAGTTGGCGATTTCGAACACGCCGATCGGGCCATTCCAGATGATGGTTTTGGCCTGCAGGATGGCATTGCGGAACTCGCCGATGGCCAGGTCGCCGATGTCGATGCCCATCCAGCCATGGGTTACGGCACCCCCTTGGGCGAAGGACGGGGTGCAGCGGGTTTGGGCGCCGTCTTCAAACTTGTCGGTCTCGCGGGTGTCGATCGGCAGCAAGATGGTTTTGCCGAGTTCTTTGGCCTTGGCGAGGATTTCCAGGGCGAGATCAAGCTTGTCGGTCTCCACCTTGCTCGCGCCGACATCGTGGCCCTGCGCCTTGAAGAAGGTGAAGGCCATGGCACCCCCGATGATCAGGGTGTCGGCTTTTTCCAGCAGGCGCATGATCACCTGGATTTTGTCGGAGACTTTCGAGCCACCCATGATCACGACGAACGGGCGGGCCGGGTTGTCGAGTTCTTGTTGGAGATATTTCAGTTCCCGTGCCATCAGGAAGCCCATGGCACTGCGGGAAACGAAATGAGTGACGCCTTCGGTGGAGGCATGGGCGCGGTGGGCCGAACCGAACGCATCATTGACGTAAATCTCGGCGCTACCCGCAAGATCCTTGGCGAAGGCCGGGTCGTTCGCTTCCTCGGCGGAATAAAAGCGGGTGTTTTCCAAAACAAGAACCTCCCCGGGTTTGAGTGCCGCGCGAAGGGTGGCAGTTGCCGGCCCCACGCAATCCGGCGCAAATCCCACTGTTAGACCGAGCAGTTCGCCGAGGCGTGTCGCGGCGGGTGCGAGCGAGTATTTGGCATCGGGTCCACCTTTGGGGCGTCCGAGGTGGGCACACAGCACGAGTTTCGCACCGCCGGCGATGAGATGCCGGATCGAGGGCAAAGCGGCTTGGATGCGGGTGTCGTCGGTGATGGCGCCGTCTTTGAGAGGCACGTTGAATTCCACCCGCATGAGGACTTCCTTGCAAGATACGTCGAGATCGCGAATCGATAATTTGGCCATGGGGCGCAAATACCGTCTCAAAGACCGCCCGGTGTCAAGACTTGCGTCGCCTGCTCCAGATTTCTCCACTCTATCGCGACAATTCTCGTGACGGCCGTCACAAGAATTGTCGCGGTGCCTTGGTGCGGGCAGCAATAAGAAGAAAAACTGATTCTTCCTTTCTTAAGTTGACGCGCATGTCCCACCGAGGCCTCTGCAAAAAAAAGTTTCATTTGGATGTCACAATCGGGCAGGTTCAGATCAATAACATTACGAGCCACCGCAGGGTGAGGGGCCGTTCGCCGTCGGCGCGACTCTGGCGTATTGCCCGTGGGCTCCCGAACACCAACTCGTCCGCGTGGCGATCAAGGGGCGCGAGATTGCAGCCGACAAGCGTCCCGCCTCGAATCTGGTGTTCCTGATCGACGTTTCCGGATCGATGCAAAGCCCGGACAAACTGCCGCTGCTCAAGCACGCGATGGCAACGCTGGTGGCACAACTCGATGAACGCGACCAAGTGGCCATCGTCGTCTATGCCGGCAAGGAAGGAGTGGCGCTGCCCTCCACCCGGCTCGACACACCAGGCCGGGCCACGGTGCTCAAAACTCTATCAATACTTGAGGCGGGTGGTTCCACCAACGGTGGTGCCGGTATCAAACGTGCCTATGAACTGGCGCTGAAGGAAAAACTCGAAGGCGGCGTGAACCGCGTGATTCTCGCCACCGACGGCGACTTCAATGTCGGGGTGACCGGCCGGGATTCGCTGGTCGGGCTGGTGAAAGAGCGCGCGAAGAACGGGATCTATCTCACCGTGTTGGGATTCGGCTCCGGCAACCTCAACGACGCGATGATGGACGCCATCACCCATGACGGCAACGGCAACTATTTCTACATCGATTCCGAACGCGAGGGCCGCAAGGTGTTCCTGCAAAACCTAACAGGAACGCTCGTCACCATCGCCAAGGACGTGAAAATCCAGGTGGAGTTCAACCCGGCGAAGGTGGGCGGTTATCGTTTGATAGGCTATGCCAACCGGGTGTTGCGCAACGAGGATTTCAACAACGACAAAGTCGATGCCGGCGACATTGGCGCGGGCCACAGCGTCACCGCCTTCTACGAACTGAAGCCAGCGGGAGCGGCTGCCGGCCCGGAGGGTCTGAAATACCAAGCCACACCGCCGCAGACGGTTGCCAGCAACGAATGGCTGACGGTAAAACTGCGCTACAAACATCCCGCTGGCGACGAAAGCCGCAGGATCGAGTTTGCCCTAACAGGTGATGCGCTGGCGCTCGACAAAGTTGACGCCGACTATCAATTCGCCACGGCCGTGGCGCTGTTCGGTATGAAATTGCGCGCCATGGAAGATGTGCGGGAAACCGCCTGGGAAAAGGTTCTAACGCTCGCCCAACCCGGCCTCACTGACGATCCCACGGAAGACCGCGCGGAGTTCGTCGAGTTGGTGAAAAAACTCGCCGGACAAAAAAGGCGCATCCTGCCAGCCCCTGCGGAAGTGCGGCCGGGTGCGCCCACAACTCCGGGCTACAAATCCCGGAGAAATTTCAGCGGGTAACCTTAGGACCGGATGCCTTGTACCGGTAAGTTCCTCGCGAATTTCCGTATCAACCTCGTCACAATCTCCACCTCTAACTGGACATCCTGCGGTCCGATCGGACCGCAGGATGTCCAGCTAGGTACTGTGGCTGCGGGTCACTTTCGGTGTCAGGGATCACATTTCCCTTAACTTGACGCGCCTGCCCGGCAAGGAGTGACGGCAACGGCCGCTGGCGATCGCGGCGCTTGCTCTGGCGAGTCTGGAGACTCGCGGTCCGTGCGCACGGGGCCGCATGATCCAACGATCATTTGGGCATCGGGTCGGAGCGGTAGCGTTCCTGTTGGCGGCGCAACTGCGCATCATTGGGCAGGAAATTAACGGCGGTGCGCGACCATTCGAGGGCTTTCTCGCGGTTGCCTTTGGCGAACTGGATTTCCGCCATGGTATCGAGATAGGCCGATTGATGGGGGTTTGCAGCCAGTGCCTTGGTGAGGTGTTTTTCGGCCTCGTCGAGGTTTCTTAGGGCGCGTGATGCGAACCAAGCGGCGGTGTTGCGGGTATTGTCGGCTAACGGATAGTTCGCAATGATTTTCTCCATGAGAGACCATGATTCGCGGAACCACGCGTCATGCTCTTTGATCAGGCCCGCTTGGCGCAGGGCCGGGAAAAAGAAGTCGGCCAACGATCCATCACTGGCGAACGAGCGATGGGATTTTTCCAACAAGGCAAGCGCCCCCGGGCGGTCGGTCTTGAGGGTGGCGAGCGCGCGCGCCATGTCGGCTTGCAGGCGCAGGCGCATGAGCGGCAAGGGAGATGTCGCGATCATATCGGGCATGACATACATCCGGGATAGCACTTCGGAGGAGGCGGCGCATTCCTTCCACTTGCCCTCTTCTAACAGAATGCCCGCATGCAGTTTGAGGGCGATGGCGAACTCGCCCGAATCAGGATCCGCCTCGCGGGCGGCCCTGGCCCACCACTGGGCGGCCCGTTGGTAATCGCGGCCGAACGCATAGCCGTTGCCGGTTTGAATGGCGATGATTGGATTTCCGAGAACCAGTTTATCGACCCACGAATCATGGATGGCGGCTTGGTCGGGGTGTCCCGCCTGGCGCAGGGCGGCAGCGGCATAAGCGTGGAATGCAATGCTGAGTTCCTGTTTGGATTCCTTGGCCAGCTTGATTTGCTGGAGAATAACAGCGGCGGCCTCGTCCCAGCGTTCCCCTGCGGAGAGATGGAGAATGTGTTCACCCCAGAAGATCTCCTTGCGGCTGATTTCCGGCAGCAGATCCCATGCCTTGAGACTGTTCGCCACGTCGCCCGCTTCGATGGAAAGAGCGGAGATGCGCTCTATCAGGGAGTCGCGTTCGCGGGCCGGAGCTGTGAGCGCCGCCTGCCATGCCAAAGCGAGCCATTTCTCCTGCAATCCGGACGGATCCTTGCCGCAGCCGTAGAGCGCGAGCATCGCGTCGAGCCGCTGGTTGCGACTGGCCTTGGGATCCAAGTCCGCGAGCCAATCCCACCACGCCCTGGTCATGTCGTCGTCTCCGAAGGCGGCGTCGACGAGGGCATCCCAATGTTTTTCGTGATCGCCCGCCCATGCGGTGCCGATACGCTTGGCAAGCAGGGGAGCCCCGCCCAGACTCGCGCGGTGGCCGAAAAGCGCGCCTAACAAATCGACAAACGAGCTTTCGTGTTTTTCCGCGAAGGTGGCCATCGGTTCGGAGAAGGCAGCCGCCAGTTCTTCATGCAGTCCCTTGTTTTCCAGGAAACTGGCGAGCGCGACGAGTTCCTCGGTA
Source organism: Akkermansiaceae bacterium (assembly GCA_903888515.1). GTDB lineage: Bacteria > Verrucomicrobiota > Verrucomicrobiia > Verrucomicrobiales > Akkermansiaceae > Luteolibacter. The sequence continues at coordinate 29,735 of CAISTY010000203.1, read as the reverse complement.
TCTTCGGCAGGCGCTTTTTGGTCCTCGATGTTGTTGGTGGAGATTTTCCTGAGGCGTTTTTCGATCCAGGATTTGTAATCGGGGTGGTCCGGATCGAGTCCCAGTGATTTGAGGGCATCGGGGATGCGCTCCAGCGAGTCGAAATAACGAAACGCGGCCAACGGTGCGGATTTGGCGAACGCCGCTTCGGCGGAAGTCGCCTCACCTAGCAGAAACAACGCGTTCATGGACACTCCGCGTGCTTCGGAATGACGGGTCATGAGAGCCTTGCGCAAGGGGTCGATATCCGTCGGGCGCATTTTTTGTCCGAGCCAGCGCTTGATGGCGACGGTGGTGTAAGTGGCCACGAGAGACTCGGACATTGTGTCCGCTTTGAGGATGTCCGGGGTTTGCCGCAACCACGGGATCGGATCCCCTGAGAGAGCGGCCATGATGGCTGCGATCCGCTCATCACCGGCTGCTTTTGCGGCGTCTCTAGCAGCTTCGAGATTGCCGGCGGCGCGCTGCAGTGCGAGTTGCCAGGCGGCCGACTTGCGCCCCGTGACGGTCCGGGTACGTTGCAACTCGGCCTCGAGAGTGCCATGGCTGCGGTGGAACTCGGCGAGCGCCAGCAAGTTGCCGGGATTCGCAGGTGCCATTTCAAGAAACTCGCGAGCTTCGCGGGCATCCCCTTGCAACAGGCGTTCGCGGGCGGCTTTGAGGGCGATGCCATGGACTGCGGGTTGGAGTTTTTCACGGATTTCGGCATGGGTTTCGGCTGCGTGAAGTTTGAGCATCTGCCGCCAGGCCCCTTTCATCCTCATTTGTGCGAACAAGGTGATTTTTTCGGTGAGTGAGGCTTTGGCGTAACGTTCGACCAAGGCGATGATCTCGGGATCGGTCTCCGCAGTGATGTGGAGTTGGATCTTGCGGATGAGATCACGCGCCCGGCTAGCTTGTTCCGGATTGGTCGAGGTGCTCGCCTCCTGCAACGCGGGCAACGCAGCATCGCCCAATTTCCAAATGTCTCGGCTGGCATTTTCGCGGACGCGAAAACTGTCGTCGGCCAACTCCCGGATCAAGGTGTCGATTTCCTTGGCAAGCGGTTCTACCGCGGCGACGGCGGGTGTTTCCAGAGTTGCGGCTGCGAGCCGGGAGAAAACGGCCAACCCCGTAAGGATCACTGCCAAGGAAATTTTCATGCGTGCCAAAAACATCGGCGGGGGATTCACATCATGCAACTCGGATCAGCGGATTTTTCACGCGCTTGGCTGCCGCGAGGCTCGCGCCGCACGCAATGGATGACCATCACTTCCCTCAGAGAAAGCTGCCCTCCCTGCTCATCCAAGTCAATTCCAGTCATCCAGAGTGTTGCAAAAATCTCATCCGGGCAATCCTACCGATCGTGCGTCTCGGACGGCACGCGCCTCATCCGGATGAAAGGCACAAGCCGTCAAGATGCCGGGGGTTCTTGAGCATCAGCCGCAGGGGGGGGCTCAAGCGGCGCGGATTTCGCAGTCGTCTTTTTCGCAGTCGCCTTTTTCGCAGTCGCGGATTTCGTTGCTGCGGATTTCGGAGCCGCCTTTTTCGTTGCCGCCTTTTTCGAAGTCTCCGGGGTTTCGGCCACCGGAGTTTCAATCTCCGGGGTTTCAATCTCCGGGGTTTCGGCCACCGGGGTTTCAATCTCCGGGGTTTCAATCTCCGGGGTTTCAATCTCCGGGGTTTCAATCTCCGGGGTTTCAATCTCCGGGGTTTCAATCTCCGGGGTTTCCTGAGTCTCCGTGATTTCTGCGGTTGGCACCTTCTTGGCTACTTTCTTGGCAGGGGCTTTTTTGACAGCGGCCTTCTTTTCGGGCACCTTTTTGGCAAGGTCTTTCTTTTTGACGGCTGGCTTTTTCGTGATGCCGGCGAGTTTTGCCTGCGCATTTTTGCGCTTGAGGTAATCAGCGCGGCGGCGGCGTTTGATGATTTTGTTCGTTTGTTGGCCCATGGGTGGTCCCCAATGGTTAGGTGGTTCACCCGGCGGAATCAAGCGGAATTCTTCATTAGTCTTCACTCTCGCATATTTTCGCATTCGACAAGAGCCGATTGTCCGCGCCAGATTCCCGTCCATGGCTGGTCTGATCATCGCACCCCGCGCCCGCATTTTTCACGGTCACGAGTGGGTTTACGCTACGGAAATCAAGAAAACCTTCGGCGATCCGCAACCCGGAGACGTCATCACCCTCAAGGATTTTCGCGACCGCCCGCTCGGCTCGGCTATTTTCAATCCGCTCTCACAAATCATCGCCAGGCGCTTTTCCCGCCGCCGTCAGGACCTCGATCCGGACTTTTTCAGCCGCCGCATCCGCCAAGCCATCGATCACCGCCAGCGCCTCGGTATCGATACCTCACTCTGCCGCCTCGTCTGGAGCGAGTCGGACGGCATTCCAGGCCTGATCGTGGATCGTTATGGCGCTCACCTATCGGTTCAGACGCTCACCCTGGCCATGGACTTGCGCAAGGAACTGATCCGCGACGCCCTCATCGCTTTGCTCGCCCCGCAATCCATCGTCCTGCGCAATGATTCACCGTTCCGCAAGGCCGAAGGCATGGAGCCCGGCATCGAGATGTTGCATGGCCAAAACCCCGGCCCGTTCGTGGTCCGCTCAAATGACCTGGACTTTGAAATCGATCTCTTCGACGGACAAAAAACCGGCCTCTACCTCGACCAACTCGAATCCCACGCCGCAATCGCCAATCTCGCTCCAGGCAAGCGGGTGCTCGATTGTTTCACCAACCAAGGCGGCTTCGCCCTCGCCTGTGCCAAGGCGGGAGCCACCCGGGTGACGGCCATTGATGTCTCCGCCTCCGCTTGCGCGGCCGCCCGCCACAACGCGCAACTCAACGGCCTGGATATCACCGTCCTCGAACACAACGTCTTTGATTTCCTCAAACACGCACAACCCGAATACGACCTCATCATCCTCGATCCCCCGAGCTTCACCCGCAATAAGAAAACCCTCGTGGACGCCATGCGCGGCTATAAGGAAATCCACCTGCGCGCGCTTAAATTGTTAGATAAAGGCGGGGTTCTATCCACTTTCTGCTGCTCACACCACACCTCGCGCGGGATCTTCCTCGATAACCTTGCCGACGCCTCGGTTGACGCCAAAAAATCGTTGCGACTTGTTGCCGAACACCGCCAGCGCGCCGATCATCCGGTGCTCGTCACCCTGCCGGAAACCGGCTATTTGAAAGGCTTCACCGTCGAGGTCGTCGCCACCCGCTGATCCTTCCAAACCGGGATGCACTGCTGACCTGAGTGGAAACAATGGTTCCTAACATGATCGCAAACAACGCGGCTATTTGCTTGAGCCATCCCTTCCGGGCAACTCCTACCAATGATTGATGCGGTCGCATCACTCATTGGTACGAAGCACGCGTTGCTGCCGGCGTCACCTGAGGCCGAGCACGTCCTGCATGTCGTAGAGACCGGCGGGTTGATCCTGGAGCCACAGGGAGGCACGGATGGCACCGGCGGCGAAGGTGAGACGCGAGGATGCCTTGTGGGTGAGTTCGACGCGTTCGCCGTCGGCGGCAAAAATCACGGTGTGATCGCCCACGACGTCGCCGCCGCGCAGTGCGTGCATGCCGATTTCACGGACTTTGCGCGGACCGATATTGCCGCAGCGGCCGTGGGCGACGTCGGCATCGAGCGAGGTATGGGTTTCCGCGGTGAGGATCTCTAACAAACGGCGCGCGGTGCCGGAAGGCGCGTCGATTTTGTGGCGGTGGTGCATTTCGGTGACCTCGATATCGTAACGGTCCTGGGTAAGGACGCGGGCGGCTTGCTGGGTGAGCCAGAACAAGGTATTGACGCCGATCGAATAATTCGCCGCGCAAACGATGGGGATTTGGAGTGAGGCTGCCCGGATCATGGCGCGTTGTTCATCGCTGTGGCCGGTGGTGCCGATCACCAGGCTACTACCATGTTGTAACGCGGCGGCGATGACTTGGGAGGTAAACGCATGAACGGTGAAATCAATCGTGCAGGCGGCAGGTTGCATGGCGGCGATCAAATCCTCGCCGATATCGTGGGTGGCAACGACAGTGACACGGGATTCTCCGGCGGCCGCCTCCAGCAGGGCCTGGCCCATGCGGCCGGATTTGCCAGTAATGAGGAGCTTGAGCATGTGGGTGGTGTGGTTGGAAGATTGAGGATTGAGGATTGAGGATTGAGGATTGAGGATTGAGGATTGAGGATTGAGGATTGAGGATTGAGGATTGAGGATTGAGGATTGAGGATTGAGGATAGTGGATGGAGGGGGGGGTATCATCTATCCACGATCCACGATCTCCTCCCATCAGTCTTCCCAGATCATGTGTTTGAGTTGGAGTTGTCTGGTGCGGGTGGCGGCTTCTTCAGCACGCGGGCCTTTGAAGGACGCGATTTTTTTGGCGCAAGCGATGGCGGCCGTCCAGCGACCGGCTTTTTCCAACAGGGCGAGGGCGCGGAAGCCGCAAAGTTCGAAGTAGTGCCATTCGGCGGGGGGGGGGGAGTTTCGAGCACCGAGTAATAGGCGATGAACGCCTGTTTTTCGCGTTTGCGCGACGCATCCTTCGCGTCGGGAATCTGTTCCAAGGTTCTGCCGCGGAGGTATTGCAGGCGGTTGAAGACCGAGGGACGCTTCTCCGTGTGGACGAGTAGTTGATCGTAAACCGCGAGCGCGTCGGTGAGGGAATCGGGGTTGACACTGCCTTGGGCGTAGATCGCCTCACCTAACAGAAATCCGGCGGGTAGATGGAGAGGATCGCTTTTGGGCAGGGAGTTGAACCAGTTGCGCAGGAAAGCGGAGGCTTCCTGGAGGCGGTTCAGGTCGATCATGAGGCGGGCTTTTTCCAGCATGGCGATGGAGGCGACGGAGCCTTTGGATTCAATCACCTTGTCGAACAGGCTGAGGGCTTCCTGTTGGGATTGGCTGGTGGGGACGAGAGCGGCGGAGCGGGCCGCCAGCAGTCCGGCGGCTTGAGCGCGATCCGGGTCGGTGTCGGCAGCGGCGAGTTTTTGGAGGACGAGACGGGCGTCGTTGTAGTTGCGGGTTTGGAAGAGATTGCGTCCGAGGATGAACGCGGCCTCGCCCGCTGCGGGATCCGCCGGATAGAGTTCGAGGATGGACTTGGCGATGGTGATGGCGGCGGCAGAGTCCTTCGCGAGATCACTGATGCGGAGTCTGACCAAGGCGATCCGCAAGGCACTCAAGCCAATGGATTTTTCCGGATCTTCCGTTAGAACGGCCAGTTGCTCGCGGGCAAAGGGAAGATCGGCGGTGGGTTCTGCCAGAGCGGCTTCGGCGGCCGCGAGGCGGGCTTCGGGAACTCTCGGGTGCTCTGGATGGCGAGTCAGGAACTCCTTGATGGCGGATTTTGAGGTGCCCGAATCACTGTGAGAAAGGGCGCGTTCGAGTTCCAGATCGGCGGCGAGCGGGTTGTTTGGAGCAGGGGTTGTTTGGAGCACCGGGGTGGGGGAGGGGGAACCGGGAAGTCGCAGAATGGCGGCATTGAAACGGGCGGTTTGCGCCTCGTTTTCAGCCAGTGATTTGGCGGCTTCTTCGAACAACCGGATAGACTGATCCTTGTCTCCCTTGGAGAATGCGGTGCGGGCTTCGAGAAAAGCCGCTTCACCCCGCATGCCGGGCGATGGGGCGGATTCCCGGAGGGTGTCGAGCATGCTGAAGGCACGGTCAACGGCGCCTTCGTCAAGCGCCCAGCGGGCCGCTTGGAACAGGGCGCGCTGGGTGAGCATGTGAGCGGGAAATTCAAGCCGGAGGCGGGTGAGGAGTCGGCGGGCCTCGGCACGTGCTGCGGGGGTCTGGATGCGATGAAGTCCGAGTGCGCGGGTGAAGAGCGAGAAGGCGAGCAATTCGTTGGAAGGGAAGGTGCTTGGCCATGCTGAGGCGGCGTTGGCCTCGAGGGTGTTGATCGCACCGGTGGCGGTGAGTTCGCTGGGACTGATCCATTGCGCCAGGCGTTCGAGGACGGGATCCGTCGCCGTGGGAGTGTCGGGCAATCCGTCAAGCAGGCGTTTGAACATGGGCTGCAACAGGGGAGAATCGGGGTGGTCCTGAATGAACGAGAGCAGGAAATTCGAAGCGGCTTCCGGAGATTTCCGGGCAAGCAGGGCATCGGCGAGACCGATGGCCGCGGCATGGTGGTGGAAGAGGGACTGACCTTGCGGTTGATCAACGAGGGTTTGGAATCTAACAGTGGCCTCTGCCGCCTGGTCTTCGGCAAGGAGCAAATGGGCTTCGAGAAACGTCGCGAGTGGAAGCTCGCCGGGGCGGATCGAAGATGTGGCGGGCATGGTTTTCCGCGCATCATTGGAGCGTCCGAGATCCAGCAGAATTTCCACCTGATGGAGTTGCGCCTTGGCGGTCAGTGCCTTGTCGTCGGGAGTGTCCGCGAGAGTGGAGAGAGTTGCCAATGCGTCTGCCGGCTGACCCAGTGCCCACTGCAGACTGGCCATGGTGAATCCGGTTTCGTTGCGGTGGGGTGCCGCCGGATTTGCCAATAAGGGCTTGAAGGCGGCGAGAGCCTCGGAGAAGTGTCCCAATCCTGCCAAGGCCTGGCCTTTCCAGAAAGGTACCTCGGGATGTTGTGCGACCAGTGATTGGTTGAGCAAGGCGAGGGCCTCCGCAGGTTTGCCATCGCGGATCCAGGACTCGGCGAGGCGGATAGCCACCTGCGATTTGTCTTCAACGCGGAGATCCCGGTGCGCGAGGCAATCGCTGAAATGCAGGGCGGCCATTTCCCACAGGCCGGAGGCCAACGCATCATCTCCCTTGCGCATCAGCGCGGCAATATCCTGCCCTGACAGGACGGACTGCAGAACTAACAGGATGAACGGAAAAACCGACCTGGATTTCATGAAGTTAGAATGTCCCTGCGAGAATTTTCCGGAGCGCGTCTGCGGGCAGGTTGAGCACGCCCGACGCCTCTTTGAGGTCGCCCGCCGCACGTTCGACCACGCGGCCTGCAATCTCGCGGGTGACCCATGCGAGCAGATCCACGCCGGTGGGGGCCACATTAATCAACTGGTCGATGGCCACCGGGAGCAATGCGGGTGATCTGCCCGGAGCGGAAGTGAGGGGAATATCCGCCGGCAGCAGGATGTTGGAAGAGGTGAGCGCGCAGGCCCTGGCGATGGTGTTTTCCAACTCGCGGACGTTGCCCGGCCAAGAGTGGGATTGCAGGGTGTTGATGGCCTCGACGGCAAGGTGGATGCGGGCCATGCCGTTTTTCTTGGTGATGCGCTGAAGGAAAAAATCAGCTAACAGCGGGATGTCTTCCGGGCGTTCGCGCAGCGGGGGAATGCGGATTTCCACCACATTGAGCCGATAGTAGAGATCCTCGCGAAAGCGCCCGGCCGTGACCGCCTCGGCCAGGTTGGTGTGAGTGGCGGCGATGATCCGTGCGTCGCTAATGATGGTTTCGTTAGATCCCACCCGGGAAAACGAACCGTCCTGCAACACGCGCAGCAGTTTCACCTGGATGGTGAGCGGCATGTCGCCGATTTCATCGAGAAAAAGCGTGCCACCGTCGGCTTGTTCGAAGCGGCCTTCGCGGCGGGCGATCGCCCCGGTGAAGGATCCTTTTTCATGACCGAAAAGCTCGCTTTCTAACAGATTGTCCGGAATGGCACCGCAGTTGATGGTGATCATTTCCTTTTGGCGCCTCGGACTGTATTCGTGCAGCGCCTTGGCGACGAGTTCCTTGCCGGTGCCACTCTCGCCGACGATCAGGACGGGAGCGTCGGATTTGGCGACCCGGCCGACCCGCTTGAAAACCTCCTGCAGTGCCCGTGAGACTCCGATGATTTTCACCCGTCCATCGTATTTTGGCAGTTCGGTGACTGGTTGGCTCGCGCTGCGGCGTTGTTCGCGGGTTTGCAGGGCGGATTCCACGATGTGCCTTAATTCGAAGGCCAGTGATTCCCGGCGCAGCACATCGTGGGCACCATGGTGGGTGGCTTCGATGATTTGTCCGGTGCTCGGAAAGCCCACGGTGAGGATCACCAGCGTCTGCGGACTCTGTTGGAGAATGCGCCGGAGCAGTTCCATGCCATCGAAGGGCTCCAGATTCATCCCTGCAACGACCACCCCGATCGATTGGTTTTCCAGGACCTTGAGGGCGTTGGCCGCGTTGTCACAGCGCAGGATCCGCAGGTTCTCCGCAGCCAAATGCTGCGTGGCCCATTCCAGAAAATCCAGATCGGGGTCGACCAGCAACAGGGTGTCTTCGGTGGAATCTTCGGGCATCGCGGACGCGCGGGTAGTCAAGCAGAATGCAGCCGGAAAACGCGATCATAAAAAACCGCCTGTCGCAGTTCGCTCAACCAAGGGTGCAAAATCCGCTCGTGCGCTTGTGCCTCACAAGGGCGGGCCTGACTAAGGACTACCCTTTCTCGACGCTGGATTCCAGATGGATTCAAAACCCGATTTCAAATAGGCGGGGCGGTTGGAAACCGCCGCCACGGGCAGCGGGGAAAATCATGCCGGAGTGGGCGCCGGATCTGGCTGTACCGGCCGGGGCTCGTCAGAGACTTCGGCTGGCGCTTCATCCGGCACTTCATCCGGAATCTCGTCATCGATTTCGGGTTCGTGGGTTTCGTCCTCTTCGAAGTCGTCCTCGTCCATGAGTTCGCCATGGAACAGGTGGAACTTGCGCTTGCGCAGGTGCGCGGGAAGCGGCGAGAGGATCATCGCGACGGCGCGACCGTTGAGGCGGGGTGCCTGGTCCACCTGTGCCATGGCTTTGAGGTCTTCGATGATCCGGTTGAGCACCACGAATCCCAAGTCCTTGTGGGCGTTTTCGCGTCCGCGGAATTGTAGGACAAAACGGCACTTGTGGTTGCCCTCAAGGAAACCTTCCGCCCGACCCAGCTTGATGTTGTAGTCGTGTTGGCCGGTGCCGACGCGGAATTTCACTTCCTTCATCCGCGTGGCGCTTTTCGATTTCTGTTTCTTCAGCTTGGCCTGCTCGTATTTGTATTTCCCGTAATCGACGATTTTGCAGACGGGCGGGTCCGCTTGTCCGGCGATTTCGACGAGGTCAAGTCCCAAGGCCTGGGCTTTGGCGAGCGCCTCGCGGGAACTCATGACGCCGAGTTGCTCGCCGGTGGCGAGGACGACGCGAACTTTCGGGGCACGGATGCGGTCATTGATCCGCGTCATATCGCGGTAACGACCCCTGTTTTGGTCTCTTGTGGGCTTAGCGATGGGATTGTCCTCCAGTGGGTGAATGCGACGCGCCGCCGCACGGACGGACAAAGCCGCCGCACAAAACCGGTGCGAAGAGGGGTGCGGAACGATGGACCAAACGCCGGATCATGGATCGGTAACAGCAGCGTGGCCCGACCAATCAGAATGATCGGTTAGATGTTCGATATGGAGTCGTCCCGGAAAAATCATGGTGCGGCGGTGGGCCGGATATTGCATCGCATGCGCCATGCCGGAGGAAATCATCCGGCAGTCCGCGTGCGACTGAAATGAGAAATAAAGCATCCCGTTCCTGCACGCAAGCTTCTTTTTCAGGTTGTTTTGTTTCATCATTTCGTCCCTCCTGAAAAAAAAACCTGGAGATGAGGAAAGATCTTGAAAAAGCGGCCGGGGTGTGCTCCCTAGGATGACTATGAAATCGTTATCCCCCCTCTGTTGGCTTGGAACCGGATTCCCCACCACCCACATCCTCGCCGGATTCATCGCCACCCACTCGGCACTGGCGCAAAATACGGCTGATGATTTTACCGGTTCCGCGACCGGCAGCCTGCTCGTCTCCACCAACTGGAGCCTCGGCGCGGTGCCTTCGGTGACCCATGATGCGGTCTTTACGGCCACGACGGGAATCAGAACCCTTACTGCCGATGACCTGACGGTTGGTTCCTTCAATGTCACTGCCACCGCCGGTACTTTCTCGATCCGGAATGCAACGACCACTGCAACGAATAGCAACCTGACGCTGGGCGGTGCGGGCAATTCCGGCAATTCCGTTAGCGGCACGAAGGAGGATCTTCTTTATGTGGCCGCCGGCAGTAGTATTTTCAATATCCGAGGGGACAATACCAGCGGCACCGGTGTGTTGAAGCTCATTCTCGGGCAAAGCGGCAATTTCAATATTGCGGGCACTTGCTCTATTTCCGCCGTGATTTCCGACGGGGGGAACCACCATGCCATCACCAAGACCGGGCTCGGCACGCTGACCTTTTCCGGCGTGAACATCTATACCGGCAATACCACGGTTGATGCCGGCATATTGGTTCTTGGTGAGAATGCCGGAATGAAGTTCGTCGTCACCAATGACTCTAACAACCGACTCGCCGGCACCGGCACGGTCACTTTGAACGGGGTATTCAGCATCGACACCGCCGCCGTGACTAACGCCTCCGGGGGCTGGACGCTGGTGGATGCCACGAGCTTGACAGAATCCTATGGCGCCACCTTCAGCGTGGTCACCACCGTTGGCGGAGTCGATGAAGCCTGGTTGAAAAGTTCCCACGTCTGGACCAGAACCGGTGGTGGCAGGACATGGACCTTCACCGAGGCCACCGGCGTGCTGGCACTGACCAGCACCAGCGGTTCGACCTACGACACCTGGGCCACCACGGCGCCTAACAACCTGAGTGGTGGCAATGCGGCATTCGACATCGATTACGACCATGACGGAATTGACAACGGGCTCGAATGGATTCTCGGCGGCGACCCGACCCGCAACGACACGCCGTCCATCCTGCCTCACTGCACCGGCAGCTTATCTAACGGACTGACCCTCGAGTTCCACCGCGCCAGCACGTCGGTTTCCGAGACGACCCTGGTCGTCGAATGGGGCGGCGATCCCGGAAATCTATCTAACACAATAACAATCGGCACCACGAATATCAATGTACCGCCGGTTGGCGGCAATCCCAGTGTGTATATGAACACCCCGGGTGCGGGTATGGTCACTGTCAACATTCCGGCGGTCAACGCCAGCGGTGACAAACTGTTTGCCCGGCTCAAGGCCATCCGCAATTAACTCTCTGCTTCCGGGACACCAGGATGTCCCGGGAGGGCGCAACCTGACAACACATGGCAGATCAGGGGGCGAGAAGGCCAGCGGGAGGGCAGGACGCCAAGAACATCCGGGAGGGTCATGCGCTTGAGAGGAAGCCGATGAAGCCACTTTGCCTTACTGTCCCGCATGGATGGATTTCATCTTCCAACTCTTGATCTGCTTCAACTCGGCGTCGCCGCCCTTGCTGAAAAGGCTCAGTCCCATGTTCGCCGCATCATACTTGATGGCGGATAAGGCGGCCTGGCTGTCGTTGGCAAACACTTCGACGAGATTCTTATCGATAAACACCCGCAAGGTGAGGTCCTCGCCAGCCTTGAGTTCGAAAGGCGCAACGACTTTGCCTATTACCAAGGTCTTGCTTTCGGGCATGACGGCAATCCGCACGCCGTTGGCGCCGTCCTTGTCGCACAGGACATCGAGACCAACCTCTTTCGCCGTCGGCGCTTTGAAGACCACTTCCAATTCCAGCGCGTCACCGGCGATTTCCGTTAGCCGGTGCGTGGTATCGCTCTTGAGCGTGAGGCGGTCGGTCTGCTTCTGGTCGTAGCGCAGCATGGCGAGTTCCCGCAAGGGCCTGATGCGCAGCACGCCATCTGCCGGCAGTTCCAGTTCGCGCGGCAGTGACTGGACGCCGGTGGGTGCCACGGGCAGGCCGAGCAGCCAAGCCCACATCACGCGGCGGCCGTCTTTGGTCAGCATGGATTCCGGAGCGAAGAAATTATTGCCGTTCCAACTCATCATGGCATGGAAATCCGGAAGATACTTCTCGTCCTTGAAATCGCCCAGATAGTAGCGGCAACCCAACCCATGGCTGATGCAGAGCAGCATCCACTTGTTGCCAAGCTTGAACATATTGGCACAGGAAACGTCTTCGTTCTTATTGACCTTCAGGCTTGCCGGCATATCATCATGCAGCAAGAGCCCCAGACTCAGCCATTGTTTCAGATCCGGGGATTTCATCAGGTACGGCGGACCGCCGCCGGAGATGGCATAATAGGTATCGCCATTGAGCCAGCAATCGGGATCCCATTGCCGCACCTTGGAATCCTCGCCGGAGGCTTCCTTGGGCATGATGGCAACCGGCTTGGTCCATTGCTCCAGGTTGTCGTCCAACGCGAACGCCAACTGGTTCCGGCGGGAGCCCTGGCCATGATAGATGATCGCCGGCTTGCCATCCTTGGTAATGAAACCGGTGCCGCTGAACATGCCGTGACCGGTCGTTTGCGGCGTCAGCGTGGTCGGATGCCATTTCCAGTGCACCAGGTCGGTACTGGAGAGGTGGGCGAAACAGAAGCCATTGTGATTATAGATATAGTGCAGATGATACCGGCCCTTCCAGAAGAAGGCGCAATTCGGATCGCCCGGGTGTGCGGCACCGGGACCGGGATGGACCAGATGATAGGTCAACCAGTCCGGCGGAGGATTCGCCGGCATGGCCGGGGTAACAAACTCAGGGATGGTCTTGTTCCCCTCCTTGCCCGGTTCCTCTGCCGCGCAGACCATCCATCTGCCCGCCATCAACCCTAACGCCGCCGTCATTATTACGATTTGTTTCATGCTTGTTTGTTTGTATGTTTGTTGTTGTTAGGTTCTAATGAGATTTCCGAGTGGCCCAATTAAACATCATCCGTTCCGCACGGCAAGGTGGGATTTCGTGGTCTGTTGTATCAGGGGACGGGAGTGATGGTGGAGTTCATTGTTCAGACAGGTGGAGAATCGTGCCGTGGATGGAACGCTCGACGGGCGATCCGTTAGAGCCGCGGAGTTTGACGGTGAGTTCATAACACTGCGTGGGGGAGAGCGCCGGGATGTCGAGGGTCAGCGTGCGGGCGTCCTTGCCGATGCGTGCCGCGGTGATTGGCAGCGAATGCTCGTCGTAATGTTGCGAGCCATAGCCGGCAGTGCGTTTGAGAGACCAGACTTTGAATGTGAAGGCATCCGGCTTGACGTCGGCCTGGTCTAACGGATCGCTGAAAGTGACCCGCAGCACGCCGCTGGCAGGGTGGATGGCGAGTGGGACGTGCGCCGCTTGGTCGCCCCGGCGGATCCGATAGAAACCGCCGGGAGTGGTGGCATTGCCAGCCCACGCAAACATGCCGCAGGTGTAGAGCGCGCCATCGGCGGCGAAACGTCCGCGCATGATGCCCGTGGCAAATGCGGGCATCGGCAGTTCACACACCGCGCCCTGCCAGCGGCCGCCGGCCAGTTCGTGAGGGACGATGAAGGCGCGGCCGGTGCCATAGCTGAGATTGAGGAGCGAGCCACCGAGCGCACCCCAGATATTGTCAGGCACCCACAGCAATTCGCCCGGGCTGCGGTCCTTGGCGTTGGTGATCCAGACCATGGGTTGTTCCATGGCGGAATCCGCAGGGTCGGTCACCTCGCCATAGCCGAGCATGTTGCCATAGAAGCCACCGGTGGTGACGCGGTTGATGCGGTTTTTCGGTGTCCAGTGGCCTTCCTGGTCGGTGACGAAAAACGTGCCGTCGGGGTTGAGGCAGATTCCGTTAGCAGCGCGGAAGCCGTTGGCGAGGATATCCGTGTGCGAGCCATCGGCACTGATGCGCAGCAGCGTGCCGTGATGCGGCACCAGCGCGGGCAATGCGTGGCGGGCGGACTTGGCATAATAGAAATTGCCCGCCGCGTCGGTCTGCAGGCCCATCGCAAACTCATGAAAATGTTCGGTCACCTGGTGGTCGTTGTTGAAGCACTCGATGAAGTCGATCTCGCCGTCGTTGTTGAGGTCGCGCAGGCGTGCGAGTTGGTCGCGGCAGGTGATGAACAACTCGCTGCCGCGGAATTTCACGCCTAACGGTTGGAACAATCCGCTGGCGATGCGCCGCCAGCGCAAAGTGGCCGGCGCGGGATCCATGACGCCATCGACGCGCCACACATCGCCATTCCACATGGCGAGGATTGCGGCTTTGCCATCGGGGGTGAAATCAAAGCCGCCGGGCCGCATCCAGCTCTGCCATGGGTTATCCACCGGCAAGGGAAAGGTATCGGCGATGAAGGCGGTGCCTGCCGTGCCGGGCACGGACGTGGTGGTGACGTGCTGCGGCCAGCAGGTGGGGCCTCCCTGGGTGAGCGGATCGAGGGCGGGCGGGGCCTGATAGGCATTCCCCAACGTTGCGAGCGCGGCTTGTGCGGTGCGCGAAATGAACAACCGTGTCTTGGCGGCGCCGGGCAGTTCGGCAATCCAGAAGCCGGCGTCCTTGCGCAACACGCCATCACCGGTTAGAACAACACTCAGCGTGTCCGGAGCCACGCGCATCAGCAACGGCCTGCTGGCAGCCGCTACGTTGAGAGTGCGGATGAACACGGGCGTGGCGTCGTTTTCCAGCCAGCCCGGTGATTCAAGCACGCGGGTGCCGCCGATGGTCGCGGCAATCACCACCTTGTCGCCCTGCAAATACAGGCCCTCGTAGCACGCCCACGCACGGGGCAGCGGTCCATAGGCAAGCTGGTCGCGACCACGCAAGCGCGCGTCATCCCACTTGCCTTCTGGCGACGCCCAGCCGGGACCGACCGGGTTCACCACGTGCCGTTCGCCTGTTAGACCGACGTGGGTGCCGTGGCTGCCATCGAAGTCGATGCTTTTCCAATCGATGAAACTGCCGGTGGTGGCGGCGGCCAGGCGCATGGTGTCGTGGTCATAGACCATCCATGCGCGGCCTTTGCTCACGCCGCCCGGCCCTGCATCGAGGCGGATGGCGATGCCCTTCTGCGCGATGTTGCCGGGAGCTATCTGATAGGTATGGAACAAGGCCGGCCCGAAATCCATGCGTTGATACTGTGGGAGTTGCCGGTCTGGCATTTCCGCTTTGGTGCGGGCAAGGCCTTTCGGCAGCGAGGCGAGGTATTCGGGAGTGATCTTGAACCATTGCCCGGGATTGTGCGGGCGGAGGTAGGATTCGCGAATGTAGTGGATCACCGCATATAACTGCGCCGTCGTGAGTTGCGGCTGCATCACCATTTGGCCGAAACCCTTGCTCAGCGTGCGATACATCGAGTAGGGGTCGCTGCCGTTCTTGAATTGCCCCTCGGCAAAGCGCATGGCCGTCGGCAAGGATCCCGGCTTGTCCCGTGTGCCGTGGCAAACCACACACAGCGAGTTATAGATTTGCCGCCCCTCATCCAGCGATTGTGGGTTCCATCCCGCCACCAATGCGGCGTGATCACTGCGCTCCAGTGCCTGTACCCAGGCGTTTCTCACCACCACACCCGCAGCCGCTTCAAGCACCGGGCGCGCGGTGGCGGCCACGCCCTTGATTTCCTCGGGCCCACGCACCAACTTGCCGCCGGACCACACGCGCAGCACCGTGACCCCATTGGCCGGATGCTCGACCGCGACGTCGTGCTCGAGGCCCTCGGCCAAGGGCATGACGAACCCATCGCCTAACCGCAAGGTGCCGCGCGAGGGGACCGCAAACTCCACGTGCAGACGGTGGTTTGGCGGCCACTCGGCCGCATCGGGCGTCACGGTATCACGTGGCTTGGCGGGCAAGGCGTGGGACGAGGGTAGCACATTCCTGCGAAAACCATTGAAACCGTAGAGCAGTGGCTCGTAGGTGCCGACGATGGTGACGTCGGCCTTGGCCGGCACCTCAAGGCCCAAACCCCAGAACACCCCGTTGACCACCAGGCGCCGCAGGCCTTCGCTAGAAAGATCGGTCGCGGCACCCATCGTGGTGCAGAGAATCTTGTTAGATGCTCCCGCGGCATTTTTGACTTCGCGCGTCCATGCCACCGGCATCATCGGATCATTGACCGCCTGTTCGATGCCATCCGCCCGCTTTTTCAAATAGTTGGCCGGTTCGTCGCCCGGGTTCATGCCCTTGAGCACCTGTCCGCGCAGCAGGATTCTGGCATCCGCAGGAGGGGCCGCCTCATAGACATCCGAATTGCCGAAAACATCGGTCACGCCGCGCAGTACCGGATCCCCGGCATTGGCGGCTTCGATGATGCCCCGGGTGGCCTCCGCCTTGTGCCTGCCCCAGTGGCTCACCCATTGCTCGCCGAGTACCCGTTTGCCGAAATGGTTATACTCCTTGAACGCGCTCGAGTCGGGAAATTGGAAGGCGTGGGTGCTGGTGCGCAGGGCGATCACCGGCACGCCGCGACGCATCGCCGCCGCAAAGTGCTTCATCGCCGCGTCCGGCCATTCGCGGAAGCGCAGCAACATCACGATCACATCGGCTGTATCCAAGGCCGCGGGGTGGCCGAGGCTGGCACGCGCATTCGGATCGATCCAACCTTCAGGGGAAACCGAGAACAGCACGGTGCAGTTGAATCCATGGCGCTGGGACAGAATCCTGCCTAACATCGGCAGACCGTCCTCGGAGCGGTACTCCTCATCGCCCGCGAGCAGCACGACGTGCTTGCCCTTGCCCGGGCCCTCGCCGCCGGGGAAATTCACCCATCCCACATCATCGGCGGCGGCGGCAACCCACAACATGGCCAGCCATGAGACAACAGCGAGGAGTGGTTTCATGAAAGGATATGCTGCCTACGAAGCGCCACATGGAATTCTTACAAGGGATTGCAATTGTGAAGCGGCCAAAGTCCGCTGCCCGGCCCCTTACTTCGGCTGGGTGGATTTCTTGACGAAGGACATGCACCAAGCGCCGGGGGGAACCAGCTTGCCGTTGAATACCGTGCATGGAGAGATTGCCTCGCCGGTCTTTTCCTGATAGAAAGCGCAACCGGAACATTTCTGCTCTTTGGTGTGCTGCGGATACTTCTGCGCATCCACCTTTTGAGTGTCCAATTTGAAACCGAGGGCCGTCGCGACCGGATCGGCTTCCTCGAGTTTGACCGGCGGCGGCGGGGCTTGCGCAAGGGCTCGGCTACCTAACATGGCGGAGCTTCCGGCAGCAGCCACTAAACTGCGTAAAAACGTGCGGCGGGTATTCATAATGTGGTGGTTGGGGTGGTTGCAAGATACATGAGTTATCATTTTCGCGGCCGATAGAGTTTTCCTTTCCAGGACGGGTCTTCGACGTCTGGCTTGGCCGCTCCATCCTGCTCAACCCAAACGATCATTTCGCCTGCGGCACGATGGTCCCAGGCATAGTAGGGCACGGCGGTGATTTTCCGCCCGTCCTTGGCCTCGCCGGTGATGACCGTAACGCCGCCTAACAATTCAGGGCGATGTTCGGTCACGAACTTCGGATCTTGCGGCAGGATAATGTTCTTGACGGGGCCGCCGTTATCGACCGCCTCGAAGCAATACACCAACGGCCCGCGCTGAACGGCCACGCGGCCGACATTTGCTTGAACGCGGGGATGCGCCTCGATGCGCTGGATCGGCATCGGCAGAGTCAGTTGGACCATGTCACCGGCCCGCCACGGGCGGCTCAATCTGGCATAGCCATTCCGCACGTCGGGTTGACTCACCGCCGTGCCATTGACGGCCACCTGCGCACCGCTGCACCAGTCGGGGATGCGCAGTTGCAGGGTGAATTCGCCGGCCTTCTGCGGTTCGACTGTGAGCTTCACCTCTCCGTCCCATGGATACTTCGTTTCCTGGGTCAAGGTGACGGCATTGTCACCGAGTTGCACTTTCCCCTTGCCCGCCACGTAGAGATTCACACAGATGGCTGCGGGTGGATTGGTGGCCTCGCTAACCGTATACACATAGCCCGGCAGCGACGGGACGAAGCGCACGACGTTCGACGGGCAGCAGGCGCAGGAAAAGAACGGCTTGCGATGGTGCTTGCCGCTACTTGCCAGCGGGTTGACGTAGAAAAACAGTTTGCCGTCCAAGCCGATGCCTGAAAGGACGCCGTTGTAAACGGTCCGCTCCAGCACGTCGGCGTATTGGGCGTCGCCGTGCATCAGATTCAAGCGGTGCGCCCAAAGGGCCAGACTGATGGCCGCGCAGGTTTCGCAGTAGGCCGACTCGTTGGGCAGTTCGTAAGCGTCGCCGAACGCCTCGTGGGCATGCCGGGCGCCAATGCCGCCGGTGATATAGATCTTCTTCTGCACCACGTCCTGCCACAAATGTCCCATGGCATTGATCAATTGCGGATCGCCGGTGTACGAAGCCACGTCTGCCACGCCCGAATACAGGTACATCGCGCGCACCGCATGGCCGACCATTTCCTTCTGCTCGCGCACCGGTTGATGGTCCTGGCAGTACTCTCCCCAGCTTTCTCCTCCCCGTGCATCCTTGTTGCCGCGCATGTCGATGAAGAACCTGGACAGATCGAGATACTTCTGTTGTCCGGTGGTCTGATAGAGCTTGACCAGGGCCAACTCGACCTCCTCACAGCCGCAGAGGCCATGACGCTTCGTCGGTCCGAAGACGCTGTCGATGTGGTCGGCGTACTTGATGGCCACATCCAGGAATGTCCGCTTGCCGGTGGCGCGATAGTGGGCCACGGCACCTTCTATCAAGTGACCGGCGCAGTATAATTCATGCTTGTCCTTCAGGTTGGTCCAGCGCTTGCCCGGCTCGGCCAACGTGTAATAGGTGTTCAGGTATCCGTCGGGCTGCTGAGCGGCGGCAATTTTGACGAGGATGTCGTCGATGGTCTTCTCCATCGCCGGATCGGGGTGGGCCGCCAGCGAGTATGACGCGCCTTCGAGCACCTTGAACACGTCCGAGTCGTTGAAGAAGATGCCCTCGAATTTGCCCTCCATCAGCTTGCCGGCCTTGGCGAAGTTGCTGATCCGGCCGGTCTTTTCGCACCACTCGAAGTTGTGCGGCAGCGATTTTTCGCGGTTGGTCACCAAGCGCGGCGTCCAGAACACGTCCTGGAACTTCACCTCCGTAAACGGCACGGCCGAAAACTTGCGGAACTTCGGGCCCTCGGCCGATGCGGTGGCTCCCCCTATCAGAACGATGGCGAACAAACACCAGCATGTCGTCTGGTGAGTCAAAAAATTGCGGTTGGGGTTGATGCGCATGAGGATGTGATGATGGGGTTGTTTATAAGACAGAAGGGTCAGCCGCATGCCGGTTTTCCGGACGCTTGACCCATGGAGAAATACCGGCTGGCATCAGCCTCCTAGAAGTATCCCTCTTCCCCCGCAAGGATAAAATGAAAAACTTCATGGCTGGCTACCCATCAAGGACGTCGCCGCTATCATGCCGGAGATGTCACGCGACAAGCGGGACTGATTGAGGGGGGGAGGGGATGGCCTTCGCGCTGGATCCGTGCCTGCTCACTCGATGCCGAATTCCTCTTGGATTTTCTCCAGCGAGATGCCTTTCGTCTCAGGCATTACCAGCAACACCCAGAACAACTGGCCCACCATGCACAGCGCATAGAAACCGAAAGCCGTCCAACCGGCAACCGCTGCGATCATCGGGAAAGTCCACGAAATGGCGGCGTTCATCGCCCAGTGGGTGAAGCTGCCCAGCGCCTGGCCGCGCGCGCGGACGCGGTTCGGGAAGATCTCGCTGATGAAGACCCAGATCACGGCTCCCTGCCCGAAGCCGTGGGCCGCAATGAAGACCAGCAGACTCACTAACAGCAACGGACCCTCCACCTTGGCGTAAAACGCATAGGCCGCGCCGGTGAGACCGATGATATAACCGATCGAGCCGACGATCATGAGTTTGCGGCGGCCGAAGTGGTCGATGATGACCATCGCGGCCATGGTGAAAATCAGCATGGTGAAGCCGACGATGACGGACTGGAGCAATGCCGATTCCACGCCCGCGCCGGCCATCTTGAAGATGAACGGCGTGTAGTAAAGCACCGCATTGATCCCCGAAAGTTGGTTGAAGGCAGCCATGGCCACGGCCAGCATGATGGGTTTCATGTAACGGCGGCAATAGAACGGTTCGCGCAGGCTGTGGTGCGTGAGGTCCATCGAGCGCTGGATCTCGAGGATTTCCTCATCCACGCTACCGGTATCCGAACCGCAGCGTTGCAGTACGCTGCGGGCTTCCTCCAGGCGGCCCTGCCCGACCAACCAGCGCGGGCTTTGCGGCGTGAGGAAGACCAGCAGAAAGAACACCAGCGAGGGCGCGGCCATGATTCCGAACATCCAGCGCCATTCGTGCTCGCCCAGATGCATGCCGCCAATCAGATAGTTCGATAGATATGCTAACAGGATTCCGAACACGACATTGAACTGCGTGATCGCCACCATGCGCCCGCGATAATAGGCCGGTGAAATCTCCGCGATGTAAAGCGGCGAGACAACCGACGCTCCGCCCACCGCCAGGCCGCCAAGAAAGCGGAAGGAAAGGAACGACCACCAATCCCATGAAAAGGCACAGCCAATGGCGGACACGAAATAGATCACGCCCAATATCGCGAGCGCACCCCGGCGTCCTAAGACGTCAGCCGGCCGGCCGGCTCCGATCGACCCGATAATGGTGCCGATGAGCGCGCTGGCCACAGTGAAGCCGAGCAAGCCATCGCTCAGGTAAAATCTCGTCCGTAACGCATCCGTGGTGCCGGAGATGACTGCGGTGTCGAAGCCGAAGAGCAATCCACCCAGGGCCGCGATGAGCGTGCAGCCAAGCAGATAAAGGTTGAAAGCGGGCTTAACTGCGTTCAGTGCGGCATTACCGCTGTTTTGAGGTGTGTGCATCGAGTTGTGCTTCTTCTGGTTTATCCTTCGCGTGATGTCAACGTCCTGCGCTGCAGGATTTCATTTTCCAACTCCTGAGCTGCGTCACCGCGCTGTCCCCGCCCTTGCTGAACAGGCTGATGCCGAGATTCTCCGGGACATGCTTTTGGGCGGCGACGGCGGCCTGACGGTCGTTGGCAAACACCTCCACGAGGTTCTTGTCGATGAATACCCGCAAGGTGAGGTCCTCGCCGGCCTTGAGTTCGAAAGGCGCATTTACCTTTCCAACTTGCAGGATCTTGCTATCAGAAAGATAGGCAATCCGCACGCCGTTGGCGCCGTCCTTGTCGCACAGGACATTGAGACCTACCTCTTTCGTCACGGGTGATTTGAACGTCACTTCCAGTTCCCGCGCATTGCCGCTGATCTCCTTGAGATTGAATGCGGCATCGCTCTTCACGATGATGTCTTTTGCCTGCTGCTGGTCATAACGAAGCGATTCGAGCTCCTTCAAGGGCCGGATGCGCAGCACGCCATCTGCCGGCAGTTCCAGTTCGCGCGGCAGCGACTGGACGCCGGTGGGTGCTAAGGGCAAGCCGATCAGCCAAGCCCACATCACGCGGCGACCGTCTTTGGTCAGCACGGATTCCGGCGCGAAGAAATTATTGCCGTTCCAGGTCATGCGCGCATGCACGTCTGGCGTGAACTTCTCGTTTTTCCATTCGCCCAGATAGTAGCGGCAGCCGAGATTATGGCTGATGCAGAGCAGCATGTGCTTGTTGCCGATCTTGAAGAAGTTCGGGCAGGAAATGTCTTCGGATTTCAGCACATCCGGCATGTCGTGGTCCAAGAACAACCCGAGATAATCCCAATTCTTCAAGTCTGCCGACTTGAACAGTGTCGGCGGTTTGCCACTGCCCGGATTGCCGCCGGAGAGCGCATAGTAATTGTCACCATCCAGCCACGCATCAGGATCCCAGTTCGCAATTTTGCTGCCATCCTGGTCCGGGCGGACCTTGGGCTCAAGCGCCATGGGCTTGGACCATTTCTCGAGAGTGTCATCCAGGGCGATGGCAATCTGGTTCCTGCCGGATCCCTCGCCGTGATAAATAATCGCCGGCTTGCCTTCCTTGGTGAAAAACCCCGTGCCGCTGAACATCCCGTGACCATTCACTTTGCGCGTGAGCGTCGTCGGGTGCCACGTCCAGTGCACCAGATCCTTGCTCGAAACGTGGCCGAAACAGAAACCATTGTGGTTATAGATGTAGTGCAGGTGATACTCGCCTTTCCAATAGAAGGCACAATTCGGATCGCCTGGGAACGCTCGGCCGGGACCGGGATGGACCAGATGATATGTCAACCAGTTCTCCGGTGGGTTCTCCGGCATGGCCGGGGTGTCAAACTCAGGGAGCGCCTTGTTCCCGTCCTTGCCCGGTTCCTCCGCCGCGCAGACCAGCAGCCCGCTCGCGAACGCCCATAACCCTGCCACCGCCGCCATTTTGTTTACGATTTGTTTCATGTCCATGGTCCCTTGCATTGTTGGCAAAGGCGCAGGCAGGATTGACTGGCGGCATGGCGCTTGCAACCCATTTCCGTCGGCTTTGCAACATTTTACCGATTCTTTACAGACGTGAGGCGATAATCATGGCAGCATTACCGCATGAATGCGTTCAAAACATCGCTTCTCGCATCGTTCATGGCCCTCGCGGGCACCTTGGCTTCCTTCGCGGACGGCCTGATCATCATCCACCCGCCG
Organism: Akkermansiaceae bacterium; assembly: GCA_903888515.1. GTDB lineage: Bacteria > Verrucomicrobiota > Verrucomicrobiia > Verrucomicrobiales > Akkermansiaceae > Luteolibacter. Next base: position 7,378 of record CAISTY010000203.1, on the reverse strand, counting down.
TTCCATCGGCCCCGTCCACACCCGATGCCTATTGTGCCGCCGGGACATTTCTCATTCGCCCCGCTGGCGGTGAACTACCACCGGGTCGGCGTGGAGATCAACGATCTGACAGCCGTCACGTCCATCGACCAGGAGTTCTACAATCCCAACAACGCGCGGCTGGAAGGGACGTATGTCTTTCCGCTTCCGCCCGGCGCGCACATCGACAAGTTCGCGATGGACATTGATGGCACCATGACCGAGGCGGAATTGCTGTCCGCTGACAAGGCGCGTGCGCTGTATGAGGACATCGTCCGCCAGATGAAGGATCCGGCACTGCTGGAATATGTCGGGCGGGATGCCTTCAAGGTGCGTATTTTCCCGATAGAACCCAACTCCCGGAAGCGGATCAGGATCAGCTACACCCAGTTGCTCAAGGATGACAGCGGGCTGGTGGAGTATATCTATCCGTTGAACACCGAGAAATTCAGTTCCGCCCCGATCAAGGATGTTTCCGTGAAGGTCACGATCAATGGCAAATCACCGTTGAAAAGCATTTACTGTCCGTCGCACGCCACCGATGTCAAACGCCATGGCGAGACCTCCGCTGTAGTGGGCTATGAGGCCAGGGACCTGCGCCCGGATAGCGATTTCAAGGTTGTGTTCTCGCGCACGCCCAATCCCTTGGGCCTCGATCTGATCTGTTCGCGCAAGGCTGGTGCGGACGAGGGGTATTTCCTGTTGCTCGCATCTCCCGGATTGTCCGCGCCCGCCACTGTCCAACCGAAAGACATTTGTTTTGTGCTGGATACCTCCGGGTCCATGGCTGGTGCCAAACTGGATCAGGCGAAAAAAGCCCTCCGCTTCTGCCTCGCCAACCTGAATCCGGACGACCGCTTCGAAGTCGTCCGCTTTGCCACCGAGGCGGAGTCGCAGTTCAACGCGCTGGTCCCTGCCGACAAGGCCAATCTCGAAAAGGCCGAGGCGGCCGTGGCCGCCTACAAGCCCATCGGCGGCACCGCCATCGGCGAGGCCCTCGGCAAAGCCCTGGCACTCCGCAAGTCCGATGACAAGCGGCCCTATCTGGTGATCTTCCTGACAGACGGCCTGCCCACCATCGGCGAGACCCGCGAAGACCCATTGGTGGACGAGGTAAAAAAACTGAACTCGACCTCCACGCGCATCTTCTCCTTCGGCATCGGCAATGATGTGAACACCCATCTGCTGGACCGCATCGCGGCGGAAACCAAGGCGATCAGCCAGTATGTATCGGACAAGGAGGATCTCGAAGTCAAAATCAGCAGTTTCTATGGCAAGATCAAGGAACCCGTTTTCTGCAACCTCAAGCTCGCTTTCACCAATCCTGATATCAGGGTCACCCAGCTCTATCCTAACAACCTGCCGGATCTCTTCAATGGCGACATGCTGGTGGTGTTCGGCCGCTATGCGGGCAAGGGCGCGTCCGCCGCGAAAATCTCCGGGCTGTTCAACGGCCAGCCACGGGAGTTTGCCGCGGATCTGTCATTCGCGGAGGAGGCACCCGGCAACCACTACATCCCGCAACTTTGGGCCACCCGCCGGGTCGGCTGGTTGCTCGATGAAATCCGCCTTCACGGCGAGTCCGCCGAACTCAAGGATGAGGTGACCAAGCTCGCCCGCGAGTTCGGCATCGTCACCCCGTATACCGCCTATCTGATCCTCGAGGATGAGAAAAAACGCGGCGTCCCCGTCGCCCTGCGCAACATGCAGGAACTCGAAGGCGACTCACGCGTCTACGCCCGGGCCTCCAGCCGCATGAAATCCCTGCATGCCGAGGCGGCCTCAGAATCGGCGCGATCCGGCGGCTCCGCCGTCGCCAACTCGGCCTCCATGGCAGGCATGAAGGACCAGTCCGCCGCCAGCCCGTTCGCCCCGGCAGTGCGCCGCGAACTCGCCAAGGCGGACGCCCGCGACGAATCCACAATCGGCTACCGCGCGTCCCAATCGCAAAACTACGCCACCCAGAGCCGCAACCTCGACGGGCGCGTGTTCTATCAAAACGGCAAGGTCTGGACCGACTCGACCGCCCAGGCCCGGCCGGACCTCAGGCAGATCAACATCAAGTTCAACAGCGACGCGTATTTCGCCCTGCTCAAGGAGCACCCCGCAGCCACCCGCTGGCTGTCGCTCGGCAACAACCTCGACATCGTCATCAAAGATACTCTCTATCAGATCCGCGACGGCGACACGTGATACCGCGTTTCGGTTCTTAGGCACTCTTTTTTTGCTAGCGAGTCTGGAGACTCGCGCTCCATCCCAACCACCCAACCATCAAGCCCTGTTATGAAACACATCATCATTGTCACATGCACCGCAATTTTCGCCAGCCAGGCTGCGGAGACGGCGGCACCAGTCACGCCGCCAGCGCCGCCGCCCAGCGAGGCCGCGCAACCCACCGCGAAACCCGTGGTGGATGTCGTCTTCGTCCTCGACTCCACGGGCTCCATGGGCGAACTCATCGCCGGCGCGAAGGAAAAAATCTGGTCCATCGCCAATGGAATCGTCGGCCAAAAACCGACCCCGACAGTGCGTATCGGCCTGTTGTCCTACCGTGACCGGGGCGACGCCTACGTCACCAAGATGTTCGATCTAACGGAAGACATCGACACGGTGTTCAGGAATCTCCGGTCGTTTGAGGCCGGGGGTGGGGGAGACGGCCCGGAGAGTGTCAATCAAGCTCTGGACGAGGCGGTCAACAAGATGGCATGGACCGCCAGCAAGCAGGCCACCAAGATCATTTTCTTGGTGGGTGATTTCCCTCCACACATGAATTACAAGGACGACACCAAATATCCGGTCACCTGCCAGACTGCTGCCAAATCCAACATCATCATCAACACCGTGCAATGCGGCAGCGAGGCGACCACCACGCCGGTCTGGCAGGAAATCGCCAAACTCGCCGAGGGTTCATACATGGCATTGGCGCAAACCGGAGGCATGACGGCAATGACCACTCCGCACGACGCGGAAATCGCCAAAATCAGCGCGGCAATCGGTGAAACCTCGATCGCCTATGGCAGCGTGACACAAAAGAGTTCCGTCAGGGCAAAGAATATGGCTGCGGCCGAAGCGGCCCCGGCAGTCGCCGCCTCGCGCGCCGCATATAACAGCAGCACCGGCGGCCGGGCGATCCAGGGACGCGGCGAACTGTTAGCCGATATGACCGATGGCGCGGTGGACCTGAAAAACCTCAAGCAAGAGGAACTGCCGGCCGAAATGCAGAAAATGTCACAAACCGAACGCAAGGACTATATTGCGAAGCAACAAACGAAGCGGACCGAACTGAACCAACAACTCACCGCATTGGTGCGCAAACGCACCGACTTCATCGAGCGGGAGAAGGCCCGTCTAACAAAAGAAGGCAAGGGCGATGCTTTTGACCTCAAGGTCGAGGAAACCATCAAGGAACAAATCAAACGCAATACCGCCACCAAACCGTGACGCGCGGCGTCTGGTGAACAAGAAGTTCTCAGATGAGCCCGGGCATTCTCTGGCACAAACACCGGATAGCTATCGTTGGGGCCGAATTGATATCGTATGAGATTCGCAACTATCCCTTGGCAGGTTGCGTCCCCGCAGAGCCTGCCTCCGTTTGGTCAAGAGTGTTTACATGAAGCTGCATCTTGATTCAGCCGCTGGCCTTGCTGCCCGTCGTCTTCATGATCCTTTGCCAGAAATTCAGTCACGTGAGGCGAATGGTGAACCCATCTCTGGCATCTCATCCTTGGACTTCGCAAAATCCTTGGCTGAAATGGTTTTTTGGGCTAGCCTGTTTTCATGTCCGCAGAGGAACTCATCAAACGCATCACCACATCGCCGGAAATCTGCCACGGCAAGCCCTGTATCCGCGGACTCCGTTATCCTGTGGAATGGCTGCTAGAACTCCTGAGCGGCGACACCACCGAAGCCGAGATCCTCGCCGACTACCCCGATCTCGAGCCCGCTGACCTGAGAGCGGCCCATGCCTATGCGGCCCGTTTGACCCGGATCAAACGTTTCGAACCCCTGCCAGCGGCATGAATTTCCTCGTCGATGCCCAACTGCCACGCTTGCTGGCCGTCCGGCTTAACGAGCTTGGGCAAAACGCCCGGCACACCCTCGATCTCGACGCGGGAAACCGCACTCCTGACCGTGCCATTGCCGAATTGGCAGACCTCCATGAAGCGGTGGTGATCAGCAAGGACGCCGATTTCCTGAATTCTCATATTCTTTCCCGCAAGCCCGCCCGGCTCCTCTTGGTCTCGACCGGAAACATCACCAATCCAAGGCTTATCGCGCTGTTTGAAATCCATCTCGACCGGATCATCGCCGCGTTGCATGACGCCGCCTTCGTCGAACTCAACCAGAACGGACTGACCATCCATGACTGAAGTCCTCCAGCCCGCAGCCACAGAACCTTTTCTGGGAGCTTTCAGCCATCAGGATCGCGGCAAATCATCTGGAAAATCACCCAGCCCCTACGACTCTGATCCGGGTTCCTGTCCGTTTCCGGCTCCCTCCAGCCCCCGACCTCCCAGGCCGAGAAATCCACGCAACTCCATGGCCTCCAAAAGGTTGCGACGGAAGCCTGCCAATGCCAAAAGCATCCGTGTAGCTGACTACGGGTACAGGTACTACGACCCGCTGACCGGCCGCTGGCCGTCCAGAGATCCGATTGGGGAAGAGGGTGGGGTGAACCTGTATGGGTTTGTCGGTAATGATGGTATTGAATCCATCGACCCAGTGGGAAAGGCTACGGTAAAATTTGGTGAATCTATTACCGATCGTGATTGGGATCCAAAAAAAATATGGACACCGCGCCCGGGAGGATTTCCGATGCGTCCTAATAATGGTTCTTCAGGGGGTACAATGATAGAATATATAGTTATATCTAAATGCAAATGTGTCGATGAAGGTAAGATGCATGAATATTGGATTTTGAATTCCTATGATATCACTATTAATGCGCATATTCATCTTCTGAAGAGTGACGATTACATATCACCTGATGCTGAGGCAGCTGCGGTTAAAAGCGAAAGTGATCATGTCACAGACATTAGGAAATGGGCGGAACTACCCTCCACAAAAACACAAGCTGAAAAAGTTGAAAAATCAAGACAGACGTCCAAACCGGGAAATAAATTTTACAAGAAAGATCGAGAGAATCCCCAATCAGATTGCGAATCTGCAGCCAATACTGCATTCCCGCTTGACAGAGCTTTTGGAGTTTCCGCTGACAATGCTCTCAAGGCATCAAACGACAAATGGGACACTCCACACTTTGGCCGACCGGCAATACACCATTGGCAACCACCGGTGCCATGATAAGGAATAGGTAAATTTTGGAGAGACCACAGCAGAATTCAAATTATTAACCTTCCAATGAGAATTGAGACCTTGACCAAGAAAAAAAGCAAATCGCTGAGTAGCTGGAAAATCATTGCCATCCTTTGCTTAGCGGCTGATGGTCTGTTGGCCGCTAATTCCGCTGACTTTCAGTATTGGGATGATGGAGCCACGATAGCCATTCGTTATAGTCCAGTCGACAAGCCAGACGCCATTGCTACAGTTGTGATTCCTGCAACCATTAATGGAAAGCCGATTACTTCCATCGTGGACGGAGCGTTCGACGGCTGCAGCAGACTTACGTGCGTCAGAATGCCCGCTACCGTCACCCACATCGGAGAATCGGCTTTCCGCGGATGCACTAGTCTGACGAGTATGACGATACCAGCCTCTGTCGTCGTCATAGGAAACGGAGTTTTTCAAGGTTGCAGTAATCTGACCGCGATTCTTGTCGAACCTGCAAACCCGATTTACAAAAGTGTGGACGGAATACTTTACAACAAAATTAACGCATCACTCATCCGTTGTCCTGAAGGTAAAGTCGGCAACGTCACGATATCTACTGGCATTACCAGCATCGAAGAATCTGCGTTCGACGGATGCAGTAAACTTCCAAGTATCGCCATCCCGCCTGGCGTTGTAAACATCAGGGAGTCAGCGTTTCACAATTGCATGAGGCTGACTAGCGTGGTGATCCCTGACGGAGTCACTAGTATCGGGTACGCAGCGTTTCAAGCATGTGACAGTCTGACAGACGTTACGATTCCAACATCTGTCATCAGCATTGGGGAACACGCATTTGATGAATGTAGCAGGCTGACTCACGTGAAGATTCCTGAGGGCGTCATCAATATCGAAAAATGGACGTTTGCCATGTGTTCCAGCTTGATAAGTATAACGATTCCAAACAGTGTTATCGGCATCGAGGAATCTGCATTTTTTGCATGCACAAGTTTGATAAGCATTACGATTCCTTACGGTGTAACTCATATCGGGGAGTCGGCGTTTCAAAATTGCACAAATCTAGAATATCTGAGAATGCCCTCCAGTGTCACAAGTCTCGGAGTATCGGCATTTAGCGGATGCTCAAGCTTAGAAAGTATTACCATCTCGTCCAACGTTAATACAATAGAGGACTATGCTTTTCGTTTCTGCAAGAACCTGAGAATAGTGACGATTCCAGCCGGAGTCAATGACATTGGACGGGAGGGTTTCGCTTTCTGTGATAAATTGATGAGTGTTTCGATCCCTGATACTGTTACCCACATCGGGAAAGGGGCGTTCCAATGCTGCGTTGCCTTGACGAGAATGACAATCCCAGTTGACGTTACTGAGATAGGTGATCAGGCGTTTGACTATTGCTCTTCTATGACCTCTATCATCGTCGATCCCAGGAATAAAAACTATTACAGTAAGTGTGGGTTACTCTACAACAAATCGGAGAATGCTCTCATACAATGCCCGGGAGGAAAATTTGGCAACATCACGATACCTGTTGGTACCACTATCATCGGTGAATCCGCGTTCAGTGGTTGCTATAGACTGACGAGCGTGACGATCCCCGCCAGCGTAACCAGTATTGGAGAATCGGCATTCAAAGACTGCGGTCGCCTGAATAGCGTGACGATTCCCAGCAGTGTCATTAGCATCGGAGAATCTGCATTCTTTAGGTGCGCTAGCCTAGTGAGTGCCAGATTTATGGGCAACGCCCCCACAATGGGTCGTCAGGTTTTTGACTTGCCTGCAAGTGGCTTTACGGTATTCTATGTCAAAGGCAATAAGGGATTCGCTTCGCCCACATGGAAGGGCTATCCAACAATTTTCATGAACCCAAAGAAATAGTGAATTGGGTCCTCGTGTTTGGGGTCAGTGTTACCGGCCGAATTAACACGACAAGTCGATAGGGTCAGTAGTATCAGATTGAATCAAGGGCGGATTCAAACTGTTAGGGAATATCTAGAGGAGGGGTAATTCCTTCTGGTTTGGTGTATGGTTTAGTTGATCCTTTCGCGGAACGGCGAGATGGAACGCAAGG
>CAISTY010000202.1 GCA_903888515.1 Akkermansiaceae bacterium | reverse complement strand
CGCGACGTTCTATGGGAAGTCTCCCGTGGATGATCCGGTCAATCCCCCGTCTGCGGAGATCAGAAACAAATCAGCCGCATTGCGCAGCGGCACCTTTTTCCTCCCGCCGAAATGCTGTCGTTCGGCCTGGCGTATGTCCGGTTCGACCCGTGCACGCTATCCTCACATTGGATTTCGAGTTGTTCTGCCGGTCGCGGAGTAGCCCCGCGAAGAGAAGAACAACCCCCATTTCCCCGCCCACCGGTCCGGCCACCGGCTCTTCCATCGGCCTTCACCCCAAAAGCAAATTCCTAGCAATTCATATAATAAATCGACAACAAAACAGAAGCGGCAATGCCCAGTGTCATGAACACGGTGCCGCGCCACTTCAATCCATTTCCCCCCCTCACGATAAACAATCCCGAAATTGCCAGAAAAACCAGCATCACGCAGAAAACATCCGCAAACCAGGTCCACATCACTCCGGGATTGTAATGCAGGAAATTCACTTCGAAAAACAAAGGTCTTTTGCGGATGGTTTCCAGGGTGCATGTTCCGTCGGATAAATCGACACGGATGTTCCCGCCATTGACAAATATTGCAAGCCGGTCGCTTTTCGGGAAGTAATGGTTTTTGTAATTTGACTGCTCACCCGCCATGGTCAGGATTTCATGAATCTGATTCATGTCCGTTGCAGTACCATTCAGGGCTTTGGGATAAGTGAACTCGCGATTTTGTATGGTATAGTTGGGATTCCAGTCCTTGCGATGGTTCAGGGCAATGCCCGAAATGGAATAAACAAGAACAAGAGCGACGCAAAAGTAGCCGAGGTCCCTGTGCAGAACACGGTTCAGCTTGTATAATGTCATGTTTATTCAATAATTAAAGTTTATCGTATGCAACGGCTTTCATGCTGAAAAGCGAGAAGTAACCCTTGGGGCTTCGGGCGATCCTGGTCCTGAGATCGAGCACTTCTTTTCTTTCGTCTTCGAATGCGCAGGAGCGTCCGGTTTTTTTGCTTTCATCCTTTTCATTGGAAGATATCTCGCTTTCCCATTCAGTAAGATATTTGGCATCGATTTTTTCCTCTTCGAGCAATCCAACAACCCGAACCCTGCTACCCTCGAGGTCCATGGGGAAACCGGACATTTTGTCCCCGGCAAGGATCTGGAATCTGTTGGCGGGGTCTGTGCCGACGATGAAGATTTTCTTGCCGCTATGCTTGCAGACGTGGACGACCAGTCCTTCGACGGCAATGTTAACTCCGGGATTCTCGTATGTGTTGCTGTAAAGTTCCCCGAAAGTCACAGTTTGGGTTTGATTTCCGGATGCTTTTCCGACTTCTGATTCCTTGCCGCATGAGGCAAGAAGGAATAATGCCAGAATAAAGGGAACCGCGATGTTTTTCACATATTGGAAGTTAAGCATAAATTGCGAATTGAAGTAACCATTATTGAATCCGAACATGAAGGAAGTTCATGCCGCCAACAAGGAACAAGTTCATATTCTGCTGCGGTGACTTGCAGCAGGCGTTCGGTGTGTGTGGCACATTCGTTCGTCAATCAGGATTTCTTCAGACTGTTCCAGGGTGCCTGCTCGCTCACATCCACCAACTCATAGCCGCCATCGCCAACACACGGCGAGAGCACGACGAGCAACTTCGCCGTTTGTGTGCCAACGTTGAATGACGCATGAACCACATCCGGACCGATGAACACCGAGTCGCCGGCTTGAAGCGTGCGTTTCCCGGATTCGAGCCACTGCTCGATCTCGCCGGCCATCACATGGATCACTTCCTCCTGCCGTGGATGCTTGTGGAAGTTGTGGCCGAAGCCCGGCTCCAGCGTGACTGCGATCTCGCAAATGTTCTTTGCCTGAGTGGACGCCGGCCGGCTGATCCACCCCATCTCGCCCCACTCAAGTTGGTCCCGCACGATTTCACTGCCGATTACGAATTGTCCGTTCATGGTTGGTTTCCTTTCATACTGAGATTCTTGAACTGCCGCGACTGGCCTTCGATGGCAGGTTCTACCGCAAGCCGCTCGATGCTGCTTGCGCCGAAGAAGCCGGCGATGCCGGAGGTGTGCTCGAAGACGAACTGCGCGTCCGCCGGTTCGGCAATCGGTCCGCCGTGACAAAGCACGAGGATGTCCGGGTTCACGGCCACAGCCGCGTCGTGCATCGCCTGGACACGCTTGGCGGACTCGACCAGCGTCAGCGCCGTGTGTGCGCCGATGACACCCTTCGTTGTCAACCCCATGTGTGGCACGAGCACGTCGGCGCCGGCCGCAGCCATTGCGCGCGCCTCGTCGGGATTGAAAACGTAGGGGCACGTCAGCATGTCGAGTTCGCGCGCCAGGCGGATCATCTCGACCTCCAGTCCGAAGCCCATGCCGGTTTCCTCGATGTTGGCGCGGAAGACGCCGTCGAAGAGGCCCACCGTCGGGAAATTCTGCACGCCGTCAAAGCCCATCGCCTTGAGTTCCTTCAGGAACACCGGCATCAACCGGAACGGATCCGTGCCGCAGACGCCCGCCAACACCGGCGTATCCTTGACGACGGGTAACACCTCGCTGGCCATCTCCCGTACAATGGCGTTGGCATCGCCGTAGGAGAGCAGGCCCGCCAGACTGCCGCGCCCCGCCATGCGATAACGACCGGAGTTGTAGATGATGATGAGATCCACGCCGCCGCGCTCGGCGAACTTCGCCGAGATGCCCGTGCCTGCGCCCGCGCCGATGATCGGCCGACCCGCCGCCACCTGTGCACGCAGCCGGCGTAATGATTCCTCTCGTGAAATGAATGGCATATCTCAGTCTCCTCGTTTTTTCATCAGTGCCAACAACTTTTCCGCCATCGCTGCGGCGAAAGCGGGATCGTTGATGTGTAAATCCAGTTCTATCAATTCAACCGGAGGTCGGACGCTGCTCCGCAACGCCTCGAATAACACAGTGTCCGCCTCTGGCAAGTGAAATGGCTGGCCCTCGCGATCAATCGCGCTCACGCCCCGCAGCGGCAGGAACAGCGCCGTCGGGCCTTTGGCGGCATTGAGCTTGGCGGCGATGATCCCGCCCAGCTTCGCGCACTCTTCGGGCGTGGTGCGCATGAGCGTGACATCGGGGCTGTGCTGATAGAGAGTGCGCGACCTGAACTGCGCCGGCACGGTTTCCATCGCCCAGAAATTCACCATGTCCAGCGCACCGCAGGAGACGACCTGCGGAATGGCCGCGCACGCCGCGGCTTCGAGCCGGTGCGGTCCCGCGCTCAACACGCCGCCGACCAGTTCGTCGCACCATTCGGTTGTCGTTACGTCGGCCACGCCTGCGATGAAGCCGGCCTCGATCAGGCTCTCCATCGAGCGTCCGCCGCTGCCGGTGGCGTGGAAAACCAGCACTTCGAAGCCGCCGCGTTCCAGTTGCTCGCGCAGGGTATTGACGCACGGCGTGGTGACGCCAAACATCGTTGCGGCGATGAGCGGTTTGTCGGCGATGACGGGAACGGTTTGCTCGACCATGCCGCAGATCGCGCCGACAGCGTTGGCGAGGATGCGGCGTGACAGGCGGTTCAGGCCGGCGATGTCCACGACCGAATACATCATGGTGACGTCCTTGATGCCGACAAACGGTTGCACGTCGCCCGACGCGAGCGTGGAAAGCAACAGCTTCGGCACGCCGACGGGCAACACGCGCATCGCCGCCGCGCCGAGTGCCGTGCCTCCGGAGCCGCCCATCGCCAGCACGCCGTCGAAACGGTGCTCGGCGTAGAGTCGTGCCGCGAGGTTTGCCGCGCCGCGCGTCATCACGTCGAGCGCGGCACCGCGATCGGCTTTCATGCGCAATGCGTCGAGGCTGCTGTTGCCGGCTTCAGCGACCTGGGCGGCGCTGATGTCGGGAACGAACGACGGATCGCCGACAACTCCGGCATCGAGAAGGATCGTGCGATGACCGCGGCCGACGATGAGATCGCGGACGTAAGCGTATTCCGCGCCTTTGGTGTCGAGCGTGCCGATCAGGAGGATAGTCTTGGTCATGCTGATGTGTGCCGGATTCCTACGCCTGCCGCGTTGAAAAGCAAGCCTAACCTCCATGCAACAGGACCCACCATTGGATCTCCGATCACTCTCTTGGTCGCGGAGCGACCGCATGATGGTAGCCGTGGGTTTCAACCCACGGTTTACGGCATCCCACATGAGGGATCGCGTCGCGGAGCGACGCCTGAAACCACGTTGCCCTTTGGCACGCGCCCACATCAAGCGTCGCGACGCGACGCATCATTCATTATGCTTTGCGGGGTGTGAATGACAGCCCGTGGGCGGGCGTAGTTCTCCAGTTCGGAGTTTCACGGTCCGGGGATTCCCATCACTGTGAAAGAATGCGCGGGGAATGTATAGGTGTCGGGCTTGCGCGCGATTTGGTGGGACCACGTGGTGGTTTGCGGTTGGTACTTCGTGGGTGCCGTGAGCGTGTTGTAGCCGTTCAGGTCGCCGGCGAGGGTCTGGACGGTGGCGGCGGCGGTGGATGCGAAGCCAGCGATGGAAAGAGTGGCGGGGATGGGGCGGTCGGCCATGTTGACCACGCGCAGTACCAGATGCTTGCCGTCAACGGACTTGGCGGCGACCACATCGAGGGTGCGGTCGGGGGTCTGCGTTTGGCACGCGACCACATCGGGTGCCCAAATGCGGGCGATCATCTGATCGACATAGTAGGCAGGCTGGAACCAGACCTTGTCCTGAGTATAGTAGATGTTGCCTTGGGTCCAGAGGACGGCTTTCCAATCCGTCTGATAGACGGCCCATGGTTGCGAGACGTTCGGGGTGGCAACGGCCCTGACGCAATCGCCAGCGCGGGCCACGACGTTCATTTCGACCGCATGAGCGAGTCCGCGGAGGAAATTGAAGCGACCTGCATTGAACTCCAGGCAAGCGACCGGTACCACACCACACTCGGGTGCCAGGCGCGTCAGCCATTGCGAGAACGCGATGCCGCCGGGCACCGCGCCACCCAGTGCCTGGCCGGGGTCATCAGCGGTGTTGAATGCGTGGAAATCCCAGAGTAGCTTTTTGCCGTTTTCATGCACGAAGCGGGTGATCTGCAGGTGTGGGTCCAGACGTTTGCGCATATCGGCTTCGTTTTCCCTGCCACTGAAATTATATACATTGCCCGACGGGACCAGGATCATGTCCGGTTCCACCTTCCAGACCGCGCTGGCAACTCTTTGGAAGTACCCGGCATAGTTGGCATTCACACCGCTTTCATTGGCGATCTGCAGATAGCGGATGGCAAAGGGCTGGGCATAACCATCGGCCTTGCGGCGATTGCCGGCGGGTGTGCCGTTGGGGGCGTTGCAATAGGCGACGAAGTCGGCGACATCTTCGGGTGACTGAGCCATCGGCAGGCCGATGAGCGGCTCGAGGTTGGCCGCCCGACAGAAGGCGATGTGTTCGACGGGGCCGTAGCCGCTGGAGCAGTAGCGATCGTAGAATCCGTTGTAGGGCTTGCGCTCGTCGCGCGGCCCGCGGAGGTTGGCCCAGCGGTAACCATCGACCTCTATCATTCCGCCGTTGAGGCGGAGGAGTTTGATCCCCTGGGCTATCAGTGCGTCTGCTAGATCCTTGCGGATCGGCAGGCCCTTGTAGCGCCCCCACTCGCCGGGGTGGAGGAATGCGTAGCCGACCGTCATCTGCCCCGGTTGTTTCAGAGTGATGGCAAACCGTGCATTCTTCGAGGCAGCCTTTGGTACGAGGCGGAACGCGAGCCGTTCATAGCCGCTTCCGCCGGTGGTTTTGAGAATCTGCTCGGCCAAAACAGCCCCTTCGGCCGTTCGCAAAGAGACGGCAATGGGTGTGATCTTATCGGTCTTCACGCGAAGGTAACCTTCGTAGTCGCGGCCGCCCTGCAAAGACAATCCCCAGCGTTTGAGGCCGGCATTGTCCATGCCGAACTCGCCCTGTCCATCACGGTAGGTGACCCGCTGGCTGCGTAGCCCGGCATGCCAGCCGTCGGGGTCGAAGGCGAACTCACCGGAGGCCGAGCCGGTCTGCACACGAGCCCAACGCAGGCTCAGGGCGTCGCCGGATTGTTTGAGAAGAGGACTGGCGGTGAAGGGAATGGCCGTGATGCGACCAGCGGCGCTGATGAGGGAAAGATCGCGCACCTGGATGTTCTCGCGGGTCACGATTCCATATAGCCCCGGGGGCAATGGGTGCGGCAGTTCCTTGGCGATGACCTGTGCTCCATCCATATATATAATTGCCTTGCCGTCTTCCACGCGCAGACGGACCGGGATCCATTTTCCGGTGGCGATGGTGACTTTTGCGCGGGCGACTTCATCGTGGCTATTCGCCTTGCGGGCTACGCGCAACACCACGGTGCCATCCAGCGGGTTCAGTTCCACGGTATATCCGGCATACCACTCCCAGCCGCTGTCGGAGTGGTTAGAGTCTATATGTGTGATCAGGCTGGCGGTGTTCCGGGAGCCTGCGGGAAAGTGGAAACCGGCGCTGATTTCAACCGTATCGTCAGGGGCGGGGGCGAGGGATGTCAGGCGTGTTCCGATGCGCGGCTGGATAGACCCGACGGCAGCCACCTCTTCCACATCCGCTGCGGCGGGCTTGTATTCAACATTCTCGCGGACGGTCGGAAGCTCCCTGCCGCCCTGAATCAATCCGTCAATCCACCGTGTTGGTTTCACGCCGCCAAGGTTCACCCTCAGGATCCCCTGATCCGCCATCCAACGTCCTTCAGTGTTGGCAAATCCGGCGATCCGGGCGAAATGCGGTGCCAGTTCCGTGGGCGAGTGTTCAAAGAACGACTCGCCGTGAAGCATCTGGCTGTCGAAGCCGCCGACCATCTGATAGTGCAGATCCTCCATGTTCGCTCCGATCATCATCTCGGATAGACGGAACCGGACCTGATCCGCCTGAATATGAATACTGGCAGGCGCATCGGCGGCCCCCGCAAATCGACTGGCAACAGCCACGGTGAGTATCAGTATGGGTAATGATTTCATGATATTGGGATGGGCGGGAAGTTCATGACGATTGCCAGGCATTTGTTTGATTGCCGATCAGCGGTCGGCGGGGATGGCGTTGCGGCACCAGGCGAGAGCCATGAGGGCATAACCGGTGCCATAGGATTGATGATAGTCGTATAACGGATAGTCCCACCACGAGCCGTCCTTTTCCTGGCGTTCCAGCAGGATGGCGGCCAGCCGCCGGGCATAGGCACCGTGGGATTCCTCGGGCAGCAGCCCGACGGAGCGGGTGAAATAATAGATGCCGTAGTAATAGAAATAGCCGGCGATTTTGAACTGGCCCTCATGGGGTACCGGACGTTTGCGGGCATTGCCGAGAAACCCTTCGCGGTCAAGAAAACGGTCGGCCCATGTGGTGAGGACTTGATCGGTCACGGCCTTCTCGCCGAAAACCCGCAGACAGGCATTGCAGGACTGGGAGCGGGCGAGCGAACCCGCGGGCCGGTTGATTTCGAGGCGCGGGCGCATCCGGTGGCTGAAGGCATATGTATATGCGAAATCGGGTGCGCGCTGATAGTTGATGGAGGCGATGGAATGTTGGACTTTCCTGGCGTCGAGTTTGACGCCCATGACGTCGCGGGCCTCGGCCATGGCGAGGAGCACGGTAGCGGTGGTGAAGCAAGTGGGCAAACCGGACGGTTTTTGGGTGGTGAGGCCATCGAAAACATCCAGATATCCCCAACCACCGTTGACCTCCTCGTAACGGTTGACGAGATCAACTTGCTGCTGTGCGAGACGCACCCAATCCGCTTTTTTTCCGGGATCTTTTTCGCGCTGATAGAGACGGGTGATGGCGCGCAGGCCGTAGGCGTGGCCCCAGACGTTGTAAGTGGTGGTGGGGTCGGCGCGGCGGAGTTGCGGCAATTCCGCCGCAGTCCATGCGGCGCCCTTGTCGATGACGGCAGCGACTTCGGGGCGGGCATCCGCGGATTCGATCAGACCGCATAGCGCGAGACCCGAGGCTCCGGCACGGAACGCATGGTGGGCACCGGGAAGCGGGGCATAGATATTGAGATTTTTGGTCCGGGTGGGGCCGCCCCATGAGCCGTTAGAGTTCTGATAGCTGACGAGGAAATCGACGCCCCGGCGGATCGAGGCATCGAGGGTGGCGCGGGTGACTTCGGGAACCGGCGCGGGGGGGGCCGCGGCAACAGCACCTGCGACAAGGCCGAGCGCGGTGATAAGAATGCGGAAGTCAGTGGCCATGGCGCGAAAGTGGGGCGGATCATACACCGGTCCGATCTGTCGGATCGGACGGATCGCTCGGATGGGGTTTTCAAGACTTGGGTTTCGGGTCATCACCTGATGTTAGAATCACTTGGCCGACCTCCAGGCCTGATAGAATTTCGATGTCCTCCTTGGAGACGCGGCCGCATTTGACGGGGCGGCGTTCGGTTTTGCCATCGGCGAGTTTCACTTCGACGTTCCAGCCTTTGGGATCATAGGCGAGCGCCTTGGTGGGGATGGCGATGGCCGCCTGCTGGTGATAGGAGATCATGCGGATCTGGGCGGAAGTGCCGGGGATCGGAGTGAAATCTTTCGGCCATGTCACGGATAGATCCGCGCGATACGTGCCATCCGGCGCGGGTGCGGCGGCGATTTTGGCGATTTTCACGGAGATCTCGATATCCTCGCGGCCGGCAAGGATGGCGGTGCCTGCGATATCCGGCTTGAGCGAACGCGCCGCCGCTTCTTCGAGAAAGGCGGACAAAACGAGTTTGGTGGAGGCGGGCATGAAGGTGGCGAAGGGACGGTTCACGACAGGGCGGCCATGGATGACGAGGGCCTTGACGGCTTCTGCGGGATTCCAGCGGCCGTTTTCGATCGGGCCATGATAGAACCAACCATCGGCGGGGGCTTTGAATGTGAACCGGGTGCGATCAGCTTCCAGTTTGGCAAGGGTTTCCTTGTCGCGTTGGCAGGTGGTTTTGAAGGTTTCGAGTTCGAGTTTATGGAGCTTGATAGAACGCGGGATGTCTTCTTGAGCTTTGAGCAGACAGATGGCGGCATCGCGCTCTTTGTCCGCCAAAGTGACGACTTCGCGCGGGAGGATGACTTCGAGGGTGCGCTTGTAATCGAGGGTTTCCATGCGGAGCATGAACTCGGCGGTGGCCACGGCATCTTTCTGGCGGGTCAGGATGATTTCCTCGGTGTCCTCGGTGAGATCGTCCGCGGCATACATTTTGGTGAGTTGCCGGAGTTCTTCCTGCTGGTTGGAGAGCAATTGTTTTTTGCGTTCGAGACCATGGGCGGCGGTTTCTTCCGTGGCCTTGCGGCGGGTCTTGGTGAAATAACCGTTTTCCTCTTTGGCGATTTCCGCCGCACGGCGCAAGGCGTCGAGTTGGTGCGGGGCGGTTTCCTGAAGGTGTTTGAGATCGAGTTCGGCTTGCGCCAGAGTGAGCGTGTTGGCATCGAGCGACAGGCGGATGTCCGCGATTTTCTTGTCGATGGTTTCGGGATCGAAGCTGACGAGCGTGTCGCCCTTGGCCACGCGGCTGCCGTGCGCGGCGAGTTCGATGATTTGGAAATCCGCCCACGATTTGGGTTCTATCTGGAGAAGCACGCACCCGTTGTCTGGCAGGGCGGTGGCCACAAACGATTTTTCGATGGTGAACGGTCGTTGTTCGATGGCGATTTCCCGGGCGCGGGCGACGGCGGCAAGCAACACGGGCAGGAGGTATAGAACAGTCAAGCGAGTCATGGCGGGGTGAAACAAGCATGCACACGGGCAAAGATCAATCCGGAGCTTTGCTTTTTCTAGCGAGCCAGATCGGCAGCAGACGGGATTTCCTCGCATCGGGCGAGGCGGGAACCGTGAATTCCGCCACCGCGAAGCCCGCACGCTGGAGCCGCCGCGTGAGATTGGCAGTAGGCCGCGAGCCGGCAATGGCAAGCAGGCCGCCAGCTTGCAAGGCTTCGTAAGCGGCGGCAAGCCAGCGCCTATCATCCACCCACGGGCGGTTGCCCGGGCCGGTGGGTGCCGCGTCGAGATGCAGCAGGATGGCGTGGAGCAATCCGGCCTGGAGAATGAGAGCGGCGGGCCCGCAGTCGTTTTCCAACACGACGCGCGAGTCCGTGAAAAGCGGGCTGGCAGGCATGTGCCGTCGATGCCATTCGGGGAGGGCCGCCAGGGGTTCCGCGACGATGAAGGTGGCGCGTTTCTGCCGGAGTTCGGCGGTGGCGGTGGCGAGCGCATGGCCGAGGCCGAGGCCGGCAAACCAGATTCGCGGTTGACGGGCGGGCCGGAATGGGGCGCAGGCGAGTCGTGCAAGTTCCTCTTCGGCGGCGCGGGTGGCCGGGCCGCAGATCTGTTGGCCGTGGATGAGCAGGAATTTCCGTCCGTCATGTTCCTGGAGGGTGAGCGTGCCGCCATCCGGAAGCCGGGTTTCCGCGAGTGTAATTCTTGGTTTCATGAACTTTTATGTTTGCCTTGCCGGTCTGGATGTAGTAGATGAACCCCACTATGTCCACAGAACCTGATCAATCATCCGTCAATCCTTCGCCAGCAGCTGCGCCCCCACCTGCATCGGGAACCACCCCCGGTTCGGATAAAAAAATGGTATCTGGCATTCTCGCGATCCTATTGGGAGCCTTGGGGATACACAAATTCTATCTTGGCTACAAGAAGGAAGGAATCATCATGCTTGTGGTGAGTGTGGTCGGATCACCGCTTTGCGGGATTCCGCCGATGATCGTTGGAATCGTCGGCTTGGTCGAAGGCATCCTCTACCTGACCAAGACCGACGAGGAATTCGTCGCCACCTACATCACCGGTAAAAAAAGCTGGTTCTGAAATCCCGCGGGTGCCGCGCACCTCCAGCAATACCCGCCGCTTGCATCAGGCAAGAGGCGGGGTGGCTGGCTGGTGGGGGTGGAGGTCATCGCTTGCAAAGACGAATGCCGCGGCCATCGATTTGGAGGCTGCGTTTTTTCAGGAGCGCGCCGATGGTTTGTTTGAAGGTGCGTTTGCTGACGCCGAGTTCGGCGTGGATTTCAGCGGCGCTGCTGTGATCGCCTAGCGCCCAGAATCCGCCGCGGGCATCGAGTTCTGCGAGGATGCGTTCTTCCAGCCCCAGAACCTTGGAGCGCCCTGGCGCGTGCAGACTGAGGTCGATTTTCCCGTCCTCGCGGATGGTGGCGACGTAGCCATGGGTGTGTTCCCCGGGCTGGAGCGCTTGGAATACCCCATCGGCAAAAAGCAGCCCGCTGTGAGTGCCATTGATGATGGCCTTGTAGCCGAGCGCGGATTTGCCGAAAATCACCAAGTCCACCGCATCGCCGGATTTGAAGGAGTGAGGGACGCGGTCGAGTTGCCGGGCGATGCGCGTGGAGGCGATGACCCGGCCGCTGACCTCGTCCACATGGACGTGCACGAGGTAATGCTTGCCGACTTCCATGCGCGTTTTTTGTTCGCGGAACGGGACTAACAGATCCTTCGACAACCCCCAATCGAGGAAGGCCCCGACAGCGGTGACCGCCACACATTGCAGACGTGCGAATTGGCCGGGCATTGCTTTGGGGGTTTTGAGAGTGGCGACCGGGCGGCCTTCCGAATCGTGATAGAGGAACACGTCGAGATCACCGTCGATGGCGGAATTGACGGGCATTTCACGGCGGGGCAGGAGGATCTCGCCCATTTCTCCCCCATCGAGATAAAGCCCGCAGGGTTTTTCCCGCAACACTTTCAGGGTCGCGCGTTCGCCGATTTTCGCCATGGCGGAATGTAAACATCGCGAACCTGTAAGTCGAGGGCTTTGGAGGAACAGCATCTATCAAAATTAGTGATCTGCAAAACTTCCAAGATCATCGACCATCACGTCGAAAGGCAAGGGTCTCCCATCGGCAGCCTTGATAACATTGCTGGGTCTGGCATCGCTAATGATAGCGCCAGACTTTATGTGTTTGAATTTCGCGGGCGCTATTTTTTCCCATCCGAATTCCGCCATGTCATGTGCAAGCGTGACCGGATCAGAGTAAACATCACCATCGATGAATTCCTGTTTGATGAAAATAGACCCGTTCGAGACTCCCACAATATCAGGTTTCATCTCAGGAAAAAGTTTGCCGAAATCATTCCACCGATCAAAGTATTGCGCTGGAGCAGCTCCCGAGAACCCACCAACTCCGTGGGTTTTTTAATAACATGGCCGCCATCATCTTCTTTGAAGATGAAAACGGAGTGTTCGGAACCTCCGGTTTTAGCCGCCGCCCCCTTCAGGAACTTTCGCTCATCGACGGCATTCAGGAAAATACCTTCATCCTTCGCCCACTGTGTTAGCGCGGAGAATTGGCGATTGATTTCTGTTTGGGACTGAAAGACGTGGTTGTATCGGGGGGGCTTTCTTTCGGGGGAAAGGAACGCTGTAATTCGTTCAAGGCTATTTGCCCGCCCCGACGGAACTGTTCCAGTCGCTGTTCGTACGTCTTCACCCTTTCCAGTGGTTTGTCGTAAATCCCCATGCCCTGATTCTGGTGTTTCCCGAGTGCTTTGTCCACCATTATTTGCCCCTGTTTCGGGCAATTCCGGCACGCCCGCGGAGAGAAAGTTCGCCTTGACGTGCTCATAGCTGAACGGCATGGGCGTGTCGTCGGATATTTACGCGCGGGAACAGCGAAAAGGCAACCGGCTGTCCAATTGAAAGACCTGGCCGGAAGTATGGGGCAGGTTCTGATGCAAAAAACGGATGAAATCCGCCACTTCATGACAGGTATTGAAACGACCCAAGGCGTGGGCCGCGAGGATTTGTTGGCGGCGGTGTTCGGTAACGGATGCGGTCATGCGGGTGGCGAGAAATCCCGGGAGAACCGCGTTGATGCGGATGTTAGACGAGCCGTAACGGGCCGCCAGGTCAACCACCAGACCTAACAACGCGGCCTTGGCGGCGGCGTATGCGCTTTGCCCGACTGGTGGATGGAGCGCCGAATAACTCGAAATGAAAATGATATGGCCGGTTTTTCTGGCCAGCATCCCTGGAAGCACCGCATTCGCGCATGAAGCGGCGCCATTGAAATTGACATCCCATATTTCATTCCAATGGGTATCCGTGAGTTTGGCGAGTGGAGCATCCCGGATGATTCCGGCCGTACAAACGAGCAAATCCACAGGCCGGTGTTGAAAATATTGACGGACGAGGGCGATGTTGGAAACGTCGAGTTCCTGACGGCCGGGAGCGGCAATGTCCCAATCCGGAGATTGCATGGCTTCCGCGATGGCCCGGCCCAATGAGCCGTTCCCGCCGGTAATCACCGCCTGTTGTGTCAACGTATGCACGCCGATCTGAGAATGTGCCCAAGGCATCCCTGCGGCAAGCGGGAATGCGTCTGCCCATGGTTTCACTCTTGCATCAGGAATGCTTCGCTCCACAGAAGTTACCTGCAGACCGCTCGCACCCTCCGGGTGGCCTCAGATCCTCACTCATCAACAGTGAACAGGTTTGCGTCGATTTGTCTGGCAACCGCTATCGCCGCGCGTCCTTCTCCAGTCCCTGACCCATCACTACTGCTGCTACTGTTTGCGGATGCGCCAGATTTCGACGAGTTGATTTGCTTCCGGAGTTTTGCTGCTGAAGCGGTCGGTCTGCCCGAGATAGACGGCCTGGACGAGTTGCGCCGGGCGTTTGACGGATTCATATAACCGGGCCACGGCGGTCGCCCGGTCCGAGGACAGGGTGCGGTTGTGATCCACATTGCCTGTTTCCGATGCATAACCGATGGCTAACACGAGATCGCCATCCGGGATGTCCGCAACCATGTTGCGGATCGTCTCTTGGTCGGCGGCAGACAAGCCGCTGGATCCGGTGGCGAAGTTGAACTTGTGGAGGACGTTGGCACCGAGTTGTGCACCGAGGCTGCTGTAAGCAGTGGCAATTTCGGCTTCCGGCATGTTTTCCAGTTTGCGCAGCTTGCGGCACAATTCGACGGCGGCGGGAAGCAATTCGTTTTCCGAATTGGCAAACAACTTGGCCTTTGATAGATCCCCTTGGAGTTCCTTGACCTTGGCTTCGAAGAACTCCTTGGCGCGCAGGGTTTCCTCGAAGCGCCGCTGGAGATCGGCCATGTCATCCTTGGATACGCCCTGGCCTTTGGCGGCGAGTTCCTTGCGCGTCGCGTCAAGCTCGCTGGCCAGCGCGTCCCGCTGGGCTTTCATGGTGGTTAGATCACGGCGCAGCAGATCCAGCTCGGAGTTGTTCACCAGCGCGCGCTGGAGTTCTCCCTGAAGGCGCGTGGCTTCCGCAGCGAGGCTCTGGCGGAGTTGCTCGGAACGGAGCAACTCCGCGCTCTTGGCCGTGAGTTCGAGATCCTTTTCACCCAGCAGCGATTGGAAACTACCGGCCAGTGCCACCATCGTGTCCGCATCTTTCTTCAAACGCGCGGCGATGTCTTCCATGGGCTCGGAACCGCCTTCCAGCGGCCTCAGCCCCAGAGCCATGCGTTCGCGGTTCAACTGGCTGCGGAGGGCATTGGCTTGCGCCTGCAGTTCCGTTATTTCGGCCGGGTCCGCTGTCGGCTGGTACATGCCATTGCGGAGCACCATGAAGATGAGGACTCCCAGCAGGACGATGATCAGCACAGCCAGCATGACCGCGGGCGTCATGACGAGTTTGGGCGCGAATGCGGCCACGGGGGATTTGCGGGCGGCCAGCGGTTCGGCGCTCGTCTGGTTTCCGATGGGCGATTGTTCTTCCGACATGCGCGGAGGTTGTCCCCCTTCTGCTGCGGCTGTCAATGCGTTGCAAACAAACCCCGACAAAATTCCAGGCCATCAGACCAGCGGTGAATTCGGATGGATGTCCTCACCCAAGGGCGAACTTTCACCGGTTAGATGCCGCAACAACGCGGCAAAGGCGATCATGGCCGCATTGTCGGTGCATAAATCCGCGGATGCCGTCGCGAGTTCAAGGCCGGATTTCCCGCAGGCGGCTTGCAACGCGCCGCGCAGTGCCCGGTTCAGGCTGACCCCGCCGGACAGGCCTATGATGCGCCGGCCCGTCTGCCGAGCCGCACGCAGGGTTTTTCCAACCAGAATATCGATCACCGCCTGCTGGAACGAAGCCGCCAGATCGTGGACGGATTCCACCCCCCCCATCCGCTGAAGCGTGTACAGCACCGCCGTCTTCAAGCCCGAAAACGAAAAATCCAAATGCGCGTCGTGGAGCATCGAGCGGGGGAAGTCATAGGCATGGGGATTTCCCGTGCGGGCGGCCAGTTCGATTTCCGGTCCGCCGGGATAGGTCAGACCTAACATTTTCGCAACCTTGTCAAAGGCCTCGCCCGCAGCGTCGTCGCGCGTCCCCCCCAGCCTGCGATAACAACCTGGTCCCTCGACATCCATCAGCAACGTGTGCCCCCCCGAAACGATCAGCGCCACATGCGGCGGCACCGAGGAGCGCCCGAGAAATGGCGAAAGCAAATGACCTTCGAGGTGATTGATCCCGAGAAACGGCCGGTTCATGGCGCAGGCCATGCCCTTGGCCGCAGTGCTGCCGATCAGCAACGACGATGCCAGGCCGGGTCCGGTGGTCGCGGCGAACGCGTCGATTTCCCCCATCGCCGTGCCGGCGTCTAGCAGTGCCTTTTCCACCAGGCCGCGCAGGCGCAACGAATGATTGCGGGATGCCAACTCCGGCACTACGCCGCCATGCTCGCGATGCAGCTCGATCTGCGAATACACCTCGCTGGCTAACACCTCTGCCGCCCGCCCCGACGCTCCACGCATGATCGCCACCGCGGTTTCATCACAGGAGGATTCGATCGCCAGGATCAGTCTCATCCGACGGTCCTTGGCATGGGGCAAAATGCTACCCATCTCAAACATGGCATTCCATCCGGAAGGGGACCGGGTCGCAAAGCGCGCGCAGGTTTTCCACCGGGGTGCTGCTCGGGATTTCGCAACCCGCATTTACCATGAAGGGGTTGCCGGCGATTTCGTAGAGTTTCCGGACGCAGGCCCGGATCGTCTCCGGATCGGAACGCAACACGCCCGCCACGGGGTCGAGATTGCCGGCGATCACCGTCCTGCCACCCACGGCTTTGCGAACGGTCGCCAGATCCACCATGTGATCAACGTCGAGCACATCGATGCCGAGGGTGGCGATACCGGGCAACAAGTGCGTGATGTTGCCGCAGATGTGCAGCCGCACAAACGCACCCATCTCCTTGAGCCCTTGAACAAGCCGGAGTTCCCGCGGCAAAATCAAGCGCTCATATATGTCCGCCGAAACCTGGCTCGCAGCCGCGTCGCCGATGCCGATGGTGTCGGCGCCCGATGCTACCTGAACCCGCGCGAAATCCAGCGCCACATCCACGCACAGATCCATCAGTTGGCCAACATATATCTCGTCATCTAACAAATCCATGAAGAAGTTGTCGAGTTTGCGCAGGTCGGCCGCCTCGGCGGCGGGTCCCTCGACCCAGCCCATGATCGAGTATTCGCCACCAATCTGGGAGTGGTAGAGGCGGACGGCCTCGATGCGGTCGCGCATGCGTTCCGCCACGAGCGGATCGGGTCGCGGCAAGCGGTCGAGGTCGGGGTTGTCTTCGAGCGGATGGCGCTCGCAGTAGGGGACCATGTTGGGGGGGTGTATGATTTTCGCGCCGAAGCCCTGTGTCTCCCGGTAGGGATCGGACATGGTATTCATCTGATCGATGCCGAAATCCCGGGCACAGGCGATATTGGCGGCGGTCAGGACGCGGAAGTCGGATGCGAAGGCACCGTAGTTGCTGCCGATGTATTCGGCTGCAAACTGCATGAGGATAGGCAGGCGGGCCAGGTGATCGACGGGTTTGCCTGCAAGGGTGGCAAGATAACGTTCGCGACTATTCATGGGGTTTGCGATTGGGTGTCATTCCAGATTCTAAAACAAGGTGGTGTCATGAGGATGGCTGGCACGGCGGACACCGCAAGGTCCACCCGTTCCGCATGTGATGTTGGAGCGCCGGGATTCATCGCCTGCGGCACGCCTCCTCGAAGATTTCCTGGGCGCGCTTGCGGGCCCATAGATATTGTTCGTAGCGTACGCCGAAAGGGATCGAGTGGTCGGAATGCAGGATGAAACCGCCGCCAACGGCATAGGGAATCTTGCGTTGCAACTCCGCCTCCAGATCCGCGCGCGTGCCTAGCAGGTTCTTCACACTCAGGTTGCCGTAACAGGTCATTTGCCGCGGATGACGGCGGCGCAGTTCGGCGATGTCCATGGTGGCGGCGCATTCAAACGGATTGAGCGCCTCCACACCGACCTCCAGCAGGCGGGTCAGCAAGTCCCACATGCGTCCGTCACTGTGCAGTAAAAAACGGATGCCGTGGCGCCGCACAAACCCGCCAATGCGCTCGTAGCACGGCCGCAGCAACGCGTCCCAGGTCCGCGTTCCTAACAACAACGAGGTTTTGTAGCCCATGTCTTCGGGCAGGAATATCCCGTCCGGCTTCATGCCCAGATCCACGCAGCGTTGCAGAATATCCAATAACAATCCGGTGTGGGTGGCGAACATCTCCGCGCACCACTCCGGTTCGTCGAGCACGCCGTACAACTGGGTGTCCAGGCCGCGGTGGCGCCAGGCCGCTTCCCACGGGCCGTAGGCCGTGAACACCACAAAGCGCCCGCGGGCGTGGATCATGTCGAATTTCTCCTTGGCCTGCGCCCATGTCGGATACGGATCAATGTGGCAGAAATAACTGGTGGCATCGATCCGCGACGTGCCGCTCGGGTCGTCCAGCACCAAGCGCGGCTTGGTGACATTCTCCCAGTCGTCGCGGGTCTTGGTCTTGTGGTCGAGGAAATCCAGCGTGCCGCTCTTGCCGTCGGCCTTGGTCACGGTGTAGCCGGCGCGGTCGTCAAAGGTGATCCAACCGTTGGAACGTGAATGGATCACCGTGTCGAAGCGCGGCGAGGCGTCGATGAACATCGACTCGATATCCCAGTCGAAGTGATCGGTGGGCGACACCCCGGCCGGCATGCCCTCCTCCACCCACACTTCTTGCAGGCCGTCCCACAACGCATCGCAGACCGGCAACCGGTCGGGCGGCTCGAAATTCAGCGCGGCAGTGACGCGTTCGCGGGAGGTCATGTTCGGTATGGATGGCATTATGGTGCAGCGCCGGGGATTTTCAGGATCCAGGCGTGTTGGCATGGCAGTTTGTCAACCGTCAGTTGGGGCGTTTGGATCTGAAGTTTGCCGTCCTTCATTTCCCACGGCACCGGTTCCTTCAGGCCCAGCATCGTGATGACCGTTCCCGCTGCTGGTTTGGGTTCGTTGAGAACCAGCGGATTGCCCGGCCATTTCATGCAGATGGCGTACAAGTCCTTGCCCTTGGTGGTATATCTAACATCCCCCTCATGGGTGACGCGCCAGGGTCGCGAGCCGTAGATCGCCTCGCCGTTGACGGCAAGCCACTCACCAATCTGGACCAGGCGGTCCTGCATGATCACCGGGATGCGGCCGTCGGCGGTGGGACCGATATCCAACAACAGGTTGCCCCCGTTCATCATGCACTTCGTGAGCATGTCAATGAGCTTCGCAACCGAATTGTAATGGGCGAAGTTCTCGTGCCGATTGAAGCCATAACTTTCGCCAATGCCCCGGTCCTCCTGCCACGGATGGTCCTTCCATCCCTGGCCGCCGCCGTATTCGCTGGAATAGATATCACCGTGCTTTGCGCGGCCCGAGCCCCAACGGTCATTGACCACCACGCGATCCTTCACCGACGACTCGTTATACAGCCAGGCGGCCAGTTCCTCGGTATGGAAAACCTTGTCGGTGGATTGCCATTCACCGTCGAGGAAAATGCACCACGGTTCATAATTGGCAACCACCTCCTTGAACTTCGGATGCATCCATTCCTGTGAGAATTGCTCTCGCTTGCCGGCAGCCCACAGCGGGTGATACCACTCCATCAGGGAATAATAGATTCCGAATTTGATCCCGCGTTTCTCCATGGCCGTCCGGAGTTCGCCGGTTACATCGCGCTTCGGACCGGTGACCATGGCGTTCCACTGGTTGGTATTGGCGGTCATGGCATACTTTGTGGGCCACATCGCGAATCCGTCGTGGTAGTTCACGCTGAATGATATATATTTCGCGCCGGACTTGGCGACGATATCGGCCCAGAAATCCGCATCGAACAACTCGCCGGTGAGCATTGCGCCGAACTGCTCGTACTTGAAATCCTTGCCATAATGCTTGAGATGAAACGCGCGCGTCGCGTCCTTGTCATCCAGGGAACGTTTCCAATACCACTCGGCATAGCCGTTGGGAGCATAGGCGGGCACCGAGTAGGGACCCCAGACGATGAAAATTCCGAACTTGGCCTCATTGAACCAGCCAGGCAATGGCCGCTGATCGATGGATTCCCAGTTCGGGCTGTATTTCCGCCCCGCCGCCGGCGCGGCTGCCTGAGCACCGGTGCCTGCTTGGTCCGCGGCTTCGGCCAACATCGAGGCCATCATCAGACTTGTGAACATCAATCGTTGCATGATCATTATTGTTAGTGAATTGGTTTTCGGCTTGGGGTATATGGAAAGGCGCAAGTGCCTATTCAGCGGGGACATCGAGCGCATGAACTTTGAAGGAAGCGTCGTTGGATGGATCGGCAAAGGGAGTTGCGATGAACCTGGCAGCGAAATCCTTGAGATAATCCGTCCATTTTCCGGCGGAGGTGATATCACCCTGACCTTCCCAGCCGAAGCCGGCAAACCAGCGGATGCCGCCGCCCGCATCGGTGCGGGCCAGACAGAGCGCTTGGGTTTGGCCGGCGGCATCGGTGTGGTGGATCATGTTCACCACGCGTGAGGGGTCGATGACGATCCCGGTTCCGAGCCCCAGACCATCGAGAGGTTCCCATAACTGCAGGGTGCCGGTGGCGGGTGCGAACACCGCCTGGGTGCCCTTGACCTGCGGCATCAAGCCGATGGCGACATCGAGCGTGGCGGGTTTGCCATCGAGCGTGAAACGCGCGTCGCATTGAAACAGGCGTTGCCCCATGATGAGGGTGATGCGTTTGGTTTCGCGCAGGACTTTGCCGTTCAAATGGCTGGCGTAGTCGAGTTCGAACGCGACGCGCTGAGGTGTGTTTTCGATCATCCGGTGGGCCACGAACGTTTCCGAGTTATGCAGTTTGTTATCGGCCCAAACCGAGATGCCGCCACAACCGCGGGTATCGCCCACCTTGTAGTTATCATAGCCTTCGCCATGGTCCCGATGGTAGGACTTGACGACATTCCCGTAGGGCAGCTTGAGGCGGTCTTCGATATACCACTTGTCGATGATCGGATAGGCAACGCGCTTGAACCAGCAATCGATGCCGCTGTTCTCTGGGTCGGGCCGCAAAGCCGGACCGTAGGTACGAAAGGCCACCAGATCATTCTCCCAGGCGAAATCACCCTTGCGCTCGGGCACGTAGCGGGCGAACGTCTGCGGGGTGGTTGGCATGAATCTGTCAGGCAGTGTTACTCCTGTGAAGGTGGCCAGTCCGTCGCGGCGCTTCGTGGGATCCAACAGGCGGATGATTTCCGAACCCGCCAGCAGGAAGGCACCGGTGCCATAAACCTCGGTCGACTGCGCACCGGTGTCTTGTTTGTCCGGGGAGTCGCCGATTTTTTGCACGAACCCGAGCATGCCGGTCGGCTGGATGTTGTTAGTCAGCGCCTGATACCCGTTCATGATTCGCGGCCGGAACGTTGCGGCGGGCAGCAACCCGCGATTGACGCCCCAGGCCATCGCATACAAGAAAAACGCCGATCCCGAGGATTCACCTTGCGGCCCCTCGGGATCGAGCAGGCTGGTGCGCCAGAGCCCGTCCGCATGCTGCAGCTTTTCCAGCGCGAACATCATGTCGTGATAAAGCCCGAGGTATTTCCCGCGCGAAGGATGATTGGCAGGAAGATGGTTGAGCACATGAACCAAGCCGCCCGTGACCCAGCCGTTGCCGCGTGCCCAGAATACCTTCCTGCCGCTGGGTGTGCGCCTGGTGAAAAAATTGTTGTCCCGATAGAACAAGTGCTGGGCGGGATCGTACAGCACGTCGGTGGTGGTCCACCATTCGCGGTCCGCCCAAGCGAAGAATTTGGGATCGCCGGTGAGCTGGGAGAGGCGTGCCCAAACGGCAGGCGACATGAACAGCGCGTCACACCAGCACCAGGTGAAGGTCCCCCCGGAGATGGATTTCGGCGGCTCCTTGGCAAGCGCTCCAAGCAGCCGGTCGAAGTGCTCGACAGCGGGTTTCAGTTTGGCCGGATCCTTGTCCAATTCATAGAGGCTGAGCCACGCCTGTAGCACCGCATGGTCATCGGCGTGGGTCACGCGCGGGCCCGGACCAAAGGCAACTTGTTGGCCGAACTGCTTGAGTGCGTCGAGGTAACGGGCGTCGCCGGACACTTGATGGAGATTTTCGAGCCCCATGAAAAACGGTGCCTGGGTCCAATCGTAAAGCGGGTGTTTCGAGGGATTGGCCAACTGCCAATCCGCAACCCGCCGCAGGTCCTTGAGTATGGCTGCGGGTTGAGGGTCTGCCGCAACCAGCGGCGTCACGGCCGCTAACAAAAATAACAGGGCTTTCCCGAAAACGACGGGACTGGCGGAGCGGAGACGGCGGATGGTGCGGTGCATGTGATCTTGCGGTTGCGGTTGATCTGAAAACAAGGATTCCATGATCAAGGAACCGGGCAAGTGAAAAAGCGCGGCATCCCCGTGTAAAGCATTATTACCGCCCAGCAAGAGAGCAGAATCTTTTGTCTGATAAATGATCAGGATTCCACTTGCGCTTGCGTGTCTCGCGCCGGACCGCGAGTCTCCAGACTCGCCGCCAATGAGTCGCCGCCTTCAAGATCATCCATCAGCGTGCGGGCGGGAACCCGCGTG
>CAISTY010000201.1 GCA_903888515.1 Akkermansiaceae bacterium | reverse complement strand
TTACCCCCACCAACCACCGCTCCCCTCGCGACGCTTTCGCCAACCACGGAATTTGCCCTGCAAAAACCACGTTCAAACCCTGCCAAATATCCGAATATTCCGCAACTTTTACCTCGACTTCAATACAACTCACTCAAATCCAATGCATTGAGAAATTTCCAACACCTGAAAAATAAATTTACCTTAATGAAAAAAGCCTGTTGACAACCGGGGATGGGGTCGTTAGTCTCACGTCGTTATGAAACCAATC
This sequence comes from Akkermansiaceae bacterium, assembly GCA_903888515.1. Lineage (GTDB taxonomy): Bacteria > Verrucomicrobiota > Verrucomicrobiia > Verrucomicrobiales > Akkermansiaceae > Luteolibacter. Next base: position 10,859 of record CAISTY010000201.1, on the reverse strand, counting down.
CTATTGATTCCACTTGTCTTGGCCCTCCCGGCGTTCGCAGGAACCCCGGCACCGGTCACCGCCCCGCCCTCCAACCCCTGCCTCACAAACTGGTTCGCGGGCGCATCCGTCGGTTATCTAACCGAACTCGAAGCGCCGATGTATACCGCTCACCTCGGTGTCACCAACTCCTGCTGGATGCTCGGCGGCTGGAACGTCGGCCTGTTCCTCGAAGTCGGCTACACCCAAACAGATGAGGACTACAGTCCCCGCGATAGGGAAACGCCGCCGATCAAGATGCCAAGAAACATCAGTGTCGATGTCGATGAAATGGGCGACGCCCTGCAATATGCGGCTGACTACTTCAACGCGCACACCAGCTACGACCTCGACATCGTCCCGATCTCCCTCAACGTCAAGTTTGAGCGCGCACTCAGCGGCAACCTGAACGTCTACCTCGGTGGCGGCCTCGGCGTGGCCTATGTGGGCCTCGACCTCGCTGGCCATACTTCGGAGGACAGCTTGTCGGCTTCCGATACCGACTGGGTGTTCTACGGCCAGATCTTCGCCGGTCTGAGCTACAATCTGAGCCCGAACTTCCAGATCTACGGCGGTGCCCGCTGGATTTACATGTCCGATGCCGATTTCAGCGATCGGGGTGAAAGTGCCACACTCGAACTTGGAAGCGACTGCCTGCTCGAACTCGGTGTTTGCTTCAAATTCTAAACCATTCACCTGAAATTCTCAATTGTCAGGCCGCCCGGATTCTTCCGGGCGGCCTTTTTTCTGCCTGTCAGGGATGCTTTTGCGGTCCTCGCCGCACCCAGCCCATAGTCCATGCACGGGGCAAAAGATCCCGGCCCAATCTCTGGAAATTGCCCAACTCCCATCCTGAAATTACATGAACTGACGCAAATTCAATGGATTGAAAAAAAATTCAGATACCTGAAAAATAAATTAAAATTAATGGTTGACAGGCGCGTAATGAGGCCTTTACTTTCGCGTCGTTATGAAACCAACCCTATTGCTTCCACTTGTTTTGGCCCTCCCGGCGTTCGCAGGAACCCCGGCGGCATACAACGCACCGCCCTCCAACTGCCTCGTAAGCTGGTTCGCGGGCGCATCCGTCGGTTACCTGACCGAACTCGAAGAGCCCATGTATACCGCCCACTTCGGTGTCACCAATTCCTGCTGGATGATCGGCGGCTGGAACGTCGGCCTCTTCGCCGAAGTCGGATACACCGACACGGACTGGTCCTACACCGATAGTTACGTTAGCGCACCAATCCCTTACGAAGACATTGGGAAAGTCGATCTCACTATCGTGCCGATCACGGTTAACGTCAAGTTTGAACGTGCCCTCAGCGGCAACCTGAATGCCTACTTCGGTGCCGGTCTCGGCGTGGCATGGGTGGATGTCGATGATCACGGAACCAGTACTTATTATCCCTATCTCAAACCCTCATATACCACATCCTATAAGTATTCCGACAGCGACTGGGTGTTCACCGCGCAGATCTTCGCTGGATTGAGCTACAGCGTGTCTCAGAACTTCGACATTTTTGGCGGTGCCCGCTGGATTTACTATGCGGATGCCAATTTGTTTGGAGAGTCCATCAATCTTGATGACGACTGGCTCCTCGAACTCGGTGCCCGTATCAAATTCTAAACGTCTCACCTGAAATCCTCAATCGTCAGGCCGCCCGGATCCTTCCGGGCGGTCTTTTTTTGCTGCATATCAAGTTTCTTGGTCTTGCGCATACCGCCTGCCTCGCCTATGAATCCCCCCCGATGAAACGCTACCTCACCCTTCTTGCCATCTGTCTGTTCCCGGCCCTCGCCCTTTGCGAACCCGCGAAGGAAGCGGAAAAGCCCGCCGTGCCCGGTGCCACCACAAAAACCCCGAAAGTCCGACTGAAAACCAGCCAGGGCGACATCGTGCTCGAACTCAACGCCTCCAAAGCCCCGGTCACGGTCGAGAACTTCCTCGGCTACGTGAAGAAAAAACACTACGATGGCACCGTCTTCCACCGGGTCATCGACGGGTTCATGATCCAAGGTGGCGGCTTCGCGGTCGCGGACGGCGGACTCATCGAAAAGGCCACCGGCAAGGGCATCGCCAACGAGGGCCAGAACGGCCTCAGAAACGAACGTGGCACCATCGCCATGGCCCGCACCAATGATCCGAACAGCGCCACCGCCCAGTTTTTCATCAACGTGAAGGACAATGACGCCCTCAACCATCCTAACAACGGTGGCTACGCCGTGTTCGGCAAGGTCGTCGCAGGCATGGAGGTGGTGGACAAAATCAAGGCCGTGCCTGCCGGCACTGCAAAACTCACGATGATCCATCCCGCCACGGGCGCGAAAATAGCCATGCCTGCGGAAAACGTCCCCACCAACCACGTGGTGATCGAGTCCGCAACCCTCGTCGAATAAACCTCCCGAGTCCGCACCCGCCCGCCGGGTTCTTTGCCAAATAGGAAAATTGACCCGGATGAAGCGGTTTTTCACCACTGATTTCATGATGATCATTTGGTTCCTTGCGTGCTTTTGCGATAAATCATTTTCCTTCCCGGATTGATGCAACTTTGGTTCTGCCCGCTGCTGGCGTTTCTGCTGGGATCCATCCCCTGCGGCCTGCTCATCGCCAAAACGCATGGCATCGATATCCGCCGTCACGGGTCCGGTAACATCGGTGCCACCAATGTGCTGCGCGTCATCGGAAAAAAATCCGGCACCGCCTGTTTTTTGTTAGATGCGGCGAAAGGCTTCATTCCGGTGGTCATCGCGCTGAATCTCATTCTGATAGATGGCAGGGGTCCGTTTCTAACACTCCATGTCCTGCGCCCGCTTGCACTCAGCCTGCCGGCCAGCCAGCAGTTGGAAGGCCAGATGCTGCAAGTCATCACCGGGTTGCTAGCCATCCTCGGCCACAACTATTCGCCGTGGGTTGGATTCAAGGGCGGCAAGGGCATGGCCACCTCGGCGGGAGTTCTGTTAGGACTCTATCCATTCTTCGGGATCGTCCTGCTGGTTCTGATCTGGCTCGGGCTGTTCCTGATCACCCGCTATGTTTCGGTGGCCAGCATAGGAGCCGCCGCCGTGCTGCCGCTGCTCACGCTGTGGGGGGCCTGGCATCACGGGCGGATCCAGGATGGAACTTGGAATCAGCCGCTGTTTGCCTTTACTGTGGCCATCGCGCTGCTTGCCATCTGGAAGCACCGATCCAACATCCAACGGCTCCGTGCCGGCACCGAACACCGCTTTGTCCTGAAATCCAAACGTTCCTAACACCCCGCCATCCGCCATTTTCCCGTCATGCATCCACTCACCTCCGCCGCCATTCTGGGTGCGGGCTCCCTTGGCACGGCACTCGCCAAACTCCTTGCCCCGAAACTCGAATCGCTGGTGCTCGTTTCCATCGAATCCGAATGCGTGGAGGGCATCAACCGCGACCACCGGAATCCGAAATATCTCACGTCCGTCCAACTCGCGCCGCATGTCCGAGCCACCATGGACCATGGCGAGGCCCTTGCCATGCCGCTGATCATCTTCGCCGTGCCCACCGCGGCAATCCGCTCGGAAGCTGAAAAACTCGCCGCCCTCGGCCTGCCGTCCAATACCCCGCTGCTGTCCTGCGCCAAGGGCATCGAATGCCACACCGGCGAACGCATGAGCCAAATCCTGCGCGAGATCTTCCCGTCCAACCCGATAGGCATCCTCACCGGACCCAACCACGCCGAGGAAATCGCCGCCGAACTCGTCACCTGCGCGGTCGTCGCCTCCGACAACCCGCACCTCGCCGAGGCGCTCCAAGAGCTTTTCACCCTGCCTCATTTCCGCGTTTACACCAGCGACGACGTGGCGGGCATTGAACTCGGCGGAGCGGTGAAAAACGTCTATGCCATCGCCGCGGGCATGGCCCACGGCCTCGGTCTCGGCGATAATGCCGTCGCCGCCCTGGTGACTCGCGCTCTCGCGGAAATGACCCGCCTCGGCGTCGCTCTCGGCGGCAAAAAAGAAACCTTCGCCGGCCTCTCGGGTGTCGGCGACCTCATCGTCACCTGCTTTTCCGAGCACTCGCGCAATCACCGCGTCGGCCTCGCCCTCGGCACCGGCCAATCCCTTGAGGACGCCGTTGCCGCGCTGGGCATGGTCGCCGAAGGCGTCCCTAACACCCTCTCGATCCACGACGCCGCCCGCAAGGCCGGCATCCGCACCCCGATCATCGACGCGGTTTACTCGATCCTCTATCAGGGAAAATCCGTGGCCATCGCCATGCGCGAGCTTCTCGCCCGCGACCCGCGCCCGGAAATCAGTTAGGCAGGGTTGTGGTGCGAAAATGGAAGATGGACCCGCGAATGGGTCAGGAAAAGCGGCGGGCCGAATGTCTGCCATCCGTCATTCCGCCCAAGGGAACACATGCCCTACCGGGATCAATCACATGGTTTCACCGGATCGCGCGGTTTGCTGTCATGACGCCTCATCACTCAGGCGGTTTCCGGTGGGTCTCGGAGACTCGGGTTTCCCTACGAGCGATCCATCCTACGACTCGATGTCCACGCCAACGATCTGTACGTGGCAGTTCGAGGACGCGGCATTTTTTTTCCCGGTGACGATGACCGACAAGGTGTGCTTCCCGGGTGCGAGGCCGCGAGCAATGGTCACACGGCGGTTCCAATCAACGGCAGCTCCATACGTGTCCAGGACAGCGTTGCCCGAGGAGTCCGCTTCCAGTTCGCCTCCGCCTTGCTTGGTGGCAGGTTTTCCGTCGATCAAGAGTTGTGCCACGCCGCAGTCCGGCCCGACCTTGTAAACGAGATGTACGGTCTTCCCTTCGAAGCCGACGTCAACCCGGCTGTCGGCTGCGTTGTGATAGTGGAGTGTTCCGCATCGCGGCCCACTGCCTGCCCACGCGGTCCATCCGTCCGAGTACCGCATGTTAGGGTCGGTGTCGGAAATCTCGCCGGGAGCAGGTTGCGGCCGCGAGTAGTCTCTGGCGGCGAAATCGATATTCTTGTCGGCGGTGATTCGGCCTATCAGTTCGATTTCTTTGGGATCGTAGGGTGTATTGTCTTTGCGGTACAAGTCGCAGAACCAGAGTTTGGGTTCCGGCGTTCCCGGCTTGTCCCACCAGGTGAACTGGCACTGCATACGGCCGTTGACCAGGCCCCAACTGAAGCAGCCCACCGCTTCGCGGCGGAACAACGGCAGATCGGTCTCCCACCGGGCACCGGAGTGGCGGGTCATCCACTCGGTGCAGATCACGGGACGCTGGTTGGCCTTGTGGTGGGCAATCGACGAGCGCATGCGCTGGTAATCCGTGTAGGCGTGGAATGTGATAATGTCGGAGAGTTCGGCCATCACCCGGTTCAGGTCATGCAGGTTCGCGTCCCACATGCCCATGCTGAGCGGCTGGCTGGGACCGACTTCGCGCGCCCAAGCGAAAGTTGCCTCGACCAGCGGCAGGCTGCGGTTGCCCAGCCCGCTGTTTCCCGGCTCGTTATAGAGATCCCACATCAGCACCCGCGTGTCTTGGGCGAAGGTCCCCACGATGTCTTTGATGTATTTTTCCAGGTCCGGCCAGGCGGCACGGTCCGTCACGGCTTTCAACCCCGGGCTTGGGGTCCAATTTGGCATAATCATGCCCGGGGTCGGGTCTTTTTGCTTTCCCAGGTACGGCTCGGTCGTGGGTGGGGCGCCGAACGCGCAGTCGTCGAACGGAACGAACATCACGCCAATGCCGTGCTTCCGGGCGATCGTCAGAAACCGTTCCATCCGATTCTTCATGCCCTGGGCGTCGTGTTTCCAAACGAGATACTGGAGATTCGTGCGGCAGGCATTGAAGCCTGTCTTGGCGGCCAGCGCCAACTCGGCGTCGATGGTTTTCTCGTCGAAGGTATCGGCAGCCCACAGCTCGGTCGTGTTCACCACATTGCCGGGATGGTAGTTGATGCCGACGATCCAGGGTCGGGCTTTGTACCATGTCCACGCCCGCTCGACGCTCCATAGGCGCGGCCGCTGTGGCAGGCCAACATCGGCCGCCACCTGCTTTGGATCCAGACCGGTCTGGCCGGGATGGACGATGTGCATGACCTCGGCGGCGTCAAAGCACGTGCCGTCCGGGTAGATCACGCCTTGGTAGGGGGTTGCGCCCTGGGTAAACTGCGTCCGGCCTATCATCAGTTCCCAGAAGCACCAACCGACTTTCTCCTCGGCCAGAATAGGCATGACGTAGGAGTACGGCTGCCGCGGACGCCCTGCCACCTCGTTGATGGTGACCGGCTTGCCGTGTTTGCGACCCAACTCCTTGACCGCACGCAGGTCCTCTTGCAGGTCCTTTCGATAGTTGTGTGTGCAAAGCACCTCGACCCTATCGAGCACCTGCGGGATGAGGTTGCTGTGTTCGACCCCGACCGTGCGCGGGTGGTTGGGATCGATCTGCTTCACGTAATCCAGAAAATGACGGAGGAATGTCCAGATCAGCTCTTTGTCCTGCGGTTTTTTGAACGAGGTACAGGTCGGTTCGTTCATCACGTCCCACATCACGATTCGCCGATCGTCCTTGTGGCCGCCGACCACATCCCGGACGTATTGCTCCAGCTTCGGCCAGTGTTCCTGGCCAAGCCGGTTCTGGCCGGGGTTGGCCATCCAGTTCTTGTCCCTGTAGTTCACCAGATCGGGGAACGCTCCGAAGCAAGAATCGAAGACCACCGGCATCATGCGCAGGTGGTGCTTATCACACAGGACGAGAAAGTTCTCGAAGCGTTCCAGAAAGAGCTTGGGGTCGCGCTCGTAGACAGCCACTTGCAGGAAGACCCGCACCGTGTTGAGCTTCAACCGCGCCGCATAGCCCAATTCCCGATCAATGACATCGGGGTCGTAGTCCATCCAGATCTGCACGTCGTTGCGGGCATAGGAGGGCACGTAATTGGCGCCTCGCATCCCCGAGAAATCCTCGGCCACGGCCAAACTCGCCGTCGCCATGACCATCACGGCCGCAACTGCCGTGGCACACATTGACTGGTATCTGTATTGCATGATGTGAGAGGTGCCCACCGAAATCCGGCCACGCAGTGACTATGCCAAGCCATGGTGACAACTCAAGGAAAATGGATGGGAGATCATGGATGTCAGATCAAGGATAAAGCGGGCAAGACTCGAATTCGGGAAACTGGAGATTGATTTGTTTGGTATCAGTATCAGGACGTGGCGGCCCGCCGACTTGTTTGAGACGAGCTGAAATGAGCAAGAGGGGATGAAAAGCGGAAATGAGAATGAAGGTAGCGCGGCCTCGATGAGGCCGCACGCCTCGATGAGGCCGCACAGGATACTGGGAAGACCAAGTAGCGACGGAGAGACGGGACTTGGAAGCCGTGATCGATGGAGTGCGGAGTTGTAGCGGCGTCTCTATGCGGCGCTGATTGATTATCTTGAAGGCGGCGACTCATTGGCCGAGTTTTTGGCAGATTTCCCGACGGTAAGGCGGGAGCAGGCTGTGGCTTTGCTGGAAGAAGCCAGCGAACTTTTACCCACCCATTGATGCCGGAAGTGCTCCGCCGCCTCGTCGAATTCCAGCCCGGACACGTCTAGGTCCTGACGGCACCGGTGTGAGCATGAGCAAATTCGGAAAAAAGTATGGCGACTCATTGGCGGCGAGTCTGGAGACTCGCGGTCCGGCGCAAGACACGCACGCGCAAATAAAATACTGATTATTTGTCTGATCAATGGTCCATGCGAAGAAATAATCCCAACGGTCTTGCGCTTTGTGCCCATGGTCATTAATTTCACCACACGCTCATGAAAATGCATCTTATCATTCGTCGTTTTGCCGGTTTGTTCATTCTCGCCAGTGTCGCGTTGGCGCACTATCACAGCCCATACTGGTTGTGGTTCACCGCGTTTGTCGGGTTCAACCTGCTCCAATCCTCGTTCACGAACTTCTGCCCCCTGGAATTCATCCTGAAAAAATGTGGCGTCGGCCGGGATGCCGGAAATTGCTGCGGAATGCCGGAAAAGTGACCTGTCCATCCCCGGGTGCGTTCCGAGGATGAAAGGGCACGCCTGGCGTCACCGTATCCCAGACAAATATGAAACCACAATACCACGACCGGACCGCATGGCTGGCGATTCTCATGATTGCGGCGTGCCTTCAAGCCGCACCGGCTGCCAATGTGAATCCGCCACCCAACACCGGCACCGGCACCGCCGCCCATGGCCCGGTGCGCGCCCTGCGCCTTTCCATCCAGGAACTCAAGACCCGCTTTGGGGCCAATTATCCGTCCGCCCAAGCCTATCTGGATCAACTCGCCGCGCTGGAAAACGACCAGGCGGCCATGGCGGGCGACGCGTCAACAGCCGCCGCCTGGCAAACCCGTTACGACGAACTGCAATACAAGGCGCTGGTCACCGACAATCCATATATCGACTTCACCGAGGTGCTCGCCGTGCGCCGCAATCAGAAAACCCTCGGCCTGCCGCAAAACTGGCAGGGCAATACCAGCGTCAATCCCAAAATGGAGAATGAGTTGATCCGCTTTGAAATCAAAAACAAGTCGGCGGCAACAACGCTCTACAAGCCTGCCGAGCCGTGGTTTGTCGGAGACGTCAATCTCCATTTCAACGCGGACCGCCTGCTGTTTTCTTCCATCGGCAAGAACAACCGCTGGCAGGTCTTCGAACTGAAGCTAGGGGAATCGGTGCCATCCGTGGTCACCCCGGAAACCTATCCGGACATCGACAACTACAACGGCATCTATCTGCCGGATGGCCGGATCATCTACGATTCAACCTCGCCGTTCGTGGGCGTGCCGTGCGTCGGCGGCGCTGATCATGTGGCGAATCTGCACCTGTTGAGCGCCGATCGCAAAAATGTCCGCCGGCTGTGCTTCGAGCAGGACAACGATTGGTATCCGACGATGCTGTCCGACGGCCGGGTGATGTTTCTGCGCTGGGAATACACCGATTCCGCCCACTACTTCAGCCGCGTGCTGATGTCCATGAACCCCGACGGCACCAACCAGATCGAATACTATGGCAGTAACAGCTACTGGCCTAACAGCACATTCTACGCCAAACCGCTCCCGGGGCAACCTAACAAGTTTGTCGGCATCGTTACCGGCCATCACGGCGTGCCGCGCATGGGCGAACTCGTGTTGTTCGATCTGGCGAACGGACGCCAGGAACACACCGGTGCCATACAACGCATCCCCGGCTACGGCATCCCCGTCCAGGACAAGATTGTCGACGAGCTGGTAAATGCCTCATGGCCGAAGTTCCTCCACCCGCTGCCCATCGCCGACAAATACTTCCTCGTCTCCAGCCAAACCCAAGGCGGCGCGAACTGGGGGATCTATCTGGTGGATGTGTTCGACAACCGGGTGCTGCTGCGCGAGGAACCGGGCTGGGCAATGCTCGAGCCGATTCCGCTCAAGAAAACGCCCCCCCCCCCCATCATCCCCGACCGGGTGAAGCTCGATGCCAAGACCGCCACGGTGGCGATTCAAGACATCTACGCTGGCCGCGCCCTGACGGGCGTGCCGCGCGGCACCGTCAAGGCGCTGCGCGTCTATCAGTATGAGTATTCCTACCGCAACATGGGCGGGCATTACGCCGTGGGCATGGAAGGCCCATGGGACGTCCGACGACTGTTAGGCACGGTGCCCGTCCATCCCGATGGTTCGAGTTATTTCGAAATCCCGGCCAATACTCCGGTTTCGCTGCAACCCCTCGATGCCGAGGGCAAGGCGTTGCAGCTCAAACGCAGTTGGATGGTCGGCATGCCCGGCGAACGCGTCTCCTGCGTCGGTTGCCACGACCATCAAAACAACGGCGCCGTCGCCCCGAAACTAACAACCGCCGCGCAGCAGGCACCCGCCAAGCTCAAACCATGGTATGGCCCGACGCGCGGCTTCGGTTTCATCCGCGAGGTGCAGCCGGTGTTGGATAAGTATTGTGTCGGCTGCCACGACGGCAAGGAAGCGGACCGCCCGCGCTTCGACGACAGCACCGGGCGTTTTCCAAAGTCCTACAACGAGTTGCATCCCTATGTGCGCCGCAATGGACCCGAGGGCGACTACAACATCCTTACCCCGTTAGAGTTTCACGCCGACACCAGCGATCTGGTGCAGATGCTGCAGAAGGGCCACCACAATGTGAAGCTGGATGCGGAGGCGTGGGACCGGATCATTACCTGGATCGATCTGAATGTGCCGGCCTTGGGCACTTGGAAAGAGGTGGGCAATATCCCGAAGGATTTCGAAAAACGCCGCTATGAAATGCGCAAGGAATACGCTGGCATCGATGAGGACATCGAAGCGATTCCCAATCCCTATCAGAAGAACGTGAAGTTCATCCCGCCGCCCGCCATGCCGCCCAAACCACCCGTGCCGAGCGTGGCGAATTGGCCGATCCCGGCCGACAAGGCGCAACAAATGCAGAGCGGTGCCGGCGCGACCGCGATGCAACTGGATATGGGCGGTGGCAAGTCGCTGGAGATGAAACGCATCCCGGCGGGTGAGTTCGCCATGGGAGATATCAATGGCTATCCCGATGAGTATCCGGTAACAAAAGCCGTCATCCGCCAACCCTTCTGGATGGCCGCCACCGAGATTTCGTTAGAACAGTACCAACAGTTCAATGCGCAGCACCGCAACGGGTACTACGACATGCACTACAAGGACCAGGTCAAGCCCGGCTATCTAATGGATTCTCCCGAACTGCCTGCCATCCGTATGTCGTGGAACGAGGCCATGGAGTTCTGCCGCTGGCTCGCGGCCAAGACCGGCAGGAAAGTCACGTTGCCCACCGAAGCCCAGTGGGAATGGGCCGCCCGCGCCGGCAGCGATTCACCGTTGTGGTATGGCGATTTGAATGCC
>CAISTY010000200.1 GCA_903888515.1 Akkermansiaceae bacterium | reverse complement strand
CGGGCCAGGTTGGCGTCGCCTTCAGTTACCAGATCACGGCTTCCAACAGCCCGACCAACTACGGCGCGAGCGGGCTGCCGGGCGGGCTGTCGGTCAACACCTCGACCGGCCTGATCTCCGGCACGCCGACGGCCGCAGGCACCTCGACTGCAACGGTCAGTGCGACCAACGGAGGCGGCACGGGCAGCAAGACGGTGACTATCACCATCAGTCCGGCAGCCCCGGTGGTGAGCAGCGGGGCCGCGGCGACGGGCCAGGTTGGCGTCGCCTTCAGTTACCAGATCACGGCTTCCAACAGCCCGACCAACTACGGCGCGAGCGGGCTGCCGGGCGGGCTGTCGGTCAACACCTCGACCGGCCTGATCTCCGGCACGCCCACGGCCGCAGGCACCTCCACGGCGGCGGTCAGCGCGACCAATGCGGGTGGTACGGGCAGCAAGACGGTGACCATCACGATCAGCCCACCTCCGGCACCAGTAGTTACAAGCGCCAACGCTGCGAACGGGCAGGTGGGTGTGGCCTTCAGCTACCAGATTGCGGCATCCAACAGCCCGACCAGCTACGGCGCGAGCGGGCTGCCGTCTGGACTTTCGGTGAACACCTCGACCGGGCGGATCTCCGGCACGCCCACGGCCGCAGGAACTTCTGCCGCAACCATCAGCGCCACCAACGCGGGCGGCACAGGCAGTAGGACGGTCACCTTCTCGATAATTCCCGCTGCTCCAGTCATAAGTAGTGCTAACACAGCGATCGGGAAAGTGGGTGTGGCCTTCAGCTACCAGATCACCGCTTCCAACAATCCCACTAGCTATGGCGCAACCGGATTACCTCCCGGGTTGACGTTGGATTCCCAGACCGGCCTCATATCGGGAATTCCGACAACCGCCGGCGTTTGGGAGCCGACGATCACAGCAACAAATGCCGGAGGCTTCGGCACTAAGACAGTGGCGATTGCAATTGATCCTCCCGCTCCTGTGGTGAGCAGCGCGACCACCGCAACGGGTCAAGTGGGCGTGACCTTCAGTTACCAGATCACAGCCTCCAACAGCCCGTCGAGCTACGGTGCCTCGGGACTGCCTGCCGGCCTGTCGGTCAACACCTCCACCGGACTGATCTCCGGCACTCCCTCCGCGGCGGGAATTTCCTCGGCCACCGTCCGCGCCACCAATCCAAGTGGCACGGGCAGCATGACCGTCACCATCACCATTAACCCAGCTCCCCCTGTGGTGAACAGCGCCGCTACGGCGACGGGCCAGGCGGGAGTGGCGTTCAGCCACCAGATCACGGCTTCCAACAACCCGACGAGCTACGGTGCCTCGGGCCTGCCTGCCGGGCTGGCGGTCAACACCGCGACCGGACTCGTATCCGGCACCCCGACGACTGTCGGGACTTCGGCGGCCACAGTCACCGCAACCAACGCGGGTGGGACTGGCAGCAAGACGGTGACGATCACCATCAACCCGGCAACCCCCGTGTTGAACAGTGCGGATAACGTTACCGGCAAGGTGGGCGTTGCGTTTACCTATCAGATCACGGCTTCCAACAATCCGACGAACTACGGTGCGTCGGGCCTGCCTGCCGGGCTGTCGGTCAACACCTCGACCGGACTCGTATCCGGCACGCCTACGACCGTCGGGACTGCGGCGGCCACAGTCACCGCAACCAACGCGGGCGGCACCGGCAGCAAGACGGTGACGATCACCATCAATCCTCAGGCCCCTGTGGTCAGCAGCTCCGGCACGGCGGCAGGCCAAGTGGGGGTGGCGTTCAGTTACCAGATCACCGCTTCCAACAGCCCGACCAGCTACGGCGCGAGCGGGCTGCCGTCTGGATTGTCGGTGAACACCTCGACCGGCCTGATCTTCGGCACGCCGACGGCTGCGGGAACTTCGACGGCGACGGTCAGTGCCAGCAATGCGGGAGGCACTGGCAGCAAGACGGTTTCAATCACGATCAGTCCTCCGGCAGCACCAGTGATCGATAGTTCCGGCACCGCGCCGGGCCAGGTGGGAGTTGCCTTCAGTTACCAGATCACGGCTTCCAACAGCCCGACGAGCTACGGCGCGAGCGGGCTACCGTCCGGACTTTCGGTGAACACCTCGACCGGCCTGATCTCCGGCACGCCGACGGCTGCGGGAACCTCCACGGCGACAGTCAGCGCGACCAATGCGGGCGGCACGGGCAGCAAGCCGGTGACCATCACCATCAGCCAGCCTGCCGCGCCGGTGGTCAGCAGCGGGGCCACGGCACCGGGCCAGGTGGGCGTGGCGTTCAGCTACCAGATCACGGCATCCAACAGTCCGACCAGCTACGGCGCTAACGGTCTGCCGGCCGGATTATCGGTGAACACCGCGACCGGGCTGATTTCCGGCACACCCATGATCGCAGGAACCTCGACGGCAACGGTCAGCGCAACCAATGCGGGTGGCACGGGCAGCAAGACGGTGACCATCACCATCAACCCGGCAACCCCGACGGTGAGCAGCGGGGCCACCGCGCAGGGCCATGTGGGAGTTGCCTTCAGTTACCAGATCACGGCTTCAAACAGCCCGACGAGCTACGGGGCGAGCGGGCTGCCGTCTGGACTTTCGGTGAACACCTCGACCGGTCTGATCTCCGGCACCCCGACGGTTGCTGGAACCTCGACTGCGACGGTCAGTGCGACCAATGCGGGCGGTACCGGCAGCAAGACGGTGACGATCACCATCAACCCACTTGCCCCCTTGGTAAGCAGCAGTGGCGGTGCAATCGGGCGTGTAGGCGATGAGTTCACATATCAAATCACGGCAACCGACAGTCCGACCAGCTTCAATGCGATCGGATTGCCCGCCGGTCTTTCGGTAAATACCTCGACTGGACTGATCACGGGTCTCCCGGCCACCGCAGGCTCCTACAGCGTACAAATCAGTGCGACCAACGCGGGAGGCACCGGCACCAAGAACCTTACCATCACGATCAATCCCCCTGCGCCCGTAATTACCGGCCTTCTCACCGCAGTTGGTCTGGTCGGCGAATCCTTCAGCTACCAAATCACTGCATCGCACGACCCAACCAGCTATGCCTCAATTGACTTGTCCGCCGGGCTATCCCTCAACACCTCCTCTGGCTTGATTTCCGGCATTCCGACCGGCTCAGGCACCTACGATGTCACCATCGGCGCAACCAATGCAGGCGGCACCGGCAGCGCCGTCCTGACGATCACGATTCATCCCAGCTACACGCTCAACATCGCCTGTTCCGGCAGCGGCCAGGTGCGCGTCAACGGAACGCTGCGTTCACTGCCTTGGTCAGGATACTTCGCCGCCAACACAACCGTGCCTCTCGAGGCGCTGGCCGATGTTGACTCAGAGTTCACCCAGTGGAGCGGATCGCTCACTGGCGATGCCAACCCGACCACCATCACGATGAACGGCGACAAAAGCGTAACAGCAAACTTCTCTACTAATGGATGGACGTTTGAGTTTGCCGAAATCAACGCATCAAAATGGATTGGTGGGGACAACCGAGCGGGCATCAAGCCACGGAACGTCGGAGTTGGACAGAGTATCCACTTTGACCAGAATCTAGTCCTTGAGTCCTTCGCATTCCGGTTGAGCGGTCGCTTCGACTATGCTGCCAATCCGACAGGGGTGGGACACGCAGTTACGCTTGCGCTCGATGTCCGGGAATTGAACGGTGCGGTTCGCAACACGTACTATACGCAACTACCGGCGACCTTTGCCGGTGGCTGGGCGGAGTTTGTGGTCAATGAACTGATTGATGCCAATGAGGACCTCATATTCACGTGCTACGTCGTGGATGGCGAAGTGTTGGAAGTCTCCACGGGCGTGCTCGGTTGGGCGCCGGGAGAAGACCTGTATGAACAAGGCCAGGGCTACAATGCCATCATCAGCTCAGTTGGTGGCGATCTGACCGCTTGGAATGCATGGACTATGCACCCATGGGATTTTTGCTTCCGCGTGCATGGAACGCTACGGCCGCCCTCTGCTCCTGTGGCCGGCATGGCGACGGACTTGGGCGCAAGTGGTTTCACAGCTAACTGGACAGCCTCAGCCGGTGCCACGGACTACCGCTTGGACGTCTCAACTGACGCCAGCTTCAGTTCCCATGTGAGCGGTTATGCGGACCTGGATGTCGGCAACACCCTCAGTCACATGGTTGCGGGGCTAAACCCCACCACGGTTTACTATTACCGGGTCAGGGCTTCCAGCGAGATCGGAACCAGTGCCAACTCCAACACAGCGATTGTCACGGTTAACTTGCCCCCCATTTTCACCAGTATGGCACTGCCCTCCACCGGCAAGGTGGGCACCGCTTATAATCACACTTGCACAGCATCGGGCAGCGCACCGATCATCTTCACCGTCACTACTGGGGCTTTGCCCACTGGTCTAATCCTCAGCCCGACTGGGTATATTTCCGGCACACCCGCGGCAGTTGGTAATTTCACCGGCGAAATCACTGCGTCAAACGGGACGGCACCCAACGCGACGCAGAATTTTTCGGTCATGGTCGGCCCTGCTAATGTCCCTCCGCCAACTGCGCGGTGGTTCGTCACGGGGAACGTTCTTGAGGACAGTGCCGGCGCATTTTCGCTTACCCAAAACAATGCCACCAACCAGGTAAAACCGGCGACCTTGAACGGATTGTATGTGGCATGGTTCGACGGCACTGGCAGCAATGGAGGGTCCACCAACAAGAGCACACCGCCTAACGGCGATTACCCCTATCTATACAGGTCGGGAACCGTGCTGGGCGCGAACAACGGAACCATCTCACTTTGGATGAAGCGGACCGGCTCGACGACTCAAACGACCAGCCAAGGATTGTTTTGGGAGCGGTCAACCGGTTGGGGTTATTTGTTCTTGCAGCACAATTCGGTAGGTAACGAGATATTTTCACAGTATGGAGTGGGAGATGCCAATCGTGTCTCGGTGTCAAACGTGCCCTCCAGCACCTGGCAGCATGTCGCCGTGACGAAAAACGGCGGCATCCTGAAGGTGTATGTCAACGGGGTGCCGACTGGCACAGGAACGGCAGGCAGCCCCGGCTCAGCGGTTTCCACCGTCATCGGGAGTACCCGCTGGGGTGGCCAGGCCTTTGTAGGCTATCTACATGATTTCAAGGTATGGCGTGGCACTGTTCTTGGTAATCAAGAAATTTGCGATGAATATTTAAGCAAAGCTACATTGCTGCAACCGGCTCTTCCCAAAATCGTTGTAGAGCAACAGGAAGGCACGAACATCGCCGACGGCGGTTCCAAGGACTTCGGTCCGGTGGCCGTAGGCTCGAACACCGACATCACCTTCACGATCAGGAATACCGGCACAGCGGACCTCTCCGGTTTGATTATTATTAAGGACGGTGCCGACGCTTACGACTTCACAGTGACGACCGACCCGAGCGCACCAGTCACTCCGGGCGGCAGCACCACCTTCACGGTGCGCTTCGCAACCACCAGCGCCGGAGCCAAGACTGCCACCCTCCACATCGCCAGCAACGATGCGGATAAGAACCCGTTCGACATTACGCTAATAGGCACAGGCCTGACCGTGCAAGAGAACTGGCGTTGGACGTGGTTCGGCAGTATCGACAACAGCGGGGATGGAGCGGACCTCAATGACTTCGACAAGGACGGCATCCCGAACTTGCTCGAATTCGCCTTCGGCCTGAGCCCGAAACAGAACAGTGCCGGAACGCTGCCCGAGCCACAGAAAATAGGGGGTAATCTGGTGATCACCTTCACCCAACCGACCGGCGTCAGCGGCATTGCATACGGCGCGGAGTGGAGCCAGACGCTTCTGCCCGGCAGTTGGACTCCGGTTGCCGACACCGGCACTCAGCCCCAACACACCTTCAGCGTGCCCATCGGCACCAAACCGCAACTCTACATGAGACTGAAAGTGACGAATCCGTAGCATCCCCCCGCTTCCGAAGAGCACATGCCCGGCAGTCGCCGAAAATACCAGAATATGCTTGAGGTGCCCGCCAATAACGTAAGCGTCCTGAAATTGCCCCCCTAACCAAGGGTGCCGTGTGGTGTCCTTGAATTTCAATGTCCTGGCATGCTATAACAATGCGCGCCCGGGTTAGTTGAATACACTCTCATGCGGTCATTGACTGCGGGACGGCATACTCCGCACTTCGGTCAACCATTTGTCCCCGACCACCTCCGCACACTGCTTGCCTGTGAAACTCATCACCGCACGCGGAGACGCACTTCGTAAAGGCTGCCAAGCACCTTGAGCCTGTCAAAAAACAGCGTGCCGTTGCCACGTTGGAGGTCTTCAGCCTCGATCATCAGGATGCGCTCGCGGAATACCCGTACCCAGTTGCCGTACACTTGGACGGCATAGGACACTCGTTTTGCCGCCATAGCAGGATCGGCTTTGCCCCAGAAACTGTCAAATATCACGAGCGATTTGCCAGGTTTCTGACTGACGACCTGTCCCCCGACCCCCGTAGCCGCATTGAAGCGAAAGTCCAACGGCTCAGTCCGGTTCTCAATGACCAACAAATCGAGCAATACCGGAGCGAACTCCGGTTCAGATGCGCGGGGATGTTTGGCACCGCGCTCATGAGTCTCGAATCAGGCGGTCCGCAACCTACATCGTGATCCCGTCCTGCCACGCAGGCCAGGTCATATCACGCGGTGACCGCAGGGCAAATCTCCACCGTACATGTGTCCGCACATGTGAAATATTTCCCACAGCCTGTCACGCCAGCATCCTTCTTCCTGAACACTTCATGTGAAGGTGCGCGAAAAGCAATTTCATGGCAGTCGGGCCTCTTGTCCGCCTCTTACGAAGAAATCACAACTAACCAACAATAATTCCAATGAAATCAACACGAACACTCTACATAGCTTCCACCATGCACGTTGCCATCATCCTAATGCTTCAAAGCTGTGCCGTGCCTGCTGATACTTCTACAGCAAATACTCCTCCATCAAATGTTCACACAACCACTGAAGGCAAACTGCACCCAGACGATGGTTATACTTGGGCCAATCCGCACAACCCAAACGACTACTCGGTCGTTGCAATAGGTTCGACTCCAATCCCCCCAATCACTGGCTCTACAGAGCCAACGATCATCATTGGCCCCACAACCACTGTCTCAACTTCAGCGCCCCGGAGCGAATATGACCAAGCGCGTGCTGAATACGATGAGGCACTTTCCGCGTACGAAACAGCGCAAAAGGAACTTCGCGGAGCACAAGACGCGAGTGTCGTAACCGATTCTGTCATCAATGGCGTAATCCGTCCGAGCGGCTTGCTTAAGGACGCAACTAATGTCTTCTTCCGCGCGGGACACATAGACCAAATATCGAAGGCTCAGACCAATTATGATGTGGCCGTGCAAAGACTTGACCGGGCGAAGACTCGCCTTTATAATCTCGAGACTCGTTAGCACTGCGTTTTGCCTCCCGTTGCCCACCCCACAGGAATGCCTCGATCCCCTTATTTGAGCGCTTTCATGGTGACCGGGGCGCGTTGTCAACAGCTGCGGCGAAGTTTTCGCGCCCATTTTCCAAGAAAGTCCTCCGTCGCGGGTCCTGTAGAGGATCTATGGGGTCAGATCTATGGGGTCAGCAGTATCGCATTTCAACAAAAAGCGTGACTGTAAGAGGTAGATCGGCAAGACTGGGTTATGCCGTCAAGGAAGCTGCTTGCCTGAATCCTGTGTCACGGCTTGCAGAAAACCACTCGATTGAGGCTTACGGGCTTATCCGGAGTCATCTGCGACCCGCTGTCGGGGTCGGATTCAATCATCCACGACGACCCCGGGGTGTTCAGCCGCGTTGCGGTCTCGACCCCGGGCTAATGGCTGCAATCCCTCCGGGATTGGGAAAATATCCTTCAGTCCAATACCTTCATGGATTGGCTGGTAGCAAAGTTGGATCTTCATGATCCCGGAGGGATCCAGGCAATTAGCCCGTGGTTGAGGAGCGCCAGCGACGATCACTCCGGGACCCCGCGGTTCTAACATGCGTACGGAACGCGGCCGTCCCGGCTGCGTCGGAAGGCGCTCGTCCCGAGTGCCGGGTGTTGGCGAGGCTCATCTCCATGGCGAATTCCTGACCTAACAGGCAGGACGCCTGTTTGCCAGAGACTGCCGGGACGGCCATGCGCGTCAAGTTATTAATCCGGCCTGCAAATATATGCCTATGCAAATCACATTGGTGGAGCACTCCGTCAGTATTTGAAGTCCTAACGTAATGTATTTGCGGACCGCATTAATAAGGGTGATTTGCAGATAACAGCAGTTATAGGGGAACGGGAGGCCCGCCCGTTTTGGTGGTAAAGAACACGGGCAGGCTGCCCGTGCCCCACTTTCCGACTGCGGGATCACTTCGCCAGTTCCGAGGTGAATTCGGTTTCCACGTTTTCCAGGAACAGTCCTTGAAACTGGCCGGGTTGGAGGCCGGCCGACAATGCCACCTCGATTTTGTGCGGCGTGTCGGGCTGTAGTTTCGTGAGGTCGGCGTAAAAGCCGCTGAAGGTGCGATCGCCACCTAACGGGAAGACGTTGCCGAAGGCTTTCCTCACATCAACCGTCTGGCCATCGATTTTCAGACCCACCGTCCATGCGTTTTTGGGTTCGGCAATTTGGATGTGCAGTAGGAGGCGGTCGGACCCCCGCCAGGTGGCGAGCAGTTCATCCTGCGTGTAATCCACCGGCCATGCCTTGCGGCGTGCGGCGAGTTGCTCGAACACGCGCTTGGGAATAATCAGATCAGCCTGGTATGCCGTGCCCGCGAAATTGCGGTCGTAGGTGCCGACCTGCTGGCAGTGGTCGATGCGCGCCCCGGCAAATGTGACGGGCAGCGCCAGCACGTCATTGTTAGATTGGAACTTGGTGATGTCGCGACCATTGACAGTCACCTTGGCAACCTTGCGGCCTGCGGGTAGCAGCACCGCGAGTTCAGTCGGGCGGCCCGTTTCGCCAAGCACATCGGTGAGCACCAGGCTGTCGCCGTCGAGGGTGGCTTTGCCGGTGGCTTGGAGCAGGGCAGGGCGGTCGACTTTGGCTGCGGGCACCACTTCGAGCACGCGTGCTTCCGGACCCTTGATTGCCAGGCTCACCTTGTCGCCAAGGTGCCAGAGACCGGCCCCCGGTTTACCTAACAAGCGGCCCTTGCGCGGATAGAGTTCGCGCAGGAGGAAGCCGCTGCCCTGGGTCAGTCCGATGCTCGGGTCGAGGGTGAATTCAGCGTTCAATTCGCGATAGTTCGGGTTGAAGAGAAAGATGAAGCCGTGATCCGCGTCGATGGCGGCGGTGCCATCGATGCGGCCGAGCACCGGCGGGCCGATGATGGGCCGCAGTTTCTTGAGGACTGCGCGGTGGGTATCGGTCCAGTCCAGCCAGTCCTTGAGCCATTTTTGTTCGGCGGGGAGGAAATGCTTGAACTCGGATTCATCGCGGGCCGGCAGCAGGCTGATGGTATGGTTGAACGGCGCGCTGCCGATGGAGGAGAGCACCGAATAGCGCCATCCTAACAGATCCCAGTCGCGGGTGTGGAAGGGACGGTCAAGGACACAATGGTTTTTGGCATCGTTGCGCGGTGTCTGGTGCGTCATATATCCTGGTACCAATTCCCACGGCGTGAAATGCTCCATGTGATAGAACCACGTGGCCCAGCGTTGCCGGTTGGCCGAAACGCGGCTGAAGTGGAGGTCGGGAAAATTCTGGAAGCTGCCCGGTTGTTCGTCGTGGGTGGTGGGGTGCGGGTAGGATCCGCCGAGCCATGTCCACACGCCCCATCCTTGGTATTGCTGGCGGCCGTCGACGATGACATCCGGGCTGCGGCGGCGCAATTCCTCGAGGATGCGGCGGGTGCCATTCCACTGCGCGTATTTGCTAGACGGCTTGGCGCCTTCCTTGGTCGGATCATAATTCATCCACCAATGGTCGAAACTGAAGCCGTTGATGCCGGTGCGTTTTTGGAAGGCGACGAGTTGATCGACAAACCAGTCCTGGAAGCTGCGCACGCCGGTATCGACGCCGACATAGCCGCCGGTTTTGCCGCCGCACCATGCGGTCCATTCGGGGTTTTGTTTCCAGCCGAGCGTCGGATAGACATAGGCGGCCAATCTGACATTTTTCGTTTTGGCATAGTCGAGCATTTCCTGGATGGAGGGGGGGATTGGGTCCTTGGCGATGTCCCATTCGCCCTTGCGGATTTTCTGGCCGAGGCCGAGCCAGAGGCAGGTTTCCCAGCCCCATGCGTCGGCGTTGTCCTTGAGTGGCGCGACCACGCTGTTGAAGGGAGTGAACAGGGTGTCGGTAATGCCGGCGGCGGCGCATTGGTCGATGATGCGTTTATATTCCGTGCGGCCTGCGGGAGTGGCGGCATCGATCTGATAGTCATTTTCGCACCACGGCACATGGAAGCGGATGGCCTTGGTTGGGCGGAACAGGGTGAAGGCACTCACACAGTTGGTCATTGCGTCGAACTCCGCCTGATCCAGCGCAGGCAGGCCATCCAAAGCGCGTTCAGGGTTCTGCACATATTTCCACTCGCTGATATTGCGCATGGGCATTTCGTTGCCTGCCAACGTTTGGAGGCCGATGCACACGCGGTCGGAGGAAAACGGCCCGTAGGCGGCGCGCCATTCGAGATCCGGCAGATAGGCCATGGCGACGTGTGACTCCTTGTGTTCCCATTTCAGGAATGGATTCTGGAGCACCATGAAAGCACTGGATGACGGTTTGGCATCAGGATTTCCGAGGCGGAGGAAGACCGCGCCGCTGCGGCCGTTGGGTTTGATTTCACGTGCGACCGGTGTCTTGAGTTCGGCGCGGAAAACCTCCAATTCATTCACGCGGCTGGTGCTGTCCTTGGGCAAGGTGAGCACGAGGTGCTTGCTCACGAATTGCCAGGCGGGTTTCAACTCGTAGATCACCTGGAGTTTCTTGTCGCCGGCGTCATAGCTGTATGTGATGCTGTCCTTTTCCCGTTGGGTGCCGGTGAGTTTCAGGCCGGGCACCGCGAGGCGCTCGCCATTGACTGTTAGAGTGGCGGAATCCTTGGCGAACTCGAGCGCGGACGACGCGTCCGCGAGCGTCAGGCGGGTGAGGCCGGTGTCGTCGAAGACGGCCGAGATCCGGTCGTTTTTGAGGCTGAATGGTTCCGCGAGTGCGAGAGTGGGAGCGAGCAGGGTGAGCCCGAGTGCGATGGGCAGGCAGTAGGGGAGGTTCACGGCGGATAGTTTCATGGGTGGGATAAGATGACGGGTACGTACGGATGATCAATGAGTGATCTTACAAAACGCTTGGCGGATTCTGAAGGTAGGAGCATCGATGGTCCGGAGATTGGTTGTTTCGAATTGGATTTCATGTCTTCTTATTGCGCATCCAGAACGGAGTCACCGCAAACCAGACCAGCATTCCCACGAAGAGAACGGCTTGGTTGGTTTCCGCGCTCAAGCCTTTGTTGGCGCAGAGGATTGACGAAACAAGACTTGCCGCGAGGGCCAGAAAGGACAGGGTCATGAGGAACGGTTTCATAGTCTGAAGCTTTCAATGATAAAGCGGCTTTGCGCGTATTTGCTCATGATATAATAAAAGATCCCGGCCATGATCCATCCCGGCAGGCCAAGGAAGAAGATTTGGATATGAAGTCCGAAATTCATGGCCACACAAGCCACCAGCGCGAGCAGCCATGCGGCGATCGGCGGCCACCAGGCGGTTAGACCCACCCGTTCGGCATAAAAATCGAGCATTTTTGATTTCCGCATGAAATAGTGATCGACAAAGATGATCGCTCCCATCGGACATAGCGCCAAGCCGTAAAGCGCGGCAATTTCCAGAAATTTTGAACACAGTCCGGGAAATATCGCCACCAGACTGGCGATCACGCCGGCAGCAATGGTGACGTGGAACCGCGGCCATTTCGAATGCAGGGACTGGAATGCCAGCCCGGCCCGATAGAGAATCGGATTGGCGGTGGTCCAACCTGCGACGAGCACGAGCACGATGCCGGCCCACCCGGCGACATCCGATGCGAGGGCGCCCGGAGAAATCGCGGTATCGGCACCATTGCGGGACACCTGGACCGCATAGAGCAGGCCGGCGCAGATCCATGCCATATAGTGGCCGAAGAACATGCCGGCGGCGGAGGCGAAGCCATAGGTATATTTTTTTGCGTATCGGAAAATCGACAGATCGCCCATGCCCCAATGCCATGCCATATTGCCGAACCACGAGAAAAACATGACATGCCAGAACGTGAATTGAACCCTGCCGGCGGCGGCATGGCCCGGCCAGATCGACTGGTTGGCGACGGACCAGAAATCCGCCAGCGAGTGGATGCCGAGTTCGGGCAGAGCGGAGAATCCGAACACCGCGAAGAGCACGACCATCCACGGTGCCGCGATGTTGGCGAAATGCGCGAGCGCCTCGTAGCCGCGAGCCGCCACATAGGTGAACAGCAGACCCGTTAGAAAAACCGTGACGGCCAATCCCGGGCCGGGAGGCAGCCAGTCATTGAGCGCGGGCATTTGGCAATGCAGTGGCACGGCGATCGCGGTGGCGGAAACATAGATCATGGCGGCCGCGACGCAGCACCACAGCACGCCATTCGCCAGGTTGTAGATTTTGACGAGCGAGCGGCCGCCGATTTTCTCGAGTTGGAAATAGAGTGTGAAGCGGTGTTTGACCGCGATGGGCGCGGTGACATAAGTCCAAGTGAGCACCGCGAGCAGATTGCCGACCAGCAGCCCCACCAGAAGATCAAAGGCGGTGACCCCATGGACGACAAAAAGCGGGCCGATGAGCAGTTCGGTGCCGGCGACGTGCTCGCCGGCAAACATGCCGAGGAAACTTTTCAGTCCCCGTGTGGCACGATCCGGGACCCGTTCCCGTTCGAATTCCTCGACTGGCGCTGCTGCTTGGTGGATGGTGTTTTCGCTCATGTGTTGCTTGATAGATTTACCAGTGTTTGACTTTCCGGAGGATTTCCGCCTGATGTTCAGGTTCGGCATTGATCCAGAGCATGATGCCGGTCGGGTCCACCCGGCGCATGAATGCGTCGAGTTCGGTGGGCACGAGATCCACAATCACGCTTTTGCCGGCCTGTTGGATTTTCTCGATCAGCGGAACCCACTGGAGAATCGGCTGGTCAATGCCGTAGCCCTGGACCCATTGGATGGCCGCGAGGTTGGGCAGGGTAAGGATGGAATCGATATTTTTGGCTACGCCCTTGCCATCGACATGGAAGACATTGTGCACATAGCATTGGGCTTCGCGGCGGATCGCCGGCAGGCAGAATTCATCGAAATGCGCGGGTGAGATATTGACTGCGAAATCGCAGGCCAGCACATTGAATGTTTCGAACGAGGGGAGGTTCATCCAGGTGACGGACAATTGGCGGTGTGATTTCAGGGTGGCATCAAACCGGCTGTAAACCTCGGTGTATTCCGCGAATGCCGCGCTGATGAGTCTTTTCAGGCCTTCGGGATCCACGATGAGATCGAGGCACATTTGTTCCGCACCGCGCAACGCCGCGGTGCAATCGATGCCGGCATACATATCGGTATAGCCCACCAGGAATTTGCCCTCCGCGACCGCCAGCGCTTTGGCGGTGAGTTGCTCGACCGCCCGGTAATAACGGTTTTCCCGCTGAACCTTCAACGGGGGAAGGTGATCGAGATCGTTGACACACGGATGCACCCAGGCGGTGACGTCATCGAAATCCGGTCGCTGACCGAGAAACAGGTTATAGACCACCGCGCTCAAGTTAGGCCAGAACACCGGAAACGTTTCGCCAAGGAAAGTTGCGCCCTGTAACGAATCGGTGAATGTACGGATCTGGAAATCCAGGTCCAACCAGCGCTCCTCGGCCGTTTTCCATGGGCCCGCAATGGCGCGGTGCCTTTCATATTCCACATTATGATGGTGGAACCGTACCGGTGGCCGGTCGATGATTTTCTGATCGTACCATGCATAAATGCGGGCGATGCACTCATCAAAATCCGGTTTGGCACTGAAAAATCTTGAGGACAACATACGAATGCCGGTTGAGCGGGAAGTCAATCTGTCAGCGACCGTGTAATGCAAGATGGATTTCAGGGTGGTGGAATAAAACCACCTTGTAGTATGACAGTCATATCGCATGCGATACAAGTGGCGGAGGCCGACGCGTGGGTGCAGGCGGATTGCCGCATGTTTGAGCTGGATTTTCCGGCGGCGTGATGTAGGACTCCTCCATCATGAGTATTTCTTCCGGTGATTACGAAAAACTCGGGCAATTCTACCTGGGACGCGCATATGACTCTGGGACGAAGCAGGTGGGTGACGATCTGGTACTCTACGATTCCAAAGATCTGGTGACCCACGGGGTGGTGCTGGGCATGACCGGATCGGGGAAAACCGGGCTCTGTCTTGCGCTGCTGGAGGAGGCGGCGATGGACCGGATTCCGGCGATAGTGATCGATCCGAAGGGCGACATTGCCAACCTGTTACTGCTGTTTCCAGATCTAGATGCCAAGAGTTTCCGCCCGTGGATCAACGAGGACGACGCCGCAAAGCAGGGCATCACGCCGGACGAACACGCGGTGCAGACCGCAGCCAAGTGGCAAGCCGGTCTTGCGGAGTGGGGACAAAATCCCGAGCGCATCACACAGTTGCGGGACAAGGTGGACATCAACATCTTCACCCCCGGCAGCAAGGCGGGCATCCCGGTTTCCATCCTCAGTTCGCTGGTGGTTCCACCGGTGGAGATCATGGATGACGGAGAATTGTTAGGTGAGCGGATCGAGAGCACGGTATCGTCGCTGCTTTCACTGGTGGGGGTGGGTGCCGATCCGCTGCAAAGTCCCGAAGCCGTGCTGTTATCCGCGATTTTCCAACACGCGTGGGCGGCGGGGCTGAATCTCACCTTGGAATCACTGGTGCGGCACATTCAAAAACCCGCGTTTGATAAGGTGGGTGTCATCGACCTCGAATCATTCCTGCCGGAAAAATCCCGCCAGACACTGGCGCTGAAGTTCAACAATCTGCTCGCATCGCCCGGATTCTCGTCCTGGCTGGATGGCCCACCGCTCGATATCGCGAGCATGCTCCACACGCCCGCCGGCAAGCCTCGGATCTCGATTTTTTCCATCGCGCATTTGGGTGACGCCGAACGCATGTTTTTTGTCAGCCTGTTGCTCAACCAGATGCTTGGCTGGATGCGCACGCAGCAGGGCACCACCTCGCTGCGCGCCTTGCTCTACATGGATGAAATTTACGGGTACCTTCCGCCCACGGCGAATCCGCCTTCGAAGCGGCCGATGATGACCCTGCTCAAACAAGGGCGCGCGTTCGGGCTGGGCTGCCTGCTCGCCACCCAGAACCCGGTGGACCTCGATTACAAGGCGTTGTCTAACATCGGCACATGGTTCCTCGGCCGGCTACAGACCGAGCGTGACAAACTGCGCGTGCTCGACGGGCTGGAAGGAGCTGCCGGCTCGCAGAATGCCAGGTTCGACCGGGCCTCGATGGAACGCCTGATTTCGGGACTGGGCAACCGGATATTCCTGATGAACAACGTGCATGAGGACGGGCCCGTGTTGTTTCACGTGCGCTGGGTGATGAGTTATCTAACGGGACCGCTGACCCGCGGCCAGATCAAGACACTCATGGACCCGAAGCGCGGGGATTTCCGCGCCGCCTCCGCACCCGATGCCGTGAGTGCCGATGTCAATCCGATGGCCATGCCCGGGAGGGACGCCTCCGCACCGGTGTTGCCGCGGCCCGTCGTGGGCGCGGGTGTGAAGGAGATGTTTGTCTCTCCCGCTGGCAGCGGCGACGACATCATCTATCAGCCACACCTGTTGCGTATCGGCACGGTGCATTTTTCATCCACCAAGGGGGGGATCGATGGTGACCGCACCGTGCGTTTGATGAACCCGATTCATGCCAAGGGCATCGACTGGGAAAAGACGCTGCCGCTGCCTGCCGAAGTCGAGCCATCCGGCAGCGAGCCCGTTGCGGGCGCGGGATTCTCCGAGTTGCCGGGATTCGCCATGAACGCGGCGAACTACAAACAGGTGGAAAAGGATTTCTGCGAGTGGCTCTTCCGCAATGAACGCGCCGAGGTCTTTTCCTGTCCCGCCCTCAAGACATGGTCGCGGCTCGCTGAGAGCGAGGGGGATTTCCGCGTGCGCATTACCCATGAAGCCCGCGAGGCCCGCGACGCGGCCATTGAGCGACTGCGCACCGTCACCGTCAGGAAAATCGCTACGCTTGAAGGCAGGCTGCAGACTGCCGAGGGACAACTCGCCAAACAGAAAGCCGAGGCCAACGCCGCGAAAATGCAGGTGGGGGTCTCGGTGTTAGGGGGCCTGCTTGGTGGCTTGTTAGGCAGGAAAGCCGGTCTCGGCTCGTTGACCCGCGGCTCCGCGGCGATCAGCAAGGCCACCAGCGCCTATAAGCAACACCAGGATGTCTCCATCGCCGACGCCAAAATCGCCGACATCACGGCGCAAATCCAAACGATCCAGACCGAACTCGAGGCGGAAATTGCCAGCATCAGCGGGGCTTATGATCCCGCCGCGCTGGCGTTGGAAACCGTATCTATCAAGCCGCTGAAGTCGGACGTGAAGGTCGATTGCGTCGCGTTGCTATGGATGCCCTGCGCGGGTGGATAGCGGGCGTGAATGATGGGCGATGGGTCTCACCCCGGATTTATCATCATATAACTCCCGACCCTGGAGCCAGTGGCTCCTGCTAGTGCGGCTTCTTCAGCGTCACTTTCATTCATCTAGGTCGTCTCACAGTGCCCTGGCCATTTTCTCCAGGCCTTCCAACATTCTGGCACGCGGGCAGCCGAAGTTGAAGCGGATATGGTCCGGCCAGCCGAAGGACGCGCCGTCGGATAGAAAAAGTCCGGCGTTTTTCTTGAAATGCGCGGCTGGGTTGTCCACGGCCATGGCGCGGGCGTCGATCCACGCGAGGTAGGTGGCATCGCCCGGCATCACGGACAGGCCGGGGCAGCGGGTGCGGATGAATTCCACGAGGGTGTCGCGGTTTTGTTGGAGATAGGTGATGAGTGCCTGACGCCATGGTTCGCCATGCCGGTAGGCGGCTTCCGCGGCATAGTAGGCCAAGGCGTTGATTTCGGTAAGGGTATGGCCGCGGGCGGCGGCGAATTTCCGGCGCAGTGTTTCGTCAGGGATCACGGCATAGGCAAACCCGAGGCCGGCGATGTTCCATGTTTTGCTAGGTGAGAGCAGGGTGATGGTACGCCGGGCGAAATGATCCGCGAGGTCCAATCCTGAAACGTGCGGGGTGGCGGTTTCATCGAACACGAGATCACAGTGGATTTCGTCGGATACCAACACCAGGTCATGAGCCTCGCAGAATGCCGCCAAACGCTCGATTTCGGCTCTGGGAAACACCCGGCCTAACGGGTTTTGCGGGTTGCACAGGAGAAACACCCTGGTGACCGGAGTCACCGCCCGCTCCATCGCCTGCCAGTCGAATGACCAGCCATTGTTTGTTAGGACGTGATCGACCGTGAGCAAATCGACATGGGCGTCATGATGGACGCCGAGAAATGGTGGATAGACCGGGGAGCAGGTCATGACCGCTTCGCCCGGCATGCAGAATGCGCGTGCGGCGAGTGAGAGTGCGGGCACCAAGCCGCCGAGATGAATGATGTGCTCGAGCGGCACGCTGGCACCCCGGCGGTCGCGCAGGTAGCAGAAGATTGCTTCGTTCAGACCGTCGTGGGGCTGGGCATAACCGAAAACGCCGTGGTCGACGCGGCGGTGTAGCGCTTCGAGTATGGCTGGGGCTGAGGCGAAATCCATGTCCGCCACCCAGAACGGGTCGAGTTCGGGATGGCGGTCAAACTTGATGGAGCCGGAATAGCGGCGCGCGATGGGGGTATCGAAGTCATAAATCATCACGCGCTGTTTCTGGACGTGAAGCGGGGAAGGTTCAAGCGCAGAGCAACGAGGGATTCAACGATCCCGCGCTTCCGGCCAATTTCATGGCTTGGGCGGCGGCGGCGGGGCAGGGGATGTCATGCGAGCTTGCAAGTCGGCAGTCCACAATGCTGCAACGATGGATTCCTGAGCGGATTCCATGGCTGCGCATGCTTGCGGATTCGAGTCATCGTGTCCGGCCAGATGGAGCAGTCCGTGGACGAGGTAGCGCAGGATTTCGCGGGCGAGCGACTCGCCGTATTCGATGGCTTGGCGGTGGGCGACTTCGGCACCAATAACGATTTCGCCGTGGTGGAAGGTGATCACATCGGTGGGGCCCTCGAGGTTCATGAAATCCCGATGGACCCGCTCACTGGCGGAGTCGTCCACCAGCGCCACTTCGAGGGTGGCGAGGTGGGCCAGCGGTGAGTCGTCAAACGCAGCGTGCGCCAAGGCCAAAGCGGCGGCCTCATGAGCCACATCCTCGAGCGCTGTAAGCCAGTTTTCGGGGATGTCCGTGGCGTCCTGATGGTTGCCAATGATAACTTCGAGCGACATGCGGCAGAGGGGGTGATCTGCGTGCGATTAATAAGCACGTTTTGGCATGGAAATGACCCGTCCGCCCTGAGTGGTGTCGCGTTCGACAGTCGCCCGCTTGGTCATGACGGATGGCCGGTCGTCGTCCTTCGGGTAGTCGATGCGGCTGTGCAACATGCTGCGCAGGGTGGTTGCGAAGCTTTCCTTGACGATGGCCAGCTCCTGAAGGGTGAGTGGGCAATCGTCAAGTTGTCCGTCTTGGATTCTTATGCGGACGATATCTTCGACCATCGTGCGGATCTTCGCGGGTGAAGGTTTTTTCAGGGCACGGGATGCGCCCTCGATCGAATCCGCCAGAGCGATGATGCCGCTCTCACGGGTTTTCGGACACGGCCCCGGATAACGGAAATTCTTTTCGTCGATCATCGGTAGATCTTCCGGATTTTCCAAGCGGCGGTCGACTTTTTCCAATTCCAGTTTTTTCTGATCCTGCGCCCGGCGGTAGAAGTAATAAACGAGGGCATCCGCGTGATGTTCTTGGATCACATCGATGATTCGGGGATTGAGTTTGTGTTTGACGGCAAGATCAACGCCGTCCTTGACGTGGGCAATGATGATCAGCGCACTCATGGTCGGGGTGAGCGCATCGTGCGGGTTTTCCTCGCCATCATGCTGGTTTTCAATGAAATATCCGGGTTTCCGCAGTTTCCCCACATCGTGGAAATACGAGCAAACACGACACATCGGGGCGTTGGCGCCGATTTTCTCAGCCGCTGCTTCGGCCAAGGCGGCGACCACCAGACTGTGGTGGAACGTGCCCGGCGCCTCAAGCTGCATTTGGCGCAACAGCCTGTGGTTCAAATCGCTGAGTTCCAGCCAACTGATGTCGGTGGTCAGCATGAAAAATCCTTCGAATATCGGCAACAGTCCGCTGATCAGGAGCGCGGTCAACACCGCCGTGCCGAAGGCGACGGTACTGCCAGTACCTATCAGTTGCAGATGATCCATGGCGTTTGGCCCGAAACACGAGGAAATATCCAGCCCGCCTAGCAAGAACCCGAGTAGCAGCGTCACCGCCCCGACGTAGATGCCCGTCTGCAAAAGCTGCAATCGTCTGCGAACTTGGTGGGCAAGCAGCACGCTGGTCATGCCGGCGACCAAGCTGAGGATCATGTAACCCAAGGCATCCACACGGGGGACCAGGAGGCAGCCGATCAACGTCACGAAGACTGCGGAAAACGCTCCGACTGCCCGGCCCAGCAAAACGCCGTGAAGCATGGGCGCGAGTGCGAAGGGCACGAAAAAGAACCGGTAAACCTGCGGGATGTATTCCCTATCCACCAAGTTCATCACCGTCTGGACCAGCGCCAGATGGCCGATCAAACTGCCAAGAACCAGCACCGCCCGGCTGTTGCGCCAACAAGAGGTTTGCAGGCTGACCTGAAACATCACGATCGCGGTGATCGCGATGATGAAACCGTACAGCATCCCCTTGAATGGCTCCTGGGCGAACGACGTGCCAGGAGAGGCTTTGAGCACCATGACCGCGCTGCTGACGGCGAAGGTGGCATAGAGCGCAAACTTCACCCATTGGCTGTTTTCCAGGATTTGAATGACCGGGTTTTCGCTGTGAACCCGGCGTTTTTTGCCCGACGAGAGACCTTGTTGGGTCAATCTCCAGCGTTTGATGACATCCAATAATCCCACGGCCGTGATATGATAGGTTACATAGGTTCAGCCGACAGCCCCCGGAGTGGATCGCCGCCGTTACTTTTTCTTCTTTGCGTTCGTCTTCGGCGCATCGCCACCCTCTTTTTTGAGCGGAGGGACGGAAACCGGGGGCGATACGGCGACGTTGGGCTGCTTCGGCGGCGTGTTGGGATTGACCGGGGGGGCGTCGGCAGGAGTGAGAGAGAGTGGCGGGGTGACGGCGAATGGAGCCTTGGTGATCTCGACCAGTTCAATCTCGAAGATCAGGACGGAATTCGGCTCGATCGCGGGGCCACGCTGGGTCGCTCCATAACCGATGCCCGGGGGGACGAAAAGTTTCCACTTCGAGCCGGCGGTCATCAACGGGAGGGCCTCCTGCCAGCCCTTGACCACGCCACTAACAGAAAACTCCCGCGGTTGTCCGCGCGAATCATCGAAGACGGTGCCGTTGATGAGTAGCCCCTTGTAAATCACCTTCACCTTGTCATTCGCGCTCGGTTTCTGGCCGTCGCCTTGCTTGATCACCTGATACTGTAGACCGCTCGCAGTGGTGACGACGCCATCCTTCTTGCCGTTTTCGGCCAGGAATTCTTCGGAGAGCGTGGTGTTTTTCTTGGCGAGTTCCGCCTGTTTCTTCTCCATTTTGGTGCGAAGTTCGTTCTGGAAGGCGGTCATGATTTTCTGCTGCTCTTCCTGCGAATATTTCGGCTTCGTGCCAGCGAGCGCATCCTTGATGCCGGCAATCAGGTTGTCCAGGCTGACATCAATGCCGTTCGCTCCCAGTCTCTGGCCGAGGTCGGCACCGATGATGTAACTCACGGATTTCATATCGACCGGATCAACAGGCGCGGGCGGATTGGCGGGTGCGGGAGGTGCGGGAGGTGGGTTATCCTGGGCAAATAGGGTGCTGCCGCCGAGGAAAAGGAGCAGGCTGGTTAGAATGCGGATCTTGTTCATGGTGTTGATGGGTGTGGGGTTCTCCATGGGTGCTGCAGGCGGAGACCTATAAACCGCCGCGCTCCGAGTCAAGCATTTCATGCTTGCGACAATCCAAGCGGACCGGCAAATGCCGGAGTCCCTAACGCGTCCTCCAAGCCGATGCGTTGATGCGTTGATGCGTTCAGAAGCTGAACCAAGCCCACAGGCTGGCCGAGGAGGCCATGGCGAGGCCGAGCCAGAGTTTGTAACTGGTGTACCACGGCACTTCTTCATCCAGTTCGGCGAACGTGGCCCCATGGATGGTGGTCTTCGCCAATTGTTCTTCGGTGGCTGGCTTGGTGAGCAAACTGACGATCACCAGTACGAGCAAGCTGACGAGGGCGGCGACCATCGCGCTATGGGTAAACGGGCGCAAATAGGGGTTGTCCATGAAAGGAATTACGGTGGCACCCGTGTTTTTGATGTGCTCGCTGTTCCACATGAAAAGAGATGAAATGACGGCGGAAGTGGCCACGCAGGCGAGCACTCCGGCCGTGGTGGTGCGCCTCCAGCAAACGCCCAGAATGAATATCAGTGCGAACGGGATCATCATGTACGACTGGACCGCTTGCAGATAGTCGAACATCGATTTGGCTTTGCCGATCAAAGGTGCCCATGCCGCACCGAGGATGAAGACGGTGAAAACGGCCGCGCGGCCCACCCGGATTTGCGTGTCGGAATCGGCAGCGGGGCGGAACTTCAGAAAGATGTCGCGGGTGAACAGTGTGGAGATCGAGTTAAAGGTGGCCGAGAGATGGCCCATCAAGGCGGCCGCGATGCCCGCGACCGTTAGACCGAGAAGGCCATGGGGCATGAGCGTGCCGAGCATGACGGGGTAGGCCGCGTCGTTGATGACCTTGCCTTGCGCGTCGAGGGGCATGGCCAGTTTGCCCTGATGGTAAAGCGAGAGGGCGATCAGGCCGGGCATCACGAGAATGAACGGCGTGGTCAGCTTGAGGAAACCGCAGAAGGTGGCGCCGAGGCGGCCTTCGTTGAGGCTCTTGGCGGCGAAAACGCGCTGCACGAGCACTTGGTCGTTCGACCAGTAAAACGATCCGACCAGCAGGGTTGCGGTCATCATGCCGAACCACGGCACGGACTCGTCGGTGGCGGGTTGGATCATGTTCAAGTAGTCGCGACCGGTTGCCTGTTTGGCGATATCGAGGCCGATCTTCATGCCGTCCCAGTTGCCGACGGCATCGAGTCCCTTCCAGAGCAGCACAAAACCGGCGATGATGAGCACGGCGGATTGGAGGGAATCCGTATAGACGACGGCCTTGAGGCCGCCCTTCATCGTGTAGAGGGCCGTGAACAAACCGATGCCCCAGATCAAAACCGTTTGGCCGCTGAAATGCATACCTAGCAGGTTGACGCCGTTGGTCAGTCCGAAGACGGGGGTCATCACGAGGGAGGCAGCCCACAGCGAAATGGACACCTTGGCGAGCACCGAGAGGATGATCATGAACAGCGAAAACGTCATGCGCACCGATGGTCCGAAGCGGCGTTCGAGAAATTCCGGCACGGTGAAAATCTTGTTGCGGATATAGAAGGGGAGAAATAGCAGGATCAAGGGAGCGAGGCAGAAGACCGCCGACCATTCCCAGGCACCGATTGCGATTCCCACCGCGAATCCGCTGCCGGCGAGCGCGACGAAATGCTCCGCCGAGATGTTGGCGGCAAAGAGCGAAGCGCCAATCATGGGCCAGCGTAGCGTGCGGCCCGCGAGAAAGTAGGATTCGCTGTTAGCCGGCTTGCGGCCGACGAGGAATCCCACGCAGAGAATCACGGCGGCATAAACCGCCACGATGGTCCAGTCGATGCCAGTGAGAGCGATGGTGGGCTGGGCGCTGGCTGTCGCACTGGCGAGGAATAGAGATGGATGCATCTGGATGGGATGAAAGGTTGATGGAGTGATATCGCGAAGTTACAAGCTCGGTCGGGCGGCGTTGCGGTGAGGAAGTAATCCTTGCCGCTGAAAATACCCATCCGCTCCGCAGGGTCGAGGAAATCTTTTGGGTGAACCGTGTGGTGAAACCGCAAGCGAAGTGACTAGCGAGGCTTCGCCTCAGACCCAAGACTACAAGACCCAAGACGCAAGACGAAGAATTTGACCTAACGACAACACATTCTCGGTTTCAAGGACTCTAGTTATGTCCAAAGTCCCCTGATGCGGATCATTTCATGCCGTTTCGGGGTGATGGATGTTTCGCTTTGACGAACCGGAAGGTTCCGCATAAACCAGCGTATCCATAAACCATGAAATGTCCGCGATGTGTCCAGCGAATCCACCGAGGGGCGGCAGCGTGCCCGCATTGCGGATTTTCGATCGCCGATGCGGACGCCCGGTTTGGTGGGGCGGAAGTGAGGATGAGCCGTTTGACGGACAACGCGGGGATTCTGAGGCACGGTGAGCGCGAGTTGTTGGAAGCGGCGATGGAGCGGATTTCGCGGCGTTGTCCGCAGGTTTTCGTGACGGTTTACACGGCGGCCCTGGGAGAAGTGGCGAACATCCGGCAGTACGGCTTCTGGCTGCTGAACCGGGCGACGTTTGAGGATGTTCCGGAGGACAAGTCGAATGACGCCTGCATACTGATCACGATAGATCCGGAATCGAAGGCGGCAGGAATGGCGTTCGGTTATATGTTGGATCCATTTTTGGAGGAGTCGGATACGTTCGAATGTTTATCGCGTGGGCACGCCTATTGGTTGGAGCAACGTTACGTGGAGGGATTGGTTAGAGTGTTGGCCCATTTGGAAGTCGTTCTTGGCAAACGCAGCCGTCAGGCACGCCGCGATCCGGACCATTTTCAGCACAAGGTGCAGCCGCCCGCGATCAAGGGGGAAGCGGTGGAAAGGTTGCGAGCCAAGCACGGGAATCCGCCGGTTTGTCTGCTTCCCGGTCTTTTGTTTCCCGGTATTCTGTCTCTCTTGTTAGCAGGGGTGGCATCCGGGGAGTTGGAGCCGGAGCTTCCGGAATGGCGTGCGGGGGCACGCGCCCGGTGGGAGGAGGGCGGATCGCTCCCTGCTGCCAAACCGCAGCAGCCTGCCACGGACGCTCTTGACGTGGCCCGACCGAGTGCGGAGGAAATCGCCGCTACCGGGACGTCATTGAGTGAGGTTCCCGAAAAGTATTGGCCGGCCTATTTTGGAGAACGTCCCGGGGAATTTCTGGTGGACCCACAGGGATTGTTGAGTGCCGTGGATTTCAGGGATCGTCTGGTTTTTTTGAAATATCATGCGGGCGATTCCTTGATTGATCTGTTTGTTTATGTGTTCAAAGGCGAGCAGGAGATTCCGGGCGCGGTGCGCGAGGAGGAATGTGTCGAGCGCATTTTCCCGGACGGCCAGCCGGCGGTGATGGTGTATTATCATATGGGTGTGCCGCAGCGCTCGGTGATGTATCTGAGTTCCTCTTTGGCCGGCGTGGTGCCTGTATCCGAGCGCATTCGCGCTTTGGAGAGTTCCATCATGCAGGCGGTCGGGAAAGACGATCCGTCCGGCCAGTTCGAGGCCTTTCTCGTCCAGATGTCTACCCGGATTTATAGGATGGAACGGATGTTAGGGGGCGGGGTTGCGGCGGGTGATGAAATTCCCGTGCCGATGCGACCGGCCAAAGCGCCGGATAAAAAATCCGTTGTTTTGAAATATCTGCAGCCTCTCATTGAGGGTGCGCGGCATTTGACGATACCGTTGGCGGTGTTGGCCGGGGCGTTGGTGGTGGCCTTGGGAATGAATTTCTGGTTGCGCAAGCGGGCAATCTATCGGTTTCCCGAGTTGACTGTCGAACCACGGCTTGGCGGTGTCCATGGCGCAGGGGTGGGTGCCGTGATTTCATTCGCCAGCGCGGCGGTGTCGCCGGCGTCCCAGCGCGATCAGAGGCCGGACTACCTGCGCCGGGGTTGAGGCGGACTTATAGAATCCTATAAGTCCTATAAGTCCTATAAGACCTATAAGACCTATAAGTCCTATAAGTCCTATAAGTCCTATAGTCCTATAGTCCTATGGGGATTATTCCTGGCTGGGGCTCCAATCTTCGGAGGCGGCCGCAGCGAGGTTGAACGCCTGCTCGAGGCCCACCATCTCGCTTGACGGACGGAGGCTTTCGAAACTGGCGCTTTCCTTCTTGAGCTGCTCTTCGGAGTATCCGACGGCTTTGATAGAAAGTCCGATACGGCGCTCAACTTTGTCCACCTTGATGACGCGGGCTTCAATCTCGTCGCCCACCTTGATGACGTCCTTGACCTTTTCTACATGCTCTTCACTGAGTTGCGAGATGTGAATGAGGCCGTCGATTTCACCGTCGAGGCTGACAAATGCGCCGAACGAGGCAATCTTGGCCACCGTGCCTTTGACGAGGTCGCCGACTTTGAAGCGGCTGTCGATGAGGCTCCACGGATCGCTCTCGGTTTGTTTGATGCCGAGTGAAACGCGTTGGTTGGCCTTGTCGATGGCGAGCACGACGGCTTCCACATCTTCGTTCTTTTTGAGGATTTCCGACGGGTGGTTGATTTTGCGGGTCCATGACATGTCGGAGACGTGAATCATGCCGTCGATGCCTTCTTCGAGTTCCACAAACACGCCGTAGGCGGTGAGGTTGCGCACCGGGCCCTTGATGGTGGCGCCGATCGGATAACGGAGTTCGATTTCGTCCCACGGGTTTGACTCGAGTTGGCGCACGCCGAGAGAGATCTTCTGTTCCTCGATGCTGATGCCAAGGACGACCGCATGGATTTCCTGGCCGATTTCCAGCACGTCGCTTGGGCGGGTGATACGTTTGACCCAGGACAGTTCCGAGACGTGGACGAGGCCTTCGACGCCGCGTTCGATTTCGACGAACGCGCCGTAGGGCAGGAGTTTGGTGACGCGGCCTTTGACATGGTGGCCGATCGGGTATTTGCGTTCGATGTCTTCCCACGGGTTTTCGGACATTTGTTTAAGTCCTAACGAAACGCGTTCTTTCTCACGATCCACGTCGAGGATGACGACATCCACGGTTTGTCCGATGTGGAGGATTTCCGAAGGATGGTTGATGCGGCCCCATGACATGTCGGTGATGTGCAGCAGGCCGTCCATTCCTTCCAGGTCCACGAAGGCACCGAAGTCGGTGATGTTTTTGATCGTGCCGACCACCTTGTCGCCGATCTTGACGGTTTGGAGGAATTGCTGGCGCAGTTCTGAGCGCTCGGCTTCGATGACTTCGCGGCGGGAAAGCACGATGTTTTTGCGTTCGTCGTTGACCTTGACGATTTTGAATTCGTACACGTTGCCGACGTATTCGCTGAGATCCTTGGGCGGGATGATGTCCACCTGAGAGCCGGGCAGGAAGGCTTCGACGCCGACATTGACGGTGAGGCCGCCTTTGACGACCGCTTTGACCTTGCCGCGGACGAGACCGCCGTCTTGGAACACCTTGACGATCTTTTCCCAGTTCTGTTTGTGGGCAGCCTTCTCTTTCGAAAGCATGACCATGCCCTCCTCGTTTTCCAACTTCTCGAGCAGCACTTCGATTTCGTCGCCGATTTCGATTTCATCGTCCTCGAATTCGTTAGACGGGATCGCGCCCTCGGATTTGTAGCCGATATCGACGAGGACGACTTGGGGACGGATTTCGAGAATCGTGCCCTTGACGATCGAACCTTCGCGGAATTCGCGGAATTTCGAGTCGATGAGGTCGTTAAGTTCCTGATTGGTGGGTTTCGCGCATGCGTAAGCCATGGTATTTGTTTGGTTTGGGGTTGTGTTGTGTGTTGGTTCGTTTTCCTTTTAAAATCGCCCCGAAATGGCATTCCCGCAGGCACCGGGGCTCCAACCGCCTGCGGGAGAAAGAAAAACGGACACCGAGACTAGGCCCCGCAAACCCCATGGCAAGGCCAAAGCGAAAAAAAATCGGGGTCGGCTTTTGAAGTCGAAGCAATGCCGAGGGCGCGGTCGGGTCGGAGGGGTGCAGATCCGGACTTGCATTCAAGGCGGGTTGATTCATGTTCGGAGTTTCTCATGAAACACACATTCCTGATTCCCATCGCCTGTGTGGCCATGCTCGATCCCGGGCACGCGCAAAACACGGCTCCAGCCGCCTTTGAGCAGGGGGTGTCGCTCAACTCGTCCGAGTTGTTACCCGCCGCCTTGCTGCAAGGACCCTCATATCGCGTCCGCAACCAGGTTGTGACTGACGGCTACATGGCACACTTCGAAATCGACACGGACTTCGGCACCTTCGAGGCCATCGGTGTGCCGCAGGCCAAGGTCCGCATCGTCGAAACGGAAGCCATCCGCAAACTCGTCGAAACCAGCAAGAGCGATCTCTTTGCTGAAGGCCTGAAGCGCTCGGTCAAACAACCCATTGAGGCGGTGAAGAACATCGTGACCAAACCGGTCGAGTCGGTGAAACAAGCGCCCAAGACCGTGGGGCATTTCTTCAGCAAAATCGGGTCGGCGATTGAGCGGGGTGTGGACAAGGTGGTCGATAGTACCAAGGACAACGAGCCAGCGACTTCTGCGGGCGAGGTCGGGAGCGGCATCGGCAATGCGGCCAAAAATGCCGCTGGTTTCGACAAGGCAAAGCTCGACACCGCGAGACAACTCGGCGTCGATCCTTACTCGGACAATCCCCGTTTGCAGGAGGAAATGGACAAGGTCACATGGGCATTCTTTGCGGGTGGTCTGCCGTTGCGCATCGGGGCGGCGGTGGCCTCTGCCGGAATCGCGGTTGCCGCCACCAACATGGTTGGCATCCCGGAAGATACCTACGCTCTGACTCAAACGGAACTGGCCTTGCGCGATGGCAGGGCGCTCAAAGCGATGGGAGTGCGGGCGGACGATATACAAAAGTTTCAAATTCATCGTGCGCTGAGCACCACACGGCGTCATCGCATCGTCACGGCCCTTGAAACCCTGTCCAAGGCCAAGGGTAGGGGAGAGGTCATCGTGCTGGCCAATGCCTGTGTTTCGCCCCAGCAGGCGGATTTCCTCATCGGTGCCCTGGCGATTCTAGCAGAGAGGCAACGCTCGGGTGCGGCGGACTACGTCGCGCTCAAGGTATGCGGCCGTCTTCCATGTGCGACCACGGCAGCGGGGGAATTGCAGGTGCCCGCACCCGTCGACCATGTGACATGGACCGAAGAGGTGGCTGGCTTTGCCAGGCGCGACGATCTGGGCACTTCGACCAAAGTGCTGGTGCACACCGGGACTCTTTCGCAAGCGGCATCCGCTGGCTTGGTGGCGGCGGGTTGGAAGGTCGTAGGCATCGCATATCCATCGCGGTGATATCGCGAGGAAATGGCTTGATTGGTGAAACCCGTTGGGAAACCCATACTCGCCTTTTCGACATCCGCCTTGTTAAACCACCTGCTAATGACGTATATCCCCCAATCCATGAAATTCTCAGAACTCGCCCTTGGCCAGACAGCCAGCCAAACCATTCACATCACCCCGCAAATGATCGCCGGCTTTGCTGACGTCACCGGGGACCATAACCCGTTGCACACCGACCCCGCCTATGCCACGCCGCGCTTTGGCGGTATCATCGCCCACGGGGTGCTGTTGGTGGGTTTTTTCTCGGCATTGCTGGCGACCCAACTCCCCGGGCCGGGCGCAGTGGCACGGGCGCTAAACGTGCGCTTCAAGGCACCGGTGCGTCCCGGGGATGATGTCCGCATTGAGGTCAAGATCGTCGAGTTGGTGCCTCGAATCCGCAAGGCGATGCTGGAAGGCCGGGCCTTTGTTGGCGACCGGG
Source organism: Akkermansiaceae bacterium (assembly GCA_903888515.1). Taxonomy (GTDB): domain Bacteria; phylum Verrucomicrobiota; class Verrucomicrobiia; order Verrucomicrobiales; family Akkermansiaceae; genus Luteolibacter. Next base: position 12,899 of record CAISTY010000200.1, on the reverse strand, counting down.
TCGTGCTGCACATCACGGCGGAAACTCTGTTAGAGGAGTAGTCGGCACGCCGAAGCGGATCGTTTCGAGAAACCCATGCTCGGACGCAAGCGGCTTTTGGACGCCGTGCGCATGATCGCCTACCGCGCCGAAACCGCCCTCTGCTCATTGGTGCGCAGCGCCACCATCGACAGCGCCGCCGCCAGGCGTCTGTTGCAGGATCTTTTCGTTACGGAAGCCGACATCCGACCCGATCCATCCGCAGGCGTGCTCCATGTCGAAATCCATCGCGGATCCCTCAAGTGACGAAGGAAATCCGGGGAAGCCCGTTGTTGTATTTCGCTTTCATTAGAGCGGGTTGTCATATACCATCGATGGCGATGCGCCGCACCGGGCTTGTCCACACCCGCCACCAGTCGCTGGAAATCTGGCAATCGGATCTCGCGACCGAATTCCGGGTGGCCGGAGCGGTGCATGCGTCGTTCCACCGCCACCGGTTTCTAACGGGACTGGCGTGGGACCTGATCGCAGCGGGGGCGCTGCTTGGCGGGAACGATCCGCCGCGCTCGGTGCTGATGCTCGGTTTGGCCGGTGGCACGGCGTTCCGGGTGCTGCGCCACCTGTTGCCGGGTTGTCGGCTCACGGCGATCGATATCGACCCGGAAATCGTCAACCTCGCGCGCCAACACATGGAACTCGACGCCTTGGGCATCGAGATCATCATCGGCGACGCCTACCCGTGGCTGGCGCAAAACCCGCGGACTTTCGACGTGGTGATCGATGACATCTATCTGGCAGGCAAGACCGATGTGTTCCGGCCCCGGGCGTGGGACGTTGGATTGTTAGATCACCTGCGGCGCGCGGTCGCTCCGGGCGGCGTGTTGGCGGTGAATCTGGTCACCGGTGCGGGCCACCGGACGATGCAATCGCTCACCCGGCGGGTATTGCGCGAGGCGTTTCCCGTGGTGCGGAGTCTCAAGTCCGCCGAGGCGATGAACGAGGTGTTGGTGGCGGGCGATGTCGTCGCGCCACGCGGCAGGCTGGCGGATTATGCGGACGCGTTCACCGGGTGGCGTGACCGGATGTATTGGGATCGCCTCGAAGTGCGGCGGATTGCCTGATAGGAAGCGACATTTTCCCATGCCTATCCCGATCCAGGAACTATACGAAACGCGGATTTATCCGGCGATGAGCCATCCTCTCTCGGACCCGGCGGTCAGCGCGGTGGCCGCCATGCTGGGTGGCTTGGCCGTGCGTCATCCCGCGGCGGCGCGGATTCTCGAAATCGGCTGTTGTTCGGGGCTCAACCTCATTCCGCTCGCATTGCGCTGGCCGGGCAGCCGATTTATCGGGATAGATCTATCCGGATCCGCGATTGCAACCGCCCGGGAACTCGCGGGCGCGGCGGGGGTGGTGAACATCGAGTTCCACGCCGTGGACCTGCGTGACTTCAAACCTGCTGGCGGCGGGTTTGATTTCATCATCGCCCATGGTTTTTTGTCGTGGGTGCCGGCTGACGTGCAAGCCGCCTTGTTCGCATTTTGCCGCGGCAATCTAACACCCACTGGCATTGCCACGATCAGCTTCAACCTTGAATGCGGCTGGCGGCCCAGATTTCCGGTGATTGAAAAAGCGAGGGCGATCCAGCAGGCCGGGGCCGGGGATGAAATGTCGGCGCTGGCCATCCTGCGCTCGGTCACCGAGCCGGGCTCGCCGGAGTTGGCGATCATCGACGACATGCTGGCCAAAGGACCGGCCATCCTCGCCTTCGATGATTTCGGCCCTATCAATGACCCGTGGCCGCTGGATCGTTTCGTGCAGACCGCCGCCGCCGCCGGTCTGCGCTGGTTGGGCGAGTCCCATCCTGGCAACAACCTCCCTCAGAATCCCGATGCCCGTACTTTGGAAAAGCTGCGCGGCCATTCCACGGACCTGCTTGCTTTTTATCTCGCCGCCGATGCCACCGCCGGACGCGCTTTCCGCTCGAGTGTATTGTGCCGCGAGGACGCCCGTCTTGCCGAGCGGGTTGCCTGGGAGCAGGTGTTTGAATGGTCGGTTCGAGGGGCTTTCCTGCCCTCGAGCTCCGAAGATCAGCGGATATTTCAAGCGATCGCTTCAGCCGCACCGGCATCTGTCCCGTTAGATGTGGTGGTGGCGGCCATGCCAGGGTGTGACCGGCGGGATGTGGCGCGCCGGGTTGGCGAGGGGATCCAGCGTGGCTGGATACTGCCACGGATTGAGCCGGTGTGTTTTGACGTGGAGCCGCCGCCGCGACCGGCGCTCAATCCATTTCGGTTAGAGTGTGCGCGGCGACGCTTGCCGCTGGTGGATATTTGGCACCAGCCATGTTCGTTTCCGGCCGGGCATTATGCGGTGCTGGCGGCGATGGATGGATCGCGCGACCTGTGCGGGCTGGCCGCGTTTTCAAAACGCCACTGTCCGGAACTGGCGTTTGAGCCGTGGCTCCGGCATCTCGCAGGACGCGGGCTTTTCACCTGATGGCAAGGTGCTTATTGCCAGATGGTCGTATGGCGCGGACCGGAAGCAGGTGCCGGTTGAACATTTTCCGGCAGGCAATGTTCGTTCGGTTTCATGGTATTGGGATCGAGCGGGGTCGAGGAGCGGCAGGAACTGGTGGCAAGGACGAGTCCAAGGACGGGGATGAGTAACAGGGATTTCATGATGTGGAGCGGATGTGGGTGACAGTTCACCACAGCGGACGTGCAAAATCCAGCATTCTCTTTTTCCAGGGAAAGATACCTGCGACCGGTGATTTATTCCGGAAAAATCCGGTGGTCCGGGAGGTTTTCCGCACGGGTGATGAAATTGGCACCGCATTTCTCTTGCCACGGTATGGGGCATGCCCCACAAAAGCGCGCGCTCATCCGCGAGCGGAGGGCGTAACCGCCGCTTCCTCCGGTAGGGCGACATAATCCTTATTCGCGAGCCCACATGGACAGCATCTCATCCCGTATTGCCAAGGTTTCCCCATCCCTCACACTGGCCGTCACCGCACAGGCCAAAGCCATGCTCGCCCGAGGCGAGGAAGTGTACGCCCTTGCTGGCGGCGAACCCGAAGTGGACACTCCGGAGTTCATCAAGGAGGCCGCCATCCAGGCGCTTCGCGACGGCCGCACGAAATACACGCCTGCCGGTGGTATTCCGGAACTGCGGGAGGCCCTTGCCGCCAAGTTTCTCACTGACAACCAGCTCACCTACGCAGCCCAGCAAATCTGCGTGACCGGCGGTGCGAAGATGGCCTGCTTCAATGCCATCCTCGCCGTGATCGAAGACGGTGACGAGGTCATCATACCCTCGCCGTATTGGGTTTCCTATCCGGAAATGGTGCGTCTCGCCGGCGGTGTGCCGGTGATCGTGGATACCAAGGAATCCAACGGTTGGAAAATGACTCCCGACCAATTCGAGGAAGCCATGACTCCGGCAACCAAGATGGTCATCCTCAACTCACCCGGCAATCCGACCGGGGCTGTGTACACTGCGGACGAACTGCGAGCTTTGGGCGACATCGCACTGGAAGAGGAAATCATCATCCTGTCGGATGAAATCTACGAAAAACTCGTGTATGGCGAGTCCAAGCATGTCTCCATCGCCTCCCTCAGCGAGGCGCTTTACAACCTCACCATCACCGTCAACGGGTTTTCCAAAGCCTATTCCATGACCGGGTGGCGTCTGGGCTACACGGCGGCCCCGAAACCGTTGGCCGAGGCGATCGAGAAGATCCAGAACCACACGATTTCCAATGCCAACACCTTCTCCCAATACGGCGCGCTCGCCGCGTTGCAGAGCGACCAGTCGTTCGTAGATGACCTCCGCTGCGAATATGATGTGAAGCGCCAATTCGTGTTTTCCCGCCTCAAGGCGCTCCAAAACATCCGTGTGGTCGAGCCGATGGGCGCGTTTTACTTCTTCGTTTTCACCGGTAACACCGGCCTGAAATCACTCAACCTCTGTGACAAATTGTTATCCCGCTACAAGGTGGCGGCGGTGCCGGGCATCGCGTTCGGCTTCGACGAGGGCATCCGTCTCAGCTATTGCACTACGCTCGACGTGCTCAACGAGGGCCTGACGCGCTTCGAACAGTTCTGCCGCGAGCATTGATCCGTTCTGGTCCTGATCCGGCGGTCATGGTAGATTGCCCCCATGGACGCCCTGATTCATCACCTCGAACACAAACAGGAACTTTCCCCGCAGGAAGTGGCGGTGGCCGCAGAACTTTTGCTCGATCCCGCCGTCACGGAGGAAAAAAAGGAACGCCTGTTAGAAGCGTTGTCGAATAAAGGCGAAACCGCAGAGGAAATCGCCGGTTTCGTCGAGGCGTTTCTCGAGCATGCGGTGGATCCTCACCTCGGGTTGCTCGATTTGGATGGCCCCACCTTGGATGTCTGCGGCACCGGCGGCGACCAATTGGATCTCTTCAATGTTTCGACCACCGCGATGTTCATTGCCGCCGCCGCCGGAGCCGTGGTGGTCAAACACGGCAACCGCGGCATCACCTCGCGCAGCGGCGGCGCGGATGTGCTCGAAGCACTGGGTATCCGTATCGATCTGCCGGTGGACGGCTTCCGGCGTTGCCTCGAGAAAGCCGGTGTTGGTTTCATGTTCGCGCCGCTCTATCATCCGGCGTTCAAGGCGGTCGCGGGCGTGCGCAAATCCCTCGCCGCACGCGGTGTGAGAACCCTCTTCAACCTGATAGGACCCTTGCTCAATCCCGCCAAACCGCAATGCCAACTCGTCGGCGTGCCCGCCCGCGACCTCTGTCCCTCCTTCGCCGAAATCCTCCAGCGCCTCGGTCGCGATAGCGCGTGGGTCGTTTACGGCACCACCGGCGACGGACGCTCGGTGGACGAGGTCAGCCTGATGGGCTCCACCCGCATCTGCAAATCAGGGCTCTATCAAGACATCGAGGATGAGGAAGTCCGCCCGCGCGACTTCGACCTCAAACACGCCGAGGTCGCAGACCTGCGCGGCGGCGACGCGCAAACCAACGCCGCCATCCTTGAGGCGATTCTATCAGGCCGTGACACCGGCCCGAAACGCGACATGGTCCTGATGAATGCCGGTGCCGCACTCGCCTGCGCCGGCCTGGCCGACCACATGGGCGACGGCATCGACATCTCCCGCGAAATGATCACCAGCGGTGCCGCGATGGAACGGCTCCGCCTGTTGCGCAAGGCCGCACGGTGAGCATGGAGACCCCGATGCCAGAACGCGGCTGAGCATTAGCGAACTCGAAACAACCGATTGCCAGGAAATTGCTTTCGGGGTGAGGGCCGTTGCAAGAGCCGGTGGCCGGACCGGTAGGCAGGGAAATGGGGGTTGATTTTGCGTTCGAGCGATCCGGACTCGATGATTCATCCCGCGATTTGGCGTTCGGCAAGCCCAAGGCACAGTTCGGGCGGTTCGGATATCCGGAAAAACTCGAATACTGGGCGGTGGTGTGGGGCACCGTGGTGATGGGCGTCACCGGCATTGCGATCTGGCTCAAAATCGACGTGACCCGCTGGCTCCCGCGCTGGATCGTCGAGGTGGCCATCACCATTCATTACTACGAGGCGATTCTCGCCTGCCTCGCAATCATCATCTGGCATTTCTATCACGTCATGTTCGATCCGGATGTCTATCCGATGAACTGGGCGTGGCTCGACGGCAAGGTGTCGAAAAAATGGCACGAGGAGGAACACCCGTTAGAAGAAGAGGAAACGGAGGCGGGGGAGCCTGAAGCGCTCGCCGAGAAGGGCCCGGAAAATCCCTGACACCCCGACAACCGGGGGGGGGCGGCCGCGATGAGGCCGCAGAGGTGGCGCGGCCTTGATGAGGCCGCAGAGGTAGCGCGGCCTCGATGAGGCCGCAGGCAAAGTGTGGACAAAGAACCGCCCAAGCAACAACCGGACAGTCCAACCTTGGTTGAATCTTTGGCGATCCTTTGGCCTGCGCTCTCATCGAGAGCGCGCCACCTTGGATCATGGATCGTGGATGAAGAGATCTGTTCTTTTTCTTCCATCTACGCTTCACCATAACCCAAGGCGGTAAAGCCCATCATTTGATATCCACGCACTCCCGCCATGCCTGAATCCGTTGGCGGACGGTTGGATTTGGAATCAACTTGATGGCGGCGTCCGCGGCAATGGGCGAGGAAAAGGAGGTGAGAATGCGGCAGACCAGCGGGTCGTATTCCGGACAAGGAAGTTGGATGGCAGCTAGCAGGGCTTGGGCGGAATCGCGCTGAAGCAAGGCCACGTTCACCGCAGCCAGATTCACGGCCAGTGGGGATTTTGCGGGTTCCTGTTGGATGAAAGCATCGGTCAGTTCTAGCGGGATTTTTCCTCCTGAGGCGATGGATCTGGCAAGGCCCTCCAAGTCTCCGTGCTTCATTGCGAACATCATCTCACGCCCGGACCCGGACGGGAGTGCGGAAAGCGGCTTGGGTTGCCGAACGGGCGCATCCATCCCGTCCTCGGGATGCGTGACTGATAATGGCGTGTGGGTCCATTGGGCCAGCGGTACTTTGAATCGTGGTAAAAGTTTTTCGCCGAGGCCGGCGTTGAGGAAATCCGTTAGCGGGGATTTCTCCTGTGAAATCAGGAACGCGGAAGCCGTCGCCGGGTCGATCTCACGCCACCGAACAAGAATCTCCTGCCATGCGGAACGCACCCCGCCAACCGGAATTTCCCTGGCAACCTTGAGAAGAAATCCGCAGGCCTTCGTATAGTCATCCTTCGCCAATTGGTTGGAGATGATGCCGGCGAGGGCCGCAGACGCATCATCCGGCGTACTATCCAGATATAACCCGGCGGACATTTCCGGGTTATCCGCTAGAATTCTCGCAGCGGCATAGCGCAGGTAGATGGTCCGGACCGCCGGATCCGCCAAGCCCTTGATCCACAGCACGGCCGCATCCGCGTCCGATTGCAGCCAGATGCCCAATGGGATATCCAGAAGCCTGCTGCTAGAATCCCGGCCAATGACCTGTAAACACGCCAGGCAGGCCGCCTTGCAATCTGTTTTCGACCATTCGGAAACCGCCAATCCGAGGGTCTCCCTGCCGGATCGATCCGGCATGTCGCAGGCGATCCTGAAGGCGGTCGCGGGATCTTTCGTGGCAAGTCCTTTGGCGATCAGGATGAGAAATTCCTCCCGCAGAGCAAACGTGCCGGCTTTCATCAACAAGGCAAGCGCGGCTTTGGGTTCATCCCGCGCCATGCGTTCCATCACGCGGCGACCGAGTTGCAGGCCATCGGGAGTTTCAAGCCCGATCTTCACGGCTTGCTGCCATGCGCTGACGGGGTCCATGCGTGCCTCCGCATCCCGCCATGCCTTGTGAACTCCCGCATTCGCCTGGTCCACCGGCAAACGCCTGACAAGGTCCATCCCGCTGACGAAAAGCTTCTTGTCCTGCACCCGCTGCGCGATCTCGACTAACAGGCAATTCCTAAGCTCCGCGCTGGTGGTCTTTTCCGCAACGGCAAGTGCTTGATCCCGGGCATAACGGGCACAAGCACGGCTTAACTCCTCCATTGCCGGTGTTTTACCGCTGGAAGCAGGTCTGGCTGCAACCATCTCTAGCAGATCGGCCCAATCCTTGAGACGCACTGATGCCCCGTAATCATTCAAACGCAGAACTGAAGTCAGTAACACGGCGTCATCGCGGACCAAACGCCATAGTGTTAGAGCGCGTTCCTCCTCTCCGGTGCTGGCAAGGTGGTAGGCTCGTTTGGCGACGAGATGGTCGCGATCCTTCTGTCTGGAATCCGGAATCCCGCAGATCAAGGCATCCATCTCCGGTTCCTTCCTGACTGCCACGGAGCCTGCCGCCCAGTCAAGTTTGCGTATGTCCTGCTGCTCAAGCATGGCAAGCAGGCTGGCGAGTGCCTCGCGCGGCGGCAGATATTCCACCATTTTCCGCTGAAAGTTGTTGAGGGCGGTTTGCCGGGCATCGCGGTCTGGAATGGTGGCAAGCAGGGCTTCGACGCGTTTGGCATCGCCGCCGCAGGCTGTTAGCATCTGCTGGCAATTCATGTCGTTGGCCAGGCGCATTCCAAGTTTTGCGATCACATCGGGAAATGCCCCGACGGGGTCGCTGCGCCACCAGCGTTCGGCGAGTTTGCAGCCGAATGCCAATTCCCGCGGGTTGTCGCTAACAATGAAACGCCGGGTGTCCTCAGCCAACCGTGCTTGCGGCCAGCAACTTGTGGCGATGCTGACAAACTCATCCCACTCGACATCCCGGAACTTGAGCATCCATGACCGCATGGCTTCCGGACGCTTTTTAAACATCGCAGAAAATAGCAACTTGCGCTGGCGATTCGGCGTCTTGTCTGATAGGATATCCGGCCCGTATGTGATGGCGGCATCCGTGACGGCGGCGGATATCAGACTGTTGGAATTGATTTGGGTTGTGGTGATCGTGAGGAGCATCGCACGGCGCAATTCCTTGTCCGGCAGCACAGGCAAAAGCCGCGCGCGACGAAAGGCGGGCAGCAAGGGATCCTCATTCCAAGTGAAATACGCCACGAGACATGGCTGAAGCACCTCCTTCGGGAGCACTTCGAGCAAGCGGAGAAGAGTCTCATCATCCGTGCCGTAGCAGGCTGATAGAGTGAAGGATTTCCATGTCTCGGGTGTGTCCGTTTTGCGGGCGAAGTCCAGTGCGAGGGCCACATCGCTGACACCGAGTTGGCGCATGAACAAATTCTGTATCCGGGAGCGGTCCGCAGCGGAACTGACGGAATCCAAGAGTCGCCGCGCATGGGCGGGATCCTTGCGCGCGGCTGCCGCACAGACCAAGGCATGCCAATATGGCCGTAACCCGTCCTGCTGGGTTTTCGGGAAGTTTGCGATGGCCAGCCAGGCGGCATCCGGGTCGTGATCCGCCCAGACCCGGATGATGGCTGTCACGTCCCCGGTGGAACGCCGGGCTTCCAGCAATTCCTTGAACAAGGCCACGGCACGTTGCGGATCCTTGGCCGCCAAGGCCGTTAGAAGCTCCGGCGGCCAATAACCTTGATTCCCATCAAGCCCGAAATCCCGGTATAGTCTGATAGACGATTCCACATCCGATTCCATCTGACGCATGACGGCATAAAGCTGACCATTGTGAGGACCCTGCATTTTGCCCTCTTTGCAGGCGGCGGAGAATCCTGGGGTATCGAGTTCCACCCAGCGCATATCGGCCAATCCGAGGGCTTTCCAGGCATGGCGGCGGGCAAGTGTTTGCTTGACCATGCCCTGCTCAAGGGCTTCGCGGAAAGCCCGGATCTGAGGCGCGGGAATCTCCAACAGAAGATGACTGAACTTGCCGGTGAAAACCTGCTCGTCCGGAGTATCGAGGATTTCCCGCAAGCGTGCGTCATCGGGACCGCTGGCGGCGGGCGCGGATACCTCCAAAATAACAGCAAGGACGGCTTGGGTAAGATATTTCACGGCGATGGGAAATGAGTCTTTAGAAGAGGTCATGGTATTACTTCCGGATTGGGTTTAGCTCCTTGATCCATTTCTCCAGCAGGTTGCGACCGGCCTCATCGAGCTCCGCCTTGGCGACGGCCCCGGCGTCGGGAATCCTGTTATCTAACAAAGCGGCAGCCATCTCGGCGCGGGCGGCGATGACGGCCGACCGCTGCAAGGCGGTGTCCACGTAGGGATGCAGGATTTGCGGATCCTGTTTTGGGGCGCGCAGGATTGCACCAAGGTATCTAGCGGCAAGGGCATGACGCATGCGCGCGTCGGGATACCCGCGAATCCAATTTTCGATGAGCGGCCGGTGATCGGCGGCGGTCCAGCGAAAAACAATCGTCATTGCGGCGGCAAGTTGCGCGGCCGGAGGATCCAGTGATGCGGCATATTCCAGTGCCTTTGCCGGTTGGTTGATGGCGATTGCTCCGACCCGGGTATTGGCCACCGCCGCCACCAGATAGGGATTGCCGGATGCCATCATGGTGGTTGTTAGAGATTGCGCCAACTCCTCCTTGTTTCTCAGCATGGCATGATCCAGCAGGCCAAGACATGACAAGTCCTTCGCTTCACCTGCGGGCATGTCGCGCACATTGGCCAGCACCGCGTCGAAATCCAGATCGGCGAGAGAACGCACGGTTGCGCGGGCTTCCTGCATCGCCTTGATGCGCATGGCCACGGACTCTGTGGCGCGCATATCTCCGGTCAACAAAGTTTGCGGGTTGTACAGGTCGAAGCCCGGCAAGTCACGCATGGACTCCCATAACAGGTCGTCGGCAAGCTTGGGCTGGCTGGCACGCAAACCTCCGGCAAGCGTGCGGGCAACGTCATAACGCACGGGCCCGGGCGGCAATCCTCGGCACCATGCGGCGGCGGCGGGCGGATCGTTGCCTACCCATTTCACCACACATCGGTCAAGCAATTCCTTGCGGACGGCGGGTTCACCTATCAGCAAGCAGGCGGCACAGGCGCTTCGTGGATTGGTTGCAAACCACCCGTCGATAACTGATAGTGATAACTCCTTGCAAGCGGGGGATTCCACCCCGCGCCTCACCAACTCCGGCCAATTGGCGGCGGGATCTTTCCGCGCCTTGACGGCAAACCAGTGGTTGTCGATGCGTTGGTCCCGATAGGCGGCAGGCAGGGATTCCAACATGGCCTGGCAGTCGGCGGTGTAGCTGTCTGATAGTCCGGCGATTTCCGCAAGGCGCTTTAGAACCATAACACGCACGACCATGTGTGAAGTCCGTTTGGCGAGAGCCAGGGCATCCTGCGGCGGGATGTGTCGCAGCCATCCCGCCATCAAATCATCGCGGTCGGCACCAGGCGTCATGGCGGCGAGAATTTCAACGAAGGGTTCGTAATGGGCCTTGGTATTCCCCCCGCGGATTTTCTTGAGCGCCTCCATCCTGGTTTTGGGATTACGGATTGCGGCGATCATCTCAGGGATCAAGCTGGTATCGGCTTTTCCGCTATCCAGAATTTCATAGGGGAGTTGCGCCAACATGCGGTCACGGATTTCCGTGTGTTCGGGGTCGATCTCTTTGATCCTCTGAAGAAACCCCGCATCCAGGGAATTGCGGGCCCCCGCGCGGACGTAGGCATCCGCTGCCTTGTCACGATCCTTCTTGTCCGTAAGGGCGAGAATTTGAGGAAGGGCTTCGGCGGGCGATACGCGTGATATATAGTAAAGCGCGGTTTCCCGGCGGGCGATGTCGCGTCCCGTGGGATTGTCGATGCTATCGACCAAGGCCTCAATCTGCGCGCGATTCCAATTTTTCTTATACTGGAGAACATTAAACGGGAAGCGGAGGCGAAGCTGCTGCGCGTGTGCGACGTGGCGCGAAAAGAGCACGGGCACGGCGGCCTCGGGATCTTGGTTCATCCAGCAATAACCTAACTCAATTCCAAACTGATTATCTTTCCGCTCCGTACTTTCCAGAAATCGCGAAGTGTCGGCCGGGAGTTTTTCCAGCGGCCAGGCGGCGGCCAATTTATCGAACATCATCACATAACCCTCACAATCCTGCATCTGCGAGAGCCACGGCCAGGAACGCTCGGGGAAACGGGCGAACAACGCCTTGGCCAGCGCCGCCCTTTTGGCACCGTCCGTGATGGTGAAAAAATCGGCGCAGCCATCATTTAGCAGCTTTTCCAGAGCCGCATCATCTGTCATTTCCTTGGAGGGGAGTTGGGTCCCGCCCTTGAGCTTGGTGACCTCGAGACGGATTGCGCTGCGGATTCCCTCGTCGGCAATTTTGCCATAGAATTTTTCCACAGCCTGCGCATCCGCTTGTGAGTAGCTTTGTCCTTTGATATACTCTGCAAGCACGGGTATGCGCTGCGCGTCCGGGAGGATTTCCAGCAACTTGCAGACGGTTTCCTCGGGTTTGCCTAGAGAGCCCGCGCGGGCCAGGTGATTCCATGTCTCCCGGGTGTTCAATCGCCGCGCGATATCGATGTCGATCTGGGGTTTTCTTCCGTCGCGCATTTGCATGAAGTCGTAGATCACGCTGTCTCGTTCCCGAGGATCGGCGATCCCATCGATCAGTGCGCACCACTGGTCGATGCTCTTGTCAGCGGCATGTTCCAACAACGTTTTTCTAGCGGGTCTGCGCCATTTGTCATCCTCGATGCCCGCTGCGCTGGCCCAAGCGGCATTGAGATCGCGGTTGGCCCATATTCCGTAGGTGATTCTTATCGGATTGTCGTAAATCCTTTCGCATTCCGTGGTCTCGAAGAAAAACCTCGCGGCTCGCGCCGGATCGATTGTCGCCAGGTTTTTGTAAAACACCTGGCGCTCACCAAAGTCCTCGTTGAGCGGAACTAGCAGGAACAGACGCAGGGCGGATTCCATGTCGGTCGCGAGCAACGCCGCAAGCGCGGCTTGCTGTGAAGCTTTGGCAAACCGGCATTTGCGGGCAGCGCAGGATTCGAGAAACCCCTTGGGATTGAGTTTCACCCAACATTGCTCGGTCAGTTCGACGGCCGTCTCGCAATAACGGCCTGATAGGGTGCCATGTTTGAGTCCGGCAACCAGGTTATCGTGCAACACCGTGATCTGCCCCGCCTCCAGGGAATCAAGCATGTCACAGAATCCTGCAATGAAGTCGATCTTGCCGGGCACTCCCAGCAATTCCTTCATCCGGGCATCGCCAGGCACTGGAGCGGCAGTTAGATATAAAGCAAGGAAAGGGATCCAGGATAAGACGCGGAACAGGGATTTCATGGCGTATGGGCGTTGGTCGATCTTTTTGGATCGGGAGTTTAAGGAAAGCCTAGGAGATTGCGGGGTAGAGGCTGGCGCTAGGGTGCCGGACGTTAAATAGCTATTCATAATTAATTCTTGCCGCTGGTCTTGGCGAGGGCGTCCTTAGCCCGTTGGATTTTTCTGAGGATTTCCTGCCCTTCGGCCTTCCAAACGTATCGCTTCGGGTCGAGATCGCGCTGCG
>CAISTY010000199.1 GCA_903888515.1 Akkermansiaceae bacterium | reverse complement strand
GGTAGGGGGAGAATTTTAGGACGGTTACAATGATGCGTCGCGTCGCGACGCTTGATGTGGGCGTGGACCAAAGGGCAACGTGGTTTCAGGCGTCGCTCCGTGACGCGATCCCTCATGGGACGCGCGAAAACCGTGGGTTGAAACCCACGGCTACCATCATGCGGTCGCTCCGCGACCAAGATGGTGATCGGGGAGCGTGAGGTTATGCGGGTCGAGACAGCGACGCGCTTTTATTCGTCGTGATAGAGCCAGAGCAGTCCCAGCAGGCCCGCCCCCACACCCCAGAGAAGCCATGCATTGCTGAATAGATACGGGAAAACCATCAACCCCACCCCGATCGCGCGGGGTTGCCAGAGGTCGAGCTTCTTGCCGTAGGAAAACGCGCCCCAGCCAATGATTCCAAAGACGATCCCCGCTAGAATGTTGTAAGGATTGAAATTGAGAAAGCCGCCCGCATCCGTGGACGCTCCACCGAAGATTTGATCCGGATCCAGCGGCGACCCTGCGGCGATGAACCTCGCAAGCAGCGGGTAAGCATTGAAACTGAAGTCCATCGCGTGCGAGACACGGACCATAGCCCGTCTGAGAGCTACTCGCAAGACCCAATCCCAGGCCTGCGCCCGATCAATTGATCAGGCGGTTGTTGATGGCTTGGACCAGTGTGCCCAGATCCACGGGTTTGGCCAGATAGTCTTCGCCACCGATGTAGGCCTCGCCTCCCTGGGTTTCCTCATGCGATACAATGGCCGTGAGGAAAATGATCGGCGTGTCCTTCAATGACGGGATTTCACGCAAACGGGCGGCAACCTCGCCGCCGTCCATCTCCGGCATCACGATGTCTAACAGAACAAGATCGGGTTTGAACTCAAGGGCGCTTTGGACGGCATCCGGCGCGTGGTTTACCTGGCGTATTTCAAAGGTGCCCAGCGCCTCAAGGTTGAGCTTGATGCCGCGCGTAATGCTGGCTTCGTCATCAATGACGAGGATGCGTTTCCTGTTCATGGTAGTGATTTCGGTGTTGGATTGAATGTCAAGGTGGCGCGAGCGCCGCCTTCCGAACGGTTGCCAAGCACAATGTTGGCACCGTGAATATGGAGGATCCTGCGGACAATTGCCAATCCTAATCCGGTGCCTTGGCCGGGGGGCTTGGTCGTATAGAACGCCTCGAAAATCTTGGGCAGGTGCTCCGGACGAATCCCCGGGCCGGTATCCTCCACTTCCAACATCACCCGGCACCCGGGGTCGGAACTCCCGCCGGATACCTCCTGCAACGAACTGCGCACCGTAAGCGTGCCGCCTGCGGGCATGGCCTGCGCGGCATTCGTGAACAAATTGACGAAAACATGCTCCATGCGCGTGCGGTCCAGCGGCAACGCGGGCAAATCCGCCTGCAACTCCCGCACCACTTCGATGCCTTGTTTGAGAAACTGGTGCCGGACCAGATCGAGGGAGTTTTCGACGAGCGTGTTCAAATCCTCGGGAACGAGATGCAACGGGCGCGGCTTGGAGAAGTCGAGCATCAAGTTGATGATGTGGGTGGCCCGGCGGACCGCGTCCTTCATGTCTTGGAGCAGCATGGCCTCCGCCTCGCTGGTCACCGGGTGCTGGAGAAAGTAATCGGTACCCATGCCAAGGATCATCAGCGGGTTCTTGACTTCGTGGGCCACGCCGGCGGCCATGCGGCCCACCATTTCCATCTTGGCCGCCTCAATGAGCTGCATGTGTGCCTGCTGTAACTCGGCGTTGACTTGCCGGAGTTGTTCCTCTGCCTGACGGCGCTCGATCACCTCCTCGCGCAATTTGGCCGAGCGTTTCGTGACGGTCGCTTCGAGGTTTTTTTGTGTGAGCGCGAGAGTGGCCATCAACACGGCGACAAGCGCAAAGCTGACTCCCAGTGTCAGCGTGTTCCAAGCGAGCACCCAGGGATGATCAATAAAGCCGCACAGGAGCATCACATGGATCAGCCAGGCGGCGGCGCTGGCTGCGGCGACAAACAAGCCCGCATTCCTGCCGCCAAACCACGCACCCCAGCAAACAGGCACAAGGTACAGCAATGCCACCGATATTTCCAAACCGGTGAGGTAATCGACAATGGCCACCACCAGCACCATCCCCAGACTCACCGCCATCGTTGCCAGCATTTTGCCGACACCTGGTCTTCCTTCCGGTAACGGTGCTTGAAATGTTGGAGCGGGTTGCGGGTCCATCGCCGGGTAGTGACCGAAACCCAAGCTACGGACACCATGCACGCCATGCAAGTGCGGATCCTCCGGTCATTTTTCCGATTGCCGGATTGAGATCACGGAGATTTCTTTTTCCATCCCGGCGGGGGCGGGGTGTAGGCGCCTCCCGACCCGCCGCCTTGGTAATCGGGTTCCACGGTGGGACGCAAGCTGTAGCTGAAGTTCAGGCACCGCACCGCCCCCGAGCGGGCGAAATGCGTTGTCCGCACGCGGTCGACCAATTCATTGCCGTAGCCGGTGCCGGTGTCTCCCTTCGAATGAACGGCGCTTCTGCCGGCTGCTTTTTCCCCCGCTGCTTCTGGCTTCGGCGTGATGACCGGGCTCTGCTCCCGGATCGCCCAAACCATGACTTTCCCGATGTGGTCTCTCCGTCCGGTCCGTCCGGCATAACTGTCGTCCCTGTGGGTAAACGTGAATGCCGCCACCCGGTCGAGGCCTCGGCGCCATCCTCGGATGCGGGTCGAGCCTCCCGGCTCAAGCACGTACCCGCCGGAGTTTTCGGAGGCACTGCTTCCGTCCATGACGGAAAGACCATCCACGCCGATGACGAACAGAACTCGGCCATGCCGCTCGTGATTCGTGATCCGAATCTCGTATTCGATTCCCCAGCGCGGAACGGCCACGAAGACCGGGCCGCCACGTGCCGCCTGCTGCGGGAGCGGATGCCCGGCGACGAGAAATTCGACGCTCACATCCGGGGGATCCTGCCGCCAACGGTCGGGCGGCACCCCGACCGCATTTCCCTGCATCATCAGGCAGAGGGCGAGTGAAGCAAATACGCTTGTTGTTTGTGTCATGGTATTATTGTCCTTTCTCAAACTTCAAAATATACGAATCCCACCCGGATCTCAAGCGGGATTTCACATCCTTCAGCCCGCCGGATAGAGGCCCACCGGATAGTAGCCCACCGGATAGTAGCTGGCGCATCCTGCGCCAGACCGTGCGGGGAGCATCCTGCTCCCCTCTGTTCCTCTGTTAGATCAATTAAAACAGAGCGGGGTGAATGATCGGAGGGAAATGCAACATCCCCGTCAGTTGGTGATCACCCTGACCCTGGCGAAGCGTTGCGCGAAGACGGCGTGGTCGGTGACGGTGACGCGCTCGAAGTTGGTGTCGATACTGGCCGCGCTTTCGGTTGCGAAGGCATTGATGGCCCACGAGCCTGTGGACAACGTGTTGGAGAACTCGACGGCGTAGGTGACGCCGGGCGTGGATGTGGATTTGCGGCGGATATAGGTGATCGTGAGTTTTCCGGCGCTTTCGCCCCGCCGGGGCAGGCCAGCCGCACCGTCGGTTCCGACGATCTGGACATTGGGCACGGCCAAGGATGATGCCTGGCCCGGGTCAGAGCCGATCATGTTGAAGGCGAATTTCAAAAGGTTGGGCACACCGTCGCCTGCGGGTGTCAAAAGGTCCTGGGAACCGTCCGCAGCGAGGCCATTGTTTGCGCGAAACTGCGCCAGCTTGTTGGGATAGACCACAAAGCTTTGGTCGACGCTGACCGCGGATGCATGGACTCCGGTGCCAGCCTGGCTGGCACGGATGGTTACAGTCCCCACGCCGACCAAGGTGACGGTGTTGCCGTTAACCGTGGCCGGACCGGAGATGACTGCAAAGGTCACGGGCAGGCCGGAAGACGCGCTCGCGCCAATGGTGAATGCCGTGCTTGGATAGACTTTGGACGGAATGGTTCCGAACGTGATGGTTTGCGGCTTGAGGGCGCCGGCCATGAACTGGTTGTATGTTTCGTGGCCACCGAGCGCATACACGCCGGTACTTGGTTGGTAAATCCCGGGTGCATATGCATACCCGATATAACCCATATAGGTATATGTCGGAGTCATCGATGATTCTGGAATTGTGATCGAGGTTTCCGGAGGTTCGTTGGGATCTGCCGTCAATACCCCGCGCTCGATTTCGATGCTCTCGAAGTTATAATCACGATAGTTTGCAAACTCCATCGATTGGTGTCCCTGTGTGGCGAAATTCGGCACACTGACGGCGGACCATGTAATTGTGTTTTCAATAGTGGGATCGAGCGCAAGCTGGCCCTGGGCATTCCACACCGGCGTTCCCCCGTTCACAGACAGGATCTTCGCCGTGGCCGGATAGGCGTCGGCGGGCATGTCGACGGTGACTGCTTCGCCGGGGAAGGTGTAGGTTCCGTTGGGATGGGAGGCATTGAGGGCGGTGGCGCTTGTAGCGGAGGGGCTCAGGTATTCATACGAGGGGCCGTCGCTATCGGCATGGAGGTTCAGCGGGAAACTGGTTGCGGAAGGACCAGTCAGGGTGCCACCCACGGGAGACTCGACGGTCAGGGAATAAGGTGCGAGGTCCGAGTCGGGGAGAGGGTTGGGCGCATCCACCGGATCATTGTTGGAAGACTGCACCTGGTTGTGAGCCTTGATCATGAGATACATCGGGGGCTCTTCTGATGTCGGGGTCCCGACCTGGATCATGAACTGCACCTGCGTCTGATAACCCGAATCCGCCTGGGTGCCTGGCAGACCGGAAATACTGGCAGTGGCCGAACCTTTCATCAACATGACAGAGGCCCGGTAGAACGAGTTGGGTCCCACCAGGGAGTTGGCCGGAATGGTGAAACTGGTGGATGGGGTGGAATTGTCCTTGTGGATTTGCGTATTATCAATTTGGAACCATGTATCATTGCTGAAAGGGTTGTCCCAGGTGATGACGGTCTCGTTGGCCGTGTTGGTGATCTTCAAAACCCCATTCTCCCAGGTGGCGTTGCTCGTGCCGGTGATTTTGGGAACAGCAGGGTAGTTATCAACGCCAAGGATGAGGGCCACCGGATAGAGATTGGGTGTGGAGGTGTGAATAGACATCTGATAGGTGCCCGTGGGATAGGCGGTGTCCATGTCCGTCTTGGTGCGGAAGGTCTGGCTCAACTGCAAACCGTTCGAACCGTTCTCATAAACCGCAAGTCCCGTACCTCCTACCGGCGGAGTCAGGGAGGAACTGGCAAGCAAAGCACCCATCGGGCCCTGGTTGGCGTAGCTGTAGAAATTGAAAGGCGAATCTGTATCAAGAGTGGGATCCGCGCCACTCGACTGAGTGTAAGTGATCTGTTTGTGGAACCCACAATGTGAGAGATCGATCTCCGGCGAGGCGACGACCGCGAGCGCATGGTCGGCGGCCGGGCCGCTGATCACGCCGGCGAATCCGCTGACCTCCCCCCCGAACCAGCCGGAGTCCAATCCAGAGCCATCCACCAAGACCGGCACATTGCTGTCGGACATGTTATTATTGCCCAATTGGCCATTGGTTCCCATGCCCCAGGTGGCCACGGTTCCATCGGTGCACTGCGCGATGCTGTGGTTGGCACCGGCGGAAACCATGAAAACGGATTCTCCGTTGAGAACACCCGTGCTGAACACCGCCACCGGCAGGGAGCTCTGGGTATTGTTGCCATTTCCCAACTGACCGGAGGAGTTCAATCCCCATGCGGCCACGGTTCCATCCGAGCAGAGGGCCAGACTGTGGAAACCTCCGGCGGAAATCATGGTGATTGTTTTTTCAAACAATGCGCCTGATGTTCTGATGACCGCCACGGGCACGTTGCGTGGGTCCGTGGTGTTGTCACCCAACTGACCGTTGGTATTCAGGCCCCATGCGGCCACGGTGCCGTCCGAGCACAAGGCGAGACTGTGGCTGGCACCTGCGGAGATGGCCACCACGGTTTTTCCCGAG